>JAICXY010000097.1 GCA_025934495.1 Candidatus Nitrosocosmicus sp.
ACCACCTTCTTACCTCTATCAAATTTAATTTAGGAGATCTAGTTGGAAGAAACACCAACTGTATTCGCGGATAACATTTGGTTATTGTTTGTTTTACCTTGTTTGATTTGTGTACTGATACGTTATCTAAAACCAGAAATACCTTCTTTATGCTATCATCATATTTCTGATAAATCCGGTTGACAAAATCCAAGAATTGCTTTCCGGTTTTATGTTTGTAGGTGTGTGTGTCTACATCTAGTTATTTGTATAATCATAGACACCAAATACATTTAGAATTCCCTTGGTTTTTTGAACCTTACTAACTTTAGACAGTATTATGGATGACCAAGAAGAGGTACCACCGTAAGTTTTGGCTACTATATACTATCGGTCCCTCCTTCTCATCTTCATAAAGATGGATGAATTCGGATGATGGATTTGCGTACCCTAACTCTTTAATCCTCTTTTTTTCAAACTATTCTGGTCAGTACTGTTTCCTAATGTAATCTTTGACTGTCTCTATATCTTATCCTGTGTTTTAGGAGGATATTTCATATTTCGGTGTGACTTTTAGGTTCCACTAGTTTTAGTTCCTTTGATACATACATATTCTGCAAGTACTTAAAGACCATGTGGAAAATGGTAATCCACCATAACTGTCTCTTGGATTTCTGGTTGTTGCTATTTCTACAATCTTTTTCTCGATCTATGAAGTTATCTTGAATGATTTATGTTTGTGAATTTTAGAAGCGATTCCCTCAATGCTCTGTTCATTGAATCGATCGATGTATCCATTTTCTTATGTTGATGTCATGATGATGATTGGTAGTGGCCTTCTTCCTTATTTCAGGAACCCTGTATCCTTTATCCCTAAATAGGATAATCTTTGCACGATAACTGAATTCTTTATCATTTTACTCCATCATTTTATATAACCGGTTTCTATCATCATCTGGGACAAATCTGAGGAAAGTATTATCCCTCATAACAACAATAACACTAGAAGGTAAGAAGCTAAAGGTGTTGTGACATGATCTAAACAAGTAGGGTTATTACAGATGGATATAGCATATAGGTTACATAACTGTTAAGTTGACGATTTTATCGACTGTTTTGAATATATCAACTACCATTTTTTCTCTACCATCATTTTCAATAATTATGTTAATTTAAACTGAGATTCAGATAAAAGCGGTAAACAAATTTCCTATCACTTTGCAAATCCATGTCTAAAATAAAAATTTTTCCTAAGGTTAACAGAGCCGAAAGAAGATAGAAAAAGTTATTATTATATATCATAATACAACAAAAGATCTCTTTTTTTTAAGGCATACATATCCATATTATATTATTAAAATATATTTTTATTAAAGATACCTTTTCCAAATGAAAAGTTTTTGTATCACGTTTTGTTAATGAATAATATTCTTATAATGAGTTCTTTTAAAGTTGATGACAAAAGATCTGATAACAACGATAACAATACTATGAAAAAAGGAAAAAACGCAATAGATATGTTACATAAAAATATTTCAAAGGAAAATGAAAAATATATCAATTTAAAAATCTCTGATATTTACGGGGTAGATTTTGATGAAGCCAATGAAATTCATATGAATTATCATATTCTTCGAATAAAAAACCTCATTAAAAAATCAGATATGTTATATAAGATGAGTTCCATCTTAGAGAATTACTTTGATATTTCAAATCTGTCTTTAAAAGTGGTCAATGGAGAAATTACAGAAAACAGTTGTTTAGATATATTAATAAATGCAGTTAAAAATCATTCACAATATCGGAAAGAAGACAGATACATTAACTTTTACAATTAATTTTATCTTGAATATTAAGTTAATAATATCAAGATAATTTAGGTTTTAAATATGTCAAATAATAATTTAAAATTCTTCAAAAAAGAAACTTTGTTAAAAACCCTTGTCAACAATTCATTCAAAGCTATAGATGATGGCTATTACGAACTAAAAAAAAGTGATTTTAATTTTGAAAATCATGCTAATATCGACCTTAAAAGGAATTTAATGAATTGTAACCACGTTCCTTTAATAACTGAATTAAAATTCGCATCTCCTTCAAGAGGTAACTTGTTGGATACCAAGAATATCGATTTAGATACAATAGTAAGAGAAATGGAAAAATCACATGCATGTGGAATTTCAATACTGACGCAACCTTTTCTTTTCAATGGCTCGATAGAATTTATCTTAAAATCTCGAAAAAAAACTCGATTGCCAATTTTAATGAAAGATATCATTGTGAGTGAAATTCAAATTAAAACTGCAAAGAAAATAGGAGCAGATTGTATTCTTTTGATCAAAACAATTTTTGACAAAAACATGACAGAAGGCAGTTTGGAAAAATTTAGCGAATATGCAAAAAAAATAGGATTACAAGTAATTGTTGAAACCCATTTTCAAGAAGAATTTGAAGAAATACTAAAACTGAACAAAAATAGTGATTTAATCTGCGATATTATTGGTATTAATAATAGAAATTTAGATACGCTCAAGATAGATTTGGATACAACAAAAAAGATTCTTTCAAATTGTAATAAAAATAAGAACCTCATTTTATCAGAAAGTGGTATCAAATCAAAAGATGACATTATGTATTTGAAGGATTGTGGAGCGGATGCATTTTTAATTGGATCGAGTCTAATGGAGAACATTAGTAGTTTAGGTCAGGAAATTGATAAATTATATTTTACATATTGATAAGAATAGATAAAGTATTAAGTAACAGGGTAATTAATTCCAATTATTTATCTAATGAAACAGAGCAATATTGGAAAATTTGGTATTTTTGGAGGAAGATATGTTCCCGAAACGTTAATTCCTGCTTTAGATGATTTAGACTACAACTATCAAAAATTAAAAAAAAATAAACAATTTCAAAAAGAATTAGCTAACCTATTAAAAAATTATGCCGGTAGACCCACGCCATTATACTTTGCTAAAAATTTAACTAATTTTATCAAAGGACCCAAAGTGTTTTTAAAAAGAGAAGATCTTTTGCATAGTGGAGCTCATAAAATCAACAATACAATTGGTCAAGGTTTGCTTGCCTATAAAATGGGAAAGAAAAGAATTATCGCGGAAACAGGTGCTGGACAACATGGTGTAGCAACTGCCATGGCCTCTGCAATATTTGGTTTAAAAACGGAGATTTATATGGGTGCAAAAGATGTTGAACGACAACAATCAAATGTTTTTAGAATGAAATTACTAAATGCAAAAGTTCATCCAGTTACATCAGGTTCAATGACGTTAAAGGATTCGGTTAATGAAGCGTTACGTGATTGGATAACAAATGTAAAGACTACACATTATTTAATAGGTACAGTTATGGGACCCCATCCATTTCCTATGATGGTAAGAGATTTTCAAAGTGTCATAGGTAGAGAAATAAAATCACAAGTAGTTCACGAAACTGGATCATTGCCAGACTCTGTAATCGCATGTGTTGGTGGTGGGAGTAATGCAATAGGTACTTTTTTTTCATTTTTAAATGATGATAAAGTAGATCTTTATGGAATCGAGGCGGGTGGAAAAGGAATGATATCTGGTCACCATGCAGCAACATTAACCAAAGGAAAAATAGGAATACTTCATGGTATGAAGAGTTATTTTCTTCAAGATAAAGATGGACAAATAAAAGAAGCTCATAGCATCTCAGCAGGGCTTGATTATCCAGGAGTAGGTCCAGAACATGCATATCTTAAAGATATCAAGAGGGTAAATTACTCTGTTGTGACAGATGAAGAAGCGATGAAAGCATTCCTACTCCTATCAAAATTGGAAGGAATAATACCAGCTTTGGAATCGTCTCATGCATTAGCTTATTTAATTAAAAATGCCAAAATGTTTTCTAGAAATTCAACAATAGTTGTAACCATTTCAGGTAGAGGAGATAAAGACCTTCAAATAATAAGAGAACATATTGAAGAAAAAGAAAAAGAAAAAGAAAAATGATGAAATAGAGATGAATGAAAATAGAAACAAAGTAAATGTATTATTTGATAGTCTTTCACAGAAGGGAAAAAAAGCTTTGATCTGTTATGTTGTTGGAGGATATCCAGATCAAGAAACATCTAAAGAGATTATTAAAACTCTGATAAATTCGGGTGCAGATATTATTGAAATAGGCATACCTTTTTCAGATCCTATGGCAGATGGACCAACTATCCAACAAGCATCATTGAAAGCACTGGAAAAAGGAATTACACCCCTAAAATGCTTCAATATTGTAAAAGATTTGAAAAAACAATTTAAAGATACACCATTTCTATTTATGACATATTCTAATATTGTTTTTTCTAATAATTTAAGAAATTTTTTAATAGCAGCAAAAAAAAATCGTATTGACGGGTTTATCATTCCAGATTTGAACGTTGAAGATTCTAAGGAATATCTAGAGCTTGCAAGGACATTGGGATTAGCTACTATATTTTTATCTGCTCCCAATACAACTAAAAAAAGGTTGAGCGAAATAGCATCGGCTTCCACAGGATTTGTTTATATGGTTTCAGTTTTTGGTATTACTGGTTCGAGACAAAATTTCGAGAAATACACTTTTGATGCGGTGCAAAAAACCAAAGAAATTATTAATAGATATAAAATTCCTTTAGCAGTAGGTTTTGGAATTAGCAATCCTACGGATGGCAAAAATATTTTAAAAGCAGGGGCGGATGGAATAATTGTAGGTAGCTCTGTGATGAAATTGATTATGGATAATGAAAATGACAAAGATAAAATGCTGCTAGAATTAGGGAATTTTATAAAGGAATTAAAAGCAATATGTAAATAATTTATGGTTCTTACGAATAAAAACTAAATATTTTAATGATAAAATGAATGAAGTAGAATTAAAAAATAAATTTATAGATTTTGTTAAAACTAACAAGAATCATAATTTCTTATCTGATTACAATATTGAATCTAACAATATCATAGAAATAAGGAATGAGGGATTGAGTAAGAAATTTGATTTGATTTTAGCATTAATCAAAACAAATGAAATAAAATTTACCAAGATTAAAAATAAATCTATAGAAATTGATGAAGATATAAAGGGTATTTTTTTTAGAAATACCCTCCTTAAATCAATATCAGACAAATACAAGATAAAAATACAGAACTTGGTTATCTATCCAATTGAAATCAAATCAGACAAAGATAAACTTGATGAGCGTCTGGCAAATCAAATTATCGAAGCAATCCTAACTTTTGGCCGTTCGATTGTTATCTTAGACAATGGTCACGCTGCTAAAATAAAAAAAAACGGCCTTTACAAAATTGTACCTTCAACAATTATAGGATATATGAATGAAAAAGAAAAATTCATTTTACTTAGCAAATATAATAGAGTATTTTCTGATAGTCTTTTAAACATTAACAAAATTAATCTTATACGGACTCTTGAAAAGTCCCAAATGGATGTAAACTATAATGATCTTTATAGGAATCTAATAAATATTCAAAAAATAAATCAAAAATTAATTTATAATCAAATTTTTAACTATGAAAACACACTATTTGATGATGAAATTGAATTCCTAAAGAATTTCTCATCTATAAATCAAAAAATTTCTTTTAAAAAAGAAATAATAAAATTAGTAAAAGAATCAAAAAACTATAAAATTACAGAGTTTATTAATTAACCATTATTAAACCAGTATTATCACTAGCATATCCAAGGTAATTCATGTTTATAATATGTACTTTACCCATTCCTACGGGGAAAGGAATTTCCAAATCATCCAATTTATCGGATACATCTTTTCCTTCTAATCTCAACAATATAACGTGAATAGTTTCGTGGGCAATAACTCTTTCAATTAAATTCTCGATGTGTCCAAAACCATTTATTCCCATTGTTTCAGAATATTTTGAATGTATGATCATTAATGAATAACCCACCAACTCGTTTTGAAAATATTCCGGATTGTCATAAGTACAGTACTCTAAAGAGTCATCAAAAGAACATGCCACAGTTACATCAATTATTCCCACAATATATTTTTGTAAAATCCAATAAAAAACATTTTCTCATTTTTATAAACGAAACATGGGTATGGATTATATCAAACTATTTTATTTAAATAGATAATTATGCGTATTTTACAACTACATGTTGATTATGTAGAATACAATCCTATTAATAAAGAAATTAAAGAAGCTGAAAGTAATATACTCAAGGAAAAACAAAGAATTGACGACACAGTAGTTATTTTAATATCTATTGAAAAAAATGATAATGATGAACAAATACTCAAAGATTTTATCAAAGAGGTCAAAATCTTTATTGAAAAAATTAAATGTAATTCAATTTTATTATATCCTTATTCACACTTAAGTTCAAATTTAGAATCACCAATAATTGCTTATAATATTTTAACGAAAATAGAAAAAGAATTAAATGTAAATTTAAAGGGCATTAAAATAAATAGAGCACCCTTTGGTTGGACAAAAGAATTAAATTTAAAAATTAAAGGGCATCCATTAGCAGAAAATTCAAAAACTTTTGTTAAAAAACAAGAAAAAGGAGAAAGAGAAGATGAAGGTAGTAATAGTGAAGGCAATGAATTGGCATCAAATTCTAGTGCTTTAGTTGCAGAAAATTCCTTACAGTCTTTTTGGTATGTTCTGAATACAAACGGTGATTTGATTCCATATTCCGATTATACTTTTCAAAAGAAAGAAGAAAATTTGAATTTATTATTCAATTATGAGCTATCAAAAAAAAGAACTGTAGATGAACAACCTCCACATGTGAAATTAATGAAAAAATTAGGCATAGCAGATTATGAGCCTGCTTCTGACTCTGGAAATATGAGATTCTATCCAAAAGGAAGATTGATAAAATCACTTTTGGAACAATTTATAACAAAAAAGGTTTCCAATTATGGCGGATTAGAAGTAGAGACCCCTATTATGTACGATTCTCATCATGCCTCAATGGAAAGTTATTTTAATAGGTTTCCTGCAAGACAGTACAATCTTAAATCAGATCAAAAGGAACTATTTCTACGTTTCGCTGCTTGTTTTGGCCAATTTTTAATGGCAAAAGATTTCCAAATATCTTATAAAAATTTACCTTTAAAATTGTATGAATTAACAAGGTATAGTTTTAGGAGGGAAAAAAGTGGAGAATTAGTAGGATTAAGAAGATTAAGAGCATTTAGTATGCCAGACTGCCATGCATTTTGTAAAGATATGGAACAATCAAAAATAGAATTCATGAAAAGACTAGATCTTTCTATATCAGTTGTTGAAGAAATTGGTATTTCGCTATCTACGGATTTGGAAATGGCAATTAGATTCACAGAAGATTTTTACATAAATAACAAGGAATTCATAAAACAGATTTGTCAAAAAATAAATAAACCTATACTAGTGGAAATGTGGAAAGAAAGATTCTTTTATTTTGTACTAAAATGGGAATTTAATTATATAGATAATTTAGGAAAAGCATCCGCCCTATCTACAGATCAAATCGATATAGAAAACGCATTACGCTATGGGATCACTTTTATAGATGAAAATGGCGATAAACAAAATCCAATAATACTACATAATTCACCTAGCGGAGCTATTGAAAGAGTAATTTTTGCTTTATTAGAAAAATCTGCAAAACTAATAAAACAAGGAAAAACACCATTCTTACCTCTATGGTTAATGAATACTCAAATAAGGTTAATTCCTGTGAATGAAAACTTTATTCCGAAATGTACAGAGATCAATAGATATTTTAAAGCAAATAATATACGCGTTGATATAGATGATAGAGAAGAATCTCTTTCCAAGCGTATAAGGGAAGCAGAAATGGAGTGGATTCACTATATAGTTATAATTGGGGAAAAAGAATCATCAAGTAATACTATTTCTATTCGGGATAGAATAAACAAAACTAATTATGAATCTACTATTGATAAACTAAAAGAAAATATATGCAATCAAATTAAAGACAAACCTTTTCTTCCAATAAATTTACCGGAATTAATATCAACAAGACCCAAAATTATGAATTGACCATAATAATGATATTTGATTTCCCATATTAAAAATATTATTAATTTTTTATAAATTTATGAGTAAGAATTCTTAACAGGGTTTGTGTTGCCAAAGCCCCTTCTCTAAAATCATTATTTTTTAATCCGGTTTCAACAAAATCTAAGCCTATTAGGTTTGATGAATCATCAATATTATTAAGAATTTCATTAATTTGAAATGGATTCAATCCAAATGGTTCAGGCGTTCCAGTACATGGAACATAAGGTATATCATATACATCGATATCAAATGAAATATAAATATCCCTATTCTTTGATTTTTTTTTCAGCCAGCCTAAAATAGTATCAAATGAATAGTAACAATCCCATGCATCAAAAGTTATAATACCTTTTTCAAAAGCAAAAAGATTTTCATTTTTATCTGCCTGTCGTATCCCTATTTGAATAAGATTTTGCCCTTTTAAATAACCTTCATTTATCAAATGATAAAATGGAGTCGTATGACAAATCTTCATTTCATTATATATTGGTTTTAGATCTCGATGTGCATCAAAATGGAGCAATAATGGATTATTTTTTGCAAATTCTTTAAATAAAGAATACGTGATTGTGTGTTCGCCCCCTAAAATAACGGGTTTCTTTTTAAGGCTTAGCAAACCAGATATTATTTTGGTTATCTGACTATCAAAATCATTCCAGAATGAATTTATATCTTTTTTATTGTAAATATCTATCTTTTTTTTAGAAGGCAGTAATAAATCACCCAAATCAAATATACGAGATTTTTCGAAAATTTCCATATTTTTTTCATAAACTAATGTTTCTATTTGGTTTGCAGAAGTTACTCTAATTGCTTCGGGTCCATGGGAAGCAGTTTTACCAAAAGTGGTTGTTATATCTATAGGTAATCCAATTATATTTACATTTGAATCTTCAAAGGAGATGGGTTTTGGAATATCGCAAAAACTAACACCAGATTTTGTTTCTTCAGGTTTAGTAAAAAAATCATCCAAGTGAGAAAGAATATCCATTTTTTTAGATATCAATTCCTCGGTTCTAAATAAGAGAATTCAAATTTTAATTCCAAAATAATTCATCCAAATTTGCTTGTCGGGGTTTTCCAATAATCGATTTGAAATTTAAATTTAAGGATGAAAGAATTTGATCAAAGGTCGATTCCATGGTTTCCAAATATTTTTCTGTATCAATATCCATTTGATTAGCTAATGCTACAGGTTTTACCCCATCTATTGTTCGAGTTTTAACATATGATATAATATCACCCATTTTTACTTGTTTGCCTATCTCGACCAGTTGTTTTGCTGCCTTTATATGTTGGGGAATACCCTTCACATTTCCTATATCTTTCTCTTTACCATCTAAAGATTTTGATTTATCCGGTCGCTTCTCTACTGTCTTTATTCCATAACTGTCTGGCGATTTATTTATCATAACATTAAAACTTAATTCGTCTAATGAGATTTTTTTATTCTCCAAATTTTCGGCAATAGATTGTACTATTTTTTTTATTTTTTCTTTTGCTTTTTCAAAATCGTTCTCTGAAAAAACCTCCTTAAGCACATTCAAAATATCATAAAAGGCATATCTTATGATTGGTGGTGTATGAGATTTTTTCCCTGTGAGTCCCTTTACATCAACTGTTCCATCCTCTAATACTCCAAGGTAGTTCTTTTTTAAATCGCTAAATACTACATATCTATACTGTTTATCAATTTCCAAATCGATACCTAGACTTTTTTTAGCCCATGAAGAAATAGTATTCAAACCCTCGTGAGAAGGATTTTTTAAGAAAAGGGAATCAGTATCCCCATAAACAACTTTAATGTTATTTTCATTGCATTTCTCTATAGTTTTTGTCGTAGTTATTCTTCCAATTGCAGCTGTAGCTTCAGCCACAGGTAAGCAATAAAGAGGAAATATTTCCGCCCCCATAACCCCATAAGTGGCATTTAAAATAACTTTAATAGCTTGACTGATTACACTATACAGATGTTTATCTTCCTTGTTCAATGTAGTATCTTTTGAAAGATTTTTATAATAATTAACTCTCAAATCCCGTAAGGTACCTATTAGTATAGAAGTCAAACCTCGTTTTTCTTTACATACCCAATGATTTGTTTGATCGATATGCATTGATTGGTCATTGCGACAGATTTCATGAGGACAATTAACTGTTTCATAAGATAAATTATGAACTTTTATTATACTAGGATACAGACTCGCAAAATCAACAACTACCACATTGAAATGTATTCCTAAGACTGGTTCAACTACCAAACCTCCACGGTATTTTTTTTCTTTTATAATGGCCAGTGTTGATGATGTTCCTTTTTTTTGTAACTCTTCTCTTCGAGGAATAAGGATATTTTGTTGTCTATGTTCAAAAAACATCATAGATCTAATCCATTGATTTACCCCAAACCTAGTTATATCCTCTATTGACATTCTGGAAATTCGAGAAATAATAATTAATAATTTCATCAATAAATTATCGTTAAAAGATGTTAACCGAAAAGTTAAATCGGCATCTTTAAGACAATACTCTGATAATTTCTCCAAGGGGAGATCACTTATACTACCTTCAAAATCTATTTTTGATTCATTCAAAAGAGCTTCACAAATAGCATTTAAAGTAAATTCAGAATATTTATGACTAAAAGCATAATTTTGAACTGACCTATTTTGAAAAGTTCTGTAAAGATCTATATGTATTCCATATTTTAGAGAAACAGGATCGGCCTGTATGCCCCTTTTCATAAAAGAATCCTTTTTTACCAAAATTGGTATTTCCTCTTTTTTGATTGGCTTTTTGGATACTGGGTCTATAGATGGGTCTTGTGCCCTTGCATATAGATATGGTAAATCAAAATCATCACCGTTAAAAGTTAAAACTATAGGATAAGTTTGAATTATGGAAAAAACTTTTAACAATAAATCCTTTTCACTGTCACATAATTCAACTGTTGCATCAAGTTTTGAAGGATCAAAATCATTATTTTTTTTAAAACAAAAACTTTTTTAAATCCATCGGATGCAGATAAACCAACTGCAGAAATAACTTTATCATGATCCCTTGCAGTTGGCATTCTACCCTCTTCAGCATCTACTTCAATATCTAAAGAAATTCGTTTAATATCCGGGATCGGTTGATTTAATAATCTAGACCACTTTAAAAGAAATTTATCATACTCATTACTTTTTAAATCATTTTTAGAAAAATTATATTTAAAAAGATTATCAAGATATTGATCAACTTTTTTGGGAACAGGGAATTCATGGAAGATTAAATTATTACCAATTCTATTATAAAATGCACCAGGAATAAGACCAAAGTCAAATAAATAACTTTCATGGTATTTAATATCAGCTTCCCATGAAGTAACCTTTTCTCTAAAACTATTATCAGTCCCTCCAATAGAAAGTGGATCGGGGGCCATTATTTTTAAAACTGGAATTTCTTTATCTTCTATATCGTCTATTTTTTTTATATGTTCTATTTTATATCTATTTGATTCTTTGTCAGCAATTGTTTTAGCTTGGTCGGCATAAATTTCTTTTACATAACAATAAGGTTGATGCTTATTTACACAATTGTCGATAAAATATTCACTCCAAAAATAAATCTGAGAATCCTCAGGATTATAAAATTTTAAAAATACTGATTTTTTCTCCCCTATATAAATAGAAGAAAGTAACAATGAAGGAGTATTTTCCGGAAGTTTTTTTAAATAATAATTCTGAAGATTGTCCAAAGGTAGATCGGTTTTTATCACCATACTTTTATTCATTTATTCCATTTAAAAATTAATGACCATATGAAATAATCTTTCTTATCCGATTTGAGCATAATCCCAAAGTTAATATTATGATCTATTTCAATAAACTATGAACGCGTCCAAGATAAAAGGCGGCGTTGATAATGAAGTTGGCTTGTGCCATAATATGATTTATTGACCACCTGATGCGCTCAATGCAATAGTAACAAATGGATGATTGTAAGAAATGATTAGATAATCAAGATATTTGGTTATTGAATGACAATTGTAATCGCATAGTTATGGGGATTCGATCAACATATCGGTACTGACTGGATAGATCGAATCTGACAGGGGAATAATCAGATAGACAAAGATAACATTTACTATAATAACACAAAAGATATTATAATAATGTGTTAATAATCGAATTAGAATATTTAAATTAATTTATAAACTCAAAGTTTTTTTCTTTTCGATCGTACTCTCTCTTTCTTTCTCTTTTTTCATTCCTTCTCTCTATATATGTCTCCTAAAGAAGATGATATAGAGAGAGAATGTTAAAGAGGAAGAGAGAAAAATCTCAATAAAC
>JAICXY010000035.1 GCA_025934495.1 Candidatus Nitrosocosmicus sp.
AATATAGCTTATGTAGCTAACTTTGAAGGTAACACTATTTCTGTTATTGATGGTAAAACAAATAGCGTTGTAAATACCATCAAGGTAGGGACTCATCCTGATGCTGTTTCTGTCAATCCACGCGCCAATATAGCTTATGTAGCTAATAGTAATGATAACACTATTTCTGTTATTGATGGTAAAACAAATAGCGTTGTAAATACCATCAAGGTAGGGACTCATCCTGATGCTGTTTCTGTCGATCCACAAACTACCATGGTTTATGTAGCTAACTTTGGAGATAATACTATTTCTGTTATTGATGGTAAAACGACTAAAGCATTATCTGAGTCCCATTAGTTTAATATATTACTCTATAATATACTAGATCTCTTGCATAATTGCTTACAAACAGCTTAATGACCAGTAGTTCTCCATCAATCTGTTCTCTCTTTGCTTTCATATGATAGTCTATCCAGAAAACCCATACTTTTTAAATCATTTACTGCAGGTCTTACAGTACAGGAATTTGATGAGATTTACGAGGAAATAGTAAAAAGATATGATAAGCATGAGATACAACGTTTATCAAAAAGAAAGAATAGGAAGCGATCTATGGGTGCTGGCATATTCTGTAAAACCCTTACTAAACACAGTTCTCATTATAATTGTTAATCATGTAGTTTTAGATTTAATCTCAAAACAAAGGCAAAATAAACATTCAACCATGAGATGAAGACTTATAGCAGTTTTAACATGTTAATTGAAAAACCTATAGATTGAAGATACTTTATAAGGTCCTTTTTCCATTTTCATTTAAATAACACGAATTTAACTCGTAAAAATTTTCTTTTTTTATTATTCTGTTATTTATAAGATTGAAAATAACTCTATCAACGATTAACGGTTTAAAAATCTCGCTAATATCCAAAGATAAAGAATATCTTCTTTCTCCAGATTCATGTAAATAACTTATCAGTGGATTTAATTGAGTATAGTAAACTTCTGTTAAAATTGTGGAATATAATAAGGAATTACCAAAAGATATCATCGAATTTAGCATGTTTTGTGGTGGCATTTTAGTTCTTTTGTCAAATGAAAATTCATCTCTGAGAAAAGAACTAAATGAAGAGTAATAATGCTCTCTTATTCGTCCCTCGATACCCATTAGAGATTGAATATCTAGTGTTTTCGCTATTTTATCAATCTCTATATTAATTTATGTAATAAATGGATCTACATCTTTACCATTTTTTTTATAATGATTGAGATTACTTAGAATGTTACTTACTACAGTTTTTACTATTTCCTTCGCAATTTCAATTCTTTTAGAGAAGTCAATATAATATTTAACTTGATTTACCAATAAAAATCCTGACAATAGTTTTTCTCGCGGATAAAAACTACCAGAGTAATATCCATAATAATTATAAAAATGCACTGGAATGCTGAATTGATTTAGAAAAATAATTGCTTTTGTATTAAACTCAATTTCACCAAATAGGTGGATTGAATATACATCATTAATAGGAATTGAACGTTTTTGGCCATCAGATTTTTCTACTTAGCGTATTTTCATGTCTTCTGAGCCTTCCGCTACTAAATAAGTAATAATCTTTCATTTTTTTGTTTTAATACTCTTTTTAAATCATGACCAACAAAGATCTCCATATGCACATGATTTACAATAGTTTTTCCAAATAGGTTCTGGAGGAACGTCTTTCTCGATAATCCTTTTAATATCTAATAATATATCTTGCAGCTCCTTTTCTTTATCTAATGTTAATTCTATTTGAATTTTTTTTCGGAGTAATGGATAATTTAATACTCCTTGTAATATCAAATCAAAGTTTGTTTTCATATAATAAAGGTAGTATAATAATTGGAACAGATGTGCATTTTCCATTTTTTTAGCTCTTTTTATTTCATGTATTTCGTTTTTGTTTTCAATAAAATCTAATTTTATTCTATCTATTTGTATCTCCTTTAATCTTTTTTGGTACCGTTCTTGATGGAGTATCTCTCCTAATTTTACTAGATCCGATTCTTTTTTCAATTCAATATGATGTGAAAACAACCAAAGTTTTCTTGTACATACAAAATAATAATTTATTTGAGTGCCTGTAAAAAATATATATCATATTTAGAAAATTCATCTAAAACAAAATTATCCGTGTCAACGATCCCCAATAATAAAATTACAAAACCGTTTAAATTAATATAGGTTATTTATTACAAAATAATTTTATATTAAATGATTCCTGATCAAATAAGGTAAATTTCCAATTTTCTATTAAAATAATTCCATCTAATATAAAAAATCGTTATTTAGATTAAAAGATAATACAAATGTTTTTTGTTATCATTTAAAAAAACAAAAAATAAAAATAAAATTTAAGAAATATTGCCAGGTATAATTAAATTCACGAATTTGAATTCATCATGGTTAAAACTAACTTGCTATAACATTACTCAAACAAATCATTAAAGCATTAATCACGATTTTAACATCATTTAATCACTGCTATGAATTGTTGTATAAATTGTATAAATTAAAATATATTCAAATTTTTACAGATAGCATATTTACATAATAAAATTAATCCACATTTACACATCTTTTATAAAAGTAATATTTCATACAGAATCTTATTTATTTAAATTATTTTTTTTGAACAAATTTAGAATAAGAATTAAAAACATTGGAAAAAATGGCGTACCTGAAAAAGATAATGGCGAAACTGGCCCACTACTCATAAAGGAATATTTTCTTGACATGGCATTAAATGAACTTGCTGGATCTGTAAACGATCGATATAATTGGTCGATTTAGCGTC
Source organism: Candidatus Nitrosocosmicus sp. (assembly GCA_025934495.1). Lineage (GTDB taxonomy): Archaea > Thermoproteota > Nitrososphaeria > Nitrososphaerales > Nitrososphaeraceae > Nitrosocosmicus. Next base: position 2,817 of record JAICXY010000035.1, read on the forward strand.
ATACCATTTACTTCATGGTAATAGAATCCATTCTAATGAAAAGATCAAATCCATAGAAAACTATTTCAATTGTTGAATGCATACAAACCAAAGAAGGTATTGTGCAAGAGGAAATGCTAAAGGGAAAGGTACCTCCTATTTTAGATTATAGTACAATAAACAGAAGGATAAACAGGTGCTATAAAACCAAATGATAGAAAAATCAATTTATAAAAGTGTATTGTAATTATTAATTTAATAATTTTGAGAATAAATGAATATTATTAACAATTTTTCAATTTATAGTAAAAAGGGGCAAAAACAATAATAATATCCTTTACTTTAGTAAAATCACCTATCTATGAATAAGATCAAGTTTATGAAAAACACAGTGCGCAGGAATAGTGTGTATAATGTTTAATGTATCAGATAATTTGAAAAAGTTAATGAACAAAAAAACTGACTCTTTGTTCATAGATGAACCCCGATCTAAAACTATACAAGAGCAATCAAAAGAATTTTTTTCAAAGATCTATGCACTAGACCTAATGAAAGAAAACATTTACAGGGCACTATTAGCAAAGGAACAGGTCAATATTTTATTAATCGGACCTCCTGCAACTTCAAAGACTCTGTTCATGGAACAAATACAAGAAAAATGCAATGATGTTTGCTACTTTGATGCATCTAATACAACTAGCGCAGGATTCTTGGAAGTTCTTTACGAACATCAGAGAGCAAAGGTACTGATAATCGATGAAGTTGACAAACTACGAAAGAATGATTTGAATTCTTTATTGGGGCTGTTAAATAATGGAAGAGTTGTCAAAACCTTAAAAGAAATAAGATACAATTTTTTGATGAATTGCAAAGTTTTCGCTACATCAAATAGCAATGCGAGCCTTACAAAACCTATGCGTTCACGTTTCCAAGAATATCACCTACCAGAATACTCTGATGATGATTTTATAGAGGTAGTAAAGTTCTGTGTTGCGCAAAGGATAACTGAGGCAACTGCTGAAATCATAGCAAAAATTCTTCTTGCCCATGAAAGGAAAGATGTAAGGGCAGCAATATCCATCAGCAACCTACTTCAAAGAGGCGATACGCTAGAAGATATATCCAGAGTAGTCGAAACATGGCTCACTTATAAGAGTCAAAATACCATAGATTATAATTGATCAAAAAGTAAAAACTTTTTGGTATAAATCTCTATTAAGGTAACTAAAAAAAATTTATTGTTATTTTGATTTGCTTTTTTGCATAACTAAATCTATTTGCTAGGCATAGAATTATCCATCATTGTTGAATTGGCCCTCTTATAATCAATCTCTTGATGAGATGAGATAAAAGGTACTTTTTTCATATGATTTTCTGAATGTATGGACTAGAATTAGTAAAGATGAACGAAAATAAAGAAGGACAAAAAGTACAACTCCTGATTCCTTCATTCTTATCATCGGCTCGCATCAAAATTTTGCTCATATATGGATTTGTTTGATTATGGTGAATTGGTCATGTCCATCCACCTACAGCGGTCAACTATTTTATAAAATGGTCAATAAATCGGTCAATTTGGTCAAATCATCGGTTAAAGTGGTCAATAAATCGGTCAAACTTTTCCATAATCATCTTAAGCATCATAGTAAGGAGAATACAATAAGGATAGCCTTCTGTTGATATTTTTATGTAATATAGAATGTTCGACCTTCCATTCGGTATTTCTTCTAGGCATAAAAATATTGTTACAACTACTTGCTATTCTAGCCTGTCTGTTGATATCCGGAGAACCTGGTGTTTTCAGTTTCAGAAAGCATGTAATGCGCTGTTTGTTTGAAACGATGTTTAAACCATCTTTACAATGAATCATCTTATATGCTATTGTTAGAGAGATCTATCCAAGTCTATCTGCTTCCTTGATACAACAGTAAATAGTAATAGCATACCACATATCACGTACAGAATGTTAAAAAGATGGGGATTCTACACATCCATCCAAGATGTATGTGAATAGGCGTTCAATATCTAGATAAATCGAACTTTCAAAATCATTTTAGAGGCTCCGTCTGCCAGGAAATCAAATCTACCAAGAGGAAATTTGATTGAAGGGCAAGGCAAGGTAAGCCTTACTTCTAAATCCAAGAAGAAAGGAATATGGGACATTTTCCATTGAAATATCTATTTTGTTGTGAGAAACGTTCGCGTTACGTTGAATATGTTGTAGTGTTTAAATTCCTGGATGCATATAGTATATTATGGAAAAATATGTATAGCTTTGTGTCTTTTGTATCGTTTTCTAAAAGTTTAAATATAAGTTACTCGTTGAAAGGTTTTGCGCTAGATGGTCATCATCCATAAATTCAGGAACATTCCTTTACATCCACCACCTTCCTTCCACTTCAAAGCATCGTATTTCTTAATATTCTAGGCAGTAATTTCAATATTGTCCATCAGTACAACTACCACATCGATAGAAAGTGGTGTTCGTTATCAAAGTCTGGGCAGGAATACGATTATGGTGTGATATAGAGCATGTAGATGCTCAAGGATGATCATAATTTGAAATCTTTTCGTATTACATAGAACTCCTTTTCAGCAGCTAGCCCCAAGTATGATTTTATCGATTTTGGATTGAATTTATCCTCTTATAGTTAATGCAACAAATCAGATATAACAAAACTGACAAAATACTACTGTAGATGCAATGTTAAATCCATATTTGTGTGACGAATCTTTGAGTCTATCCCAAAATTCGATAGGATTATAGCTTTTCTCCTTTTTTGATAAACTGTGGCCTTCATTCAGAAGAAGGCGAGAGCAAAGGAGAAAAATAAACAACCTCAATACTCAAGATTCCTAATGAATTATGGAATGAGATTGAGTATTTTTCCAAAGGAGAAACCACTCAAGACAGTTGGTAGCCGACCAATTATACCATACAGAAAAGTGATTGATGGAATTATCTATATGTGCTAAGAACAAGAGGATGTCAATGGAAGATGCTACCTAAAGAATATAGATGGGCTCTACATGTCATCGTAGATTTCAGCAATGGAATAGCCTTGATATCTTCAAAAAGGGATGGATCAGAATATTGAAAATCTATGATGATTGTATTGGTATCAACTGGACATGGCAATCCATCGATAGCATATCTATAATATCGCCTTTAGGGGGCGATGACTGTGGGAAATAATCCCACTGCAGATAGAAGCAAACTAGGCAAAGCAAAAAGACATAATTTTAACAGATAAAAACGGAATCCCTTTATCTGTTGTAATATCATCTGCTAATACTAATGACATCAAACTTGTAACAGATGTGGTTGATAATATAGTTATCAGAAGGCCACCACCATCACATAAAACTAAAAAGATAGAAAGAAAAAGAAAGCTTCAACATCTATGTTTAGATAAGGTATACAATTCTGAATCTGAAGAGCAATAATTAATCAAACGAGAATATGTACTGCATATTCCTTCAAAAGGAAAAAGAAGAGTAAGAGGAGATCAAGATTACAGTACAGCATTGCTTATCGAAAAAACCATTCTGCAAAAAGATGAGTTGTAGAGCGAACCAACTCGTGGCATAACAGATTTAGGAAACTGTTCACCCGGTATGAGAAAAAGTCAGAAAACTATCTTGGATTGGTACAGTTATCCTGTTGTATGATCATTTATAGAAAGATGATTTTAGGTAGGCTCTAATATAATATTCAATATCTATGTATGAAAAATTTTATAAATAAAACAACATTAAAAGTAATTGGTATACTATGTACTCAAAACAATATGAAAAAGTAAGTTTCATCAAATAAGTTAAAAAAGAGATGATAGAAAATGTATTCGTATGTAAATTCTAAAGAATATCCAATTAATTTTGTTAATGCATTTGATAAACTTAACGAACATAGAAGGAAATTGTTATAGTTCTTGTTGCATGTGATAATACTAATAATATCATTGGGATTATAACGAGTCACGATATCATAACAGAATGTTGAAGGAAGAACTAACTCCAATAAGGCTGTGAAATTGCAATAAAATAAGAAACTAAAAGACACGGTTAATTTAAAAGATACTGATGTTATTGTCTTAATCTTTTGTATAATAAATTATAAATGTTTAACAGATTTTTATACTTCAAAGCATATGTAATATAGGTAGGGGTTCTTTTTCTATAAAAAAAGAATGAAAAAAAGTTGATCCAATGTGAAAAAAACTGAGATCTTACATGGTCAAGATAACATTAAAAAAAGAACTATAAATGATTTTCACCTAATACAGAATAGGTTAGATAATTGCACTGATTCTACTGGCCCTTATGTAATTGATACGCCTTTATGGAATGAATTTCTTGAGCTTAAGAAAAAGGGAATAAAACTAAGACTTATCACGGAAATTACTAAGGACAATATTGGTTACTCAAAAAAGATTGTCAAAGTATTTGAAACGAGGCACCTAGATGAAGTTAAAGGGAATTTTGGAATTGCAGACGGTAGAGAATATGGTGGAGGTGCTAGCATAACAAAGGGAGAACCTCCAATTGAATTTATACGCAGTAATGTCAAAGCATTTGTTGACCAACAGCAGTTTTTCTTTGAAACTTTATGGAATAAGGCAATCCCTGCTGAACAAAGAATAAGAGAAATCGATGAAGGAATAGAACCGATAAAAACCAAAATATTGGAAAATCGCGAAGAAATATATAGATACTTTGTTAAATCAATAGAAAAATCCAATCAATTGTATATCTGTTCATCCATTGGTGGGCTATATATGGTTTATAATAATTTCTTTAACTTGTATAAGGAAATTATAGGAAAACAAAAAAGACATGATGAATATAATGGAGTCAAATGGCTTACTTTTATAGATGATAACAAAAATAGTATTGAAACGGTCAAGTCATTTTTAAATGAGGGTATACAAATAAGGCATATAAAAAATCACCCATCAATGAATTTTTGGGTAGACAACAACAACATTCATGCAACAATTGGAGCAATGGATAAGGACGGGACAATAGATAAATTATTAGTGAGCAATGAACCTGTATATGTTAACCATTTTATATCCTATTTCCAAGATTTATGGAATAACCAAGGGATTGATGCTAAAGAAAGGATTAAAGATATTGAAGAGGGCATGGAATATGATATTGAAGTAATAAGACATTCAGATAGAACCCTGAATATTTATCTAAATATTGTCAAATCCTCTCGAAGCGAAATATTTTTTATACTTCCAACACCCAAGGCTTTTGTCCGCCAGTTTAAAACAATGTATTTAGCTAGTCAAGTATCAAAAGAAAGAAAAGTTAAAGTTAGGATATTGACACCTAAAGATGAAATAGTCGAGAATTTTATAAAGCATTTACTAAAAGAAGAAAATGGAAACTCAAATGATTCAATCGTTTCTAATTCTGATGGTGATATAAAAGTTAGATACATTGAGCAGATGTCATATACCAAATCATCAATTGTGATAGTAGACCGGAAAGAATCTCTAGTGATGGAACTCAAAGACGATACAAAAGATTCTTTTACCCAGGCGATAGGACTTAGCACACACTCAACTAGTAAAGCAAGTGTATTGTCATATGTAGCAATATTTGAGAACTTGTGGAAACAATCCGAATTATATCAGGAGATAAAAGAAACAAATGAAAAACTAGAATCTAAAGATAAAGTTCTCAACGAGTTTATCCATATTGCATCTCATGAATTAAGAAATCCGATACAACCAATTCTAAGTTTATCTCAATTAGTTAAATCAGAATTATCAAAAAAAATAGAGTTAGGAACAGATAAAAACAAGATTTTTAATTTGCTGGATGTTATTATACGTAATGCAAAAAAACTAAATAAACTTACAGATGATGTTTTAGATATAGCTAAAATTGAAACAAATTCACTTATCCTCAACATCGAAATATTTAATTTAAAAGACTTGATACAAGATTTGATAGATGATTACAAAAGTCAACAAAAAAATGACACATGCAATATAGAATTGTATTTTAATATAGACGGACAGCAAAAAGATCTAGATAATAATCTCTTTCTTATAGAAGCAGACAAGGCAAGAATATCACAAGTAGTTTCTAATCTATTAATCAATGCCTTGAAATTTACAAATAAAGATTGTTTGATACAAGTTACCATAGAACGAAAGGTAATAGGCAATATGCGAAAAGAGGCTATTGTAACCATAAAAGACACAGGAACAGGTATCGATCCTGAGATAATACCAATATTGTTCACAAAGTTTGCATCAAAATCGGACAAAGGAACCGGATTAGGGCTATATATTTGCAAGAATATTGTTGATGCCCATGGCGGTAAGATATGGGCTAAGAACAATGAAGACAAAAAAGGCGCGACATTTTCTTTCAGTCTACCTCTTGATAATTAATGACAATATGAAAATGCATTTTTGGATTAGACAACTATTCAAAAATCTTTAAATGAAACAATCTCTTTTTAAATAATGGAATCTATTTTAAAGAAACGATATTAGCATTAGCAATCTTGAATTAGAACCATATAAAACCGATAAATTGATTCAAAATTAAAACCAAATATAAACTCGAGATCAAAACTATATATTTTCCCTATTTTGTATTAATTATCCAAATCGATTCATATACTATGCAAACAATATATAAAAGATAACGTTTTTACTATGGTCAGAAATATCTAACACACACCCTATTGCAATTTAAGTGTAAATCTTAAAGATTCATTGTCTTTAACTCATTAAACTCTTTTTGAAATTCGTTTATTGTATCCTTATCAAGTAAGCAAAATCCTACAATAGTAATAATTGAATTTTCCCTTTGAAACAAATATTTTATTGATACTCTTGAAATGCCAGTTTCATCGGTTTTTTGATTTGTAGATGCCTTGCAGATATTTCGCTCTTCTATGGATTTGTTTGATCGTGATGAATCGGTCATCTTTATCCATCATACGGTCAACTATTTTTTAAAAATGGTCAAATCATCGGTCAATTTGGTCATATCATTGGTCAAAGTGGTCAATAAATCGGTCAAATTCTTCTATAATCATCTTGTGTATCATAGCAAGGAGAATATAATAGGTAGTCCACTGTTGAAATTTAGGTAATATGGAAATGGTCATAATCATCCATCAGTATTTCTTTTAGACATAAGTATTGTTAGGACTACATTCCCGTTTAGTCCATCTGTTGATATCCTGAAAACCTGATGCTTTCAGTTTCAGAAAGCATGTAAAGCGCTGTTCGTCTGAATCGATTTTAGACCACCTTTACAATCAATCGTTTAATATGCCATTGTTAGAGAGATATATACCCAAGTATATCTGCTTTCTTGATACAACAGTAAATAGTAATAGCATACAACATATCACGTATAGAATATTAAAAAGATGGAGATTCTTCTATCCATTCAAGATGTATATGAATAGACGTTCAGTATCTAAATAAATTGAAACTTTCAAAATCATTTCAGAGGCTCCGTCTGCCAGGAAATCAAATCTATCAATAGTCAATATGATTGAATGGAAAGCAAGTCAAGGCAAGAAAATTTATACAGATTGCTCAATACAAATATGATATAGAAGCATTCACAAAGGCAGATATCGAAGACTTTATCAAAAAATATCCTCAACAGCAGGAGCAGATAACTGAATCAGCATTCTCTAAAGAAAAACTATCTTACATGGTTGACAAAATCTTTGATAGTACAAAAGGATATCCAATCAGGGTAAGATTCTATGTTTTTGGTAAAGGTCTAGGAGAAGATGTGGAGGATAGATATTATCGCTACCTTTTTGACCAATCAACTTCGCAACCAGATATATCAAAAATTCAAACTATGTTCGTACGTTCTTTATTAGATATTAGCAATTTACCAATAACTGACAAATTACCTGAAGAGACGAACCTTCTTACTCATGCTTACGATCTAGAACATGCACTATTACATCAATATTAAGAAGGTTTATGGAAAACCATTCATCCACGATAGGATATGGATCTATTATCTTTTTTATATAATGTAAAAAATAAGGATATACTCTTAAAGAGAATTGAATACCTAAAGTCAGCAATAGATTTGATATTCAATGTTTCTAATGAAAATATTACAGCAAATACAATACAAACTATATATAACATTGCATCTTTTAACAATATTCCAATAAACATTATAAAAACAATCTGTCATATGCCAAACTATTTAAGTAATAAAACAAAGTCTATTTTGTAAATATTTGCCATTGTTTTGACATATAGAAGATTGCAAATGTATGAAGAAACTCTAGATAACTGTAATAAAGCATTGGAATTAGATTCTAATATTATTCCTCCTTGTGCTATGCCATAATACAATTCTAAGAGGAGAGATTATCAATTATATTTATATCAATAAATAATTTCTAAATGTATTAAATGACCAAATGCTAAATTAAAAATAAATCCACTCTATTTTTTTTATATTAATGTTACAGAAGGCATGAAAAAATAATAATATGGATAACCGTTTAGTCCATCGAATAGCATTAGATAGAAATGCTCGGGTAAATTAAAGCATAATTTTATAAAATAGTTGACCATCAAATAATTAACTTTTGATCAAAAAACAACAAAAAGTTGGAACAGGATATTAAGGAAATACCTCAGATGGAACATCATTGGATAATCTCCAATTAAAAATATCTTTCATTGCTTCATCAATTAAAAAATCAATGGATTATTTTCCCAAATACTATATCTATCTTAAATTCATTGAACTTGACATCATCTCACCAAAAAAATAATGGCACATAAAAAAGCTGCCCCTAATTTTAATGTCATTTCTTAAATAGAGAACCTTTGAAATCAATAATGAATAATCTATTAATTGGGGTAAACGGTAGGCAACACCTTCCATAACAAAATAAAAGACATGACACAATGATGAACTATTGAAGATGATGAGTTATACTCGGATGACACAAAAATACACACCTTTTTTTGAAAAACATACAATTAGTACTTCTATCTATTTTTCTAGACTCCAAGTATAAATTTCAAATTTAATGTTTTCCACCTTCTCCTTCTCCTGTTCTGATGTTTTCAAAGTAGTTGATAATCCGAAAATATCATTAAATAGAATCCATTTTGTTTATATATAGTGCATAAACAAGAAGATTATTTATAAGCCAGACAATCTTGTTTGAAAATATCGGTTGACAGTACCTGAAAATATCAATACAAATATCGAAAAAACTCAGGTTCTATATGGCACAGAGAACTCGGTATCATGCGGAGTTAAATTCATGCAAAATGCAAAAGAAAAAATGGATCTTTTTGGAGACAAAAACGGACCTTCCATCATTATAAAATATAAAGAGTACAAAGATAACTACATCAAAGCAAGAGATCGAGGTGCAAAAATTAGATTTGTTACCGAGATAACAAAGGATAACATCCAATACTGTAAAGAAGTGAGAAAAATTGTTGATGAATTTAGACATTTTGATGGATTTAGAGGAGGGATAGCTGTAAGTGAATTAGAGTTTATGGGTACAACGGTATTAAAAGAAGAACAACGTTTAACCCTTGTTATACAAAGTAAACAAAAAGAGGTAGTAGAACAGCAGCAGTATATTTTCAATACAATATGGGAAAAAGCCATTCCATATGAACAAAGAATTAGAGAAATAGAACAAGGCATCGAGGAGCCTGAATTTTTAAATACAATTAGAGAACCACGAGAAATACAAAATCTTGTGCACAAGATAATCGATTCCTCAAAGGAAGAAATAATAGCAATATTGACTCCGCCATCATCATCATCATCTTTTTCCAAGGATATTGTCTTAAAAATAAATGAAAAAATATCATCACCTTCTACTAAAAACAAAATCAAATCTAAAATTTTGGTTCCATCGTCATCATCACAATCATCTTCTTTTAACAAATCCAACGATAATAATTTAGATATAGTTGATGATGACGATGCTAATTCTTCTTACTTGTTCAATCCAGCAGAAAACATTCAAATAAAGTATCTTCAGAAGAAACTGCTACAGCCTACAATATCCATACTAGTAATAGATAAAAAATATTTTCTTGTAGTTGGTTTAAACGATGGTGAGGGTAACTTTGACGATATTTCTGATACAATCGGGTTAGCACTGTACTCAAATAATAGTCCTCTTGTTTTAACCTACCTGGCAATATTCAATGCCTTGTGGCATCAAGTTGATCTATACAACAAGATAAGCCAAATATACAAGTCTCTTTTAGCTAAAGATGAGGCTCAGCAGGAGGTTATTAATATCGCGGCCCATGAACTGCGCAATCCCCTGCAACCAATAATTGGATTTATAAAGGTTTTACATTCATCTGGAAATCCAATAACAGAAAATTATAATGAAATGTTAAACATTATTGCAAGAAATGCAATAAAACTCCAAAGGCTATCTGAGGATATTTTAGATGTTACAAAATTAGAGAATGATAATTTTAAAATACAAAAAGAAGAATTCGATCTCAATGAATTGATATTATCTGTAATTCATGATTTTAAACATGAGGCTGAGAAAAAAAATGCAAAGGTAAAAATATCAAATCAAAATGAAAAAAATATCAAATCAAAAACAGGATCAGTATCATCTTCGTCAGCTAATCCTGTCATAATTTTTGCAGATAAATATAGAATCTGTCAAGTTATCACCAACCTTTTAATCAATGCGATACAATTTACCAAAGATGGAGAAATAACCATATCTTTTTGGAAAAAAACAGATAAAAAAAATACTAAAAATGATACTGTTTGTATTTCAGTTAATGATACAGGAACAGGCATATCTGCCGATATGATGCCTAAGATATTTACGGCCTTTGCAACCAAATCAAATAAGGGCACGGGTTTGGGACTATATATTTGCAAGAAAATTGTAGAAGCTCATGGTGGTACAATATGGGTCGAAAATAACAGCAACGAAGGAAAAAAAGGATCTACATTTACATTTGAGTTGCCATTAAATAATTGAATTTGTCGTAATATAACATAATAAATCTTGCATAATTAGAGATGTAACAAAATTTTAATTATTCTCATGATAATTTGTAATATATCTTAAAAGCTGTTTTCAAATGCCAAAGAACAAATATTTTTTTAATGAGAAACTATTTCTGTGGCATTATAAAATTATTATAAAAGAACCTTTTTACCACAAGGAATCTAATTCCGCTCAGTCCATCGAATAGTTTTGGAAGGTTTCGGTAAAATTTAAGTTTGGAAAACGAAATTGTTAAAACGTAGGATTTTAAAAGTAAAAAAAATACAAATTAACAAATTTCTAAGTAAGAGAAATTTGTCTTATAGTTTAATGAGTAGTAAAATATAAAATTGCTACTACCAACAAGGCAAGCAAAACTATTGCTCATTTAAAATTTGATTTTTTCTCAACTTTTAATAAACCTCGGGTCTTTTTGGCATGACAATCAGGACACAAGGCCTGACAATTTGACATCTTATTATTAGATCTGTTTCCATCTTTATGATCATAATCCCAAAGGCCTTTATTTCTTTTACAGATTGCACATTTATTATCCTGATTTATACGGACTTCCCTTTTTACACCTTCTGGAAAAGAACGCCTTTTTTTGTTCTATGAGTTACCTTCCAAATTTTATATACAACTACAATAAAAATTATAAATAATATCAGATATACTATAATATTATTAATGGAAACAGATTTCTGATAGACACTGTTGTAAGCCATAACTTGCTTGTTGAAAATAAAAGAAATTGCTAAAGAAATAAAGAGAAACGCAAGTATAAAAAATTTATACTTTATGTTTTGTGATAGAAATTGACTATAACTGCGACTAGATGGCATTAATTAACAAAATATTCTTATCCTATTATTTTATAAGCTTTTGTTTCTTTTAATTACATCATAACCAGAAGAAATTTGAACCAGATTTGACCGATATATTATCTTTATAAACAACTATTCTAAAATTTTCTTTCTTTTCTCTTTGCAGGTATCCTTTGAGGTTTGTATTTTTGCATCCACTTCCAAATGGACATGATTTACTTTGATAAAGCAGAATGGTAGCCTTTCATAGGCTTCTTTTAAAAAAAGGCCAGAAAATACCATATAACATAAGACAATAAGATAAAGCATGATTTTTCTTAAATTCTCACAGGAAATAAAAGTTCAAGCCTATTGGATTTTCCTTGGGTGAAAAGAATCATTTTGATAAAAAAAATAGAAAATATGAAAAGGATGTAAACCTTCTTGTCATTTATAAAACATCAAATAAAAAAAAGAACAAATCATATGTTTTTATTTATCTCCATATGGCCAGACAACAAATTTTATTTTATCATAAAAATAAAATATAATAAAAAGTATAATCAGGATCTCTTGCATAATTAGAACAAACAGCTAAATGATATGAATCTCATCATTTTCTTATCCTTTCTTTGTTCTCCTATGCTAGGCTATCCAAAAAACCACTACTACTTTTCAAATCATTTGCTGCTGGCTTGACAGTACCAGAATTTGTTGATATGTACAATAATAAATAAAATGTGATGGAATTAAAAATGCATAGATTACGTATAACACGTTGTATAAAAATGATAATTTAGTTAATATTTTGAAATATCTATATACTCATATCAATAGATATCAGAGTTTAACATCAGTAACCGTAAACTACACATTAGTTAATAATGCTTATGTATTACTAATCATCAAAAAAGTGATACTTATGATACAAATATTTGGAGCAGTATCAAAATGGTAGATGATATAAAGTCGTTTCTTGTAGTATCCATTCCTTCAATGGTAATGTTTGGAATGCGTCATGCACTTGATGTCGATCACATTACTGCAATAGATAATCTTGTAATATTGCATAATGCAAAAAAAAGAGCTCGTTATGTTGGCACCGGATTTGGTATGGGACATATGATAGCAGTACTGGCTGAAATGCTCTTGATTATATATGTAATAGGTGGCGCAACTAATGGCAAAATAGATGATCTCTCTCTTTGGGGTGGTGTAATAGGAGCTATTTCTCTGGCTACAATAGGCGCTATTAATATATATTCTATGAAAAAATGGGGCAAAACAGGCTCTGCTATCATTGCAGGCAAAGTATCAAATAGAACTGGAATATTAGGACCTTTTGGTTCTGCTTTAATTACAGGCATGGTCTTTGGTTTAGGATTTGATACTGCTACTCAAATTTCGGCTCTTACATTGTCAGCTGTTGCGTCTGCTACACTTGGAGTACAGGTAGCTTTGTTACTTGCAGGATTTTTCGCTATGGGTATGATACCTGTTGACACTCTGGATAGCGTTGTCCTTCGTTCAGCTTTCAATAGGATATTTGATAAAAAAGGATTTCGATACATGTCATATGCATTAAGTGGATCTGCTATGACAATTGCAGCACTTGCTTCTTATGGGATATTTACAGGCTCTCAAATTTTACCAGCATTAACAGGCCCTTGTTTAGCGATAGTAATTATAGGAGCAAGTTTTGTATATGGATTTACAACACGCAACAGAAGAAAAACAGTAAATGAAGAAATACAACAAAAGGACCTGCAAGATACATTATCAGCGAGAATAGTAGCAGCAGACATTAATCATGATAATAATAAATAGGAATCAAAATCATCAAAATATTCCTATGATATTTGATCATCTGAAAAGATAAAATCCAGTTTTAACATTCGTAGGATATTGTTTCTATAATACAAATCTCTTAAACCAAGGCATCCCCCTTCTTTCCCTCTGCCACTTATAACAAAATACTATTGAGATCTAATTATATCAAGGATAAAGTAAAGTTTTGAAAATAATTTTCTACCTAGGAAAAAAGGATTCAAGTTAAAACATATTAATCTGTTACATCTTTTATTTTATTATAATAAAGAATTAAATCATAAAATAAATAACTTTTTTTGTATTATCACAAAAAATAAAGTTTGTAATCATGAGGATAAAATAAAAATATACATATTTGAAACTTTTAAATAAAAAAAACTGAATAAGTAAAATGTAATGATAATCATATAATGTTATAACTTGTTTAATCGTGATTTCATTTTGAAATTAAATTAAATTAAATTAATTAAATTATTTTGCAAGTAATACATCATCGCCAGTTAAATTCGTTCCTAGTTCATAGGCGTTAGAAACGTCCTTAATAAATAGAACACCATATGGTTCTGTTTGTAATTCAAAACCATTTCTAATCGCATCAACTATCGATTTTGCAATAGAATCAGGTACAACGGAGATAACCAGGATCCTCCCTATAAACTTTGGAATAATTGTTCTGCCAGTTTGATATGAATGGATTATTTCGGAAGTCGCTCTAGGAGTTCTTCCAGTACCTTGAATATTAAAAAAAGTAATACCTGCATTATGTTTTTGAAGAATATCAGTCACTTTAGAAAGATCATCAGAACGAATAAAAATATTTATTTCTTTCATGATGATTAGTAATTACTCGATCAGATAAACTTTTCCTTAAATCAAAAGATAATAAAATTTTTACTAAACCTGTATAAAAGAAAGGAAATCCTAAAAGATCCACAACTATTTTTTATACTAGTTAATTGAATTAAGGAACTTATCAAAGCTAAATAAAACAATTTATTGATACTATTTATCAAAGCCAAATAATTTGCCAACAAAACAATTTAGCATGTATTATATTGACTATGAATTTAACTTTATTTTAGTAAATAAAAATGGATCTAGTTTTTTTGCTGCGTTTAAGCAAAATTGTGCTTTTTCTGAATTTCCAAGTAATTCATAACATCTACCTTTATTATACCATGCTTTTGAATAACTTTCATCAAAAGATATAGCATTGTCAAAACAATTTATTGCCTCATCTATTTTTTTTAGATTTACAAAAGTCAACCCTTTATTATGCCATGTAATTGAATTTTTTGGATTTAAATTTAATGCTTTTGAATACATCTCTAAAGATTCATTGAATTTACCTATTTTATCCAATACTAATGCCTTGTCGCCATAAGAGCAATCATAATTTGGGTCTATGGTAATTGCTTGTTCAAAAAGTTTTAACGCCTCATTAAAATTATGCCGGCTAATTTCCTTTTCTCCCTGTTTTACTAATTCTTTTAGAACCATGTTTTTGTCAGTCTTTTCATTCCCATTAGGAATAAAATTACCATTAAATTTAAAAAATTTTTTAATTATTTTAAACAATTGCATATCCCTAACCTATTTAATAAGTAAAAACACAAGCTAATGTCTCTTTTATTTATTTTTGGTATTGTTATATTTAGGTCATTTTGTAAATCCTGTAGAAAATCATAAATTTCATTGACAGATACTCTCTCGTTTTTATCTTTTGTATCGATATTTGTTACATATAAGGAAATATAATAAGATAAAAAGGTGGATTTACAAAGATTGTCAAAATTGTTAAGGTTTTTCATAGATTCTATAAAACTTTGCATCCTTAAAGAATAATGTCTAACGATATAAATATTATTTAATATGACGTAGTTTACGAATTCCTATTTAAATTTTATAAGTATTTTACAATTTTTGAATATATCCTTATCTTAAGTAAATTTTTAAAATTAAAATATAATAATAATAAGATGAAATACCATATAATAATAACCAATGAAAATTAAAAACATATCAGTTAATCTTATAGATATAGCAGAAGAAAATGTCCGTAAGGATTTTTCTTTTGGTAAAGATTCTAGCGATAACCTAATAAAAGAACATCTTTCAAAATTCGATCTACTCCAGCCTGTAGTAGTTCGTTTTGATATCCAAACTAAGAGATATAAATTATTGATAGGACGAAGGCGGTTTTTGGCATTGCAAGATAGAGGAGAGAAAGAAATTCCAGCAGTAATTACAAAGTTAAAGGGGGCAGAGGCAGAGGCAGCTTCATTATTTGAAAATTTAATACGCAAGGATCTCTCACCATTAGAAAAAGCAAAAATGGTAAAAAGGTTAGTTGATTCCACAAAGTCCGGAATTACAGGAGTTTCTAAAAAATATGGTCTTCCAAAAAGTACAATTAGTGAATGGTTAAGCATTTTAACCTTGCCAAAACAATTGCAAGAAAAAATCGAAAGTGGGGAGATAACATCATTTGAAGGTAGAAAAATAGCAAGGCAGCCAAAAGAAATTCAAGAAAAATTAGCATCAACTGCACCGGATTCTTTAG
Source organism: Candidatus Nitrosocosmicus sp. (assembly GCA_025934495.1). Classification (GTDB taxonomy): domain Archaea; phylum Thermoproteota; class Nitrososphaeria; order Nitrososphaerales; family Nitrososphaeraceae; genus Nitrosocosmicus. The sequence goes on from JAICXY010000035.1 coordinate 19,030, forward strand.
AGGAGCAAATGATAAATTTGGGAGTAAAGAGAGGGGCTCCAAAAGGATTATTAACAGTTAGATTAGTCTTTAATCCATCTAAACCAAAAGACAAAAATCTATGGAATAGTCTTGAAGAAAAAGCAAAACAAAATGGTAATGATATAAATGATTTTGTAAAAGAAATACTTTCAAATTATGTAAAAAATAATAGTGTTGTCACACCTTAATAATAACTACTATCTTATTATTAACACCGGGCAGGTGGAGTGACTACTTAAACCTGAAGCAGTACTTCCTAATAACAATTGCTTAAACTTTGAAAGACCTCTGGAACCTAAAACAACCAAATCGATATTATTTTCTTTTATATATTCTATAATAATTTTAAGTTTAGAACTACCCTCATCTTCCAATATTGTTAGTGCAGTTTTAATTCCTTTATCTTTTGCCTCTTTTTGTATTGGTTTTATCCATTCTTCTGCTTCCTGTTTCCTAACTCTTTTAAATCCATCTACTAAATCCATATCCCCATAACGGGCTCTGAGACCTATTGCTCCTCCTTGTTTGATATTATCAAGGACGTGAAGGAAAGTGAGAGTCGAATTTTCTAAAGTGGCAATATGAATAGCATATTCAGCTGCCTTTTTTGAAGTGTCTGACCCATCGAAAGGCATTAATACGTTATTAAAAAGCATTCTAAAAAAATTATATTGGAGTCATTGTATCAATAACCCTTACATAACTTACTTGTCCATCTTTTTCATGGATCAAAAGATCTACCGTATATTTGATACCATTTAATAAAAAGGTAACTTGAATATCCCATGAATCTTTTGATGGAGTATCAGTTGATCCGGATTTAGCAGCAATCTGGCCTGAAGTATATGGAAAAACTTCTCTTACTTTGAAATCTTCTATGTTGGGTCCAAAAAGTGCGTTTATTGCTTTCTTCGATGCCTCTTCAATTTCAATATCTGTTGTCACACATGTCATACCTGAATTAATAATTAATAACTATAAAAAAGTATTGATAATAAATGGAAATTACGAATTTCATCAGATTTTATAATACGTAATATACATTTGTTTTTTAAACCCATTTTGAAAATTTTTTGTAATATACACTTTTTATAATGCCATATATAAACATCGAAATAAATAAAAAACTATGGCATATATGGAATTACTAGATAATGATACTCACCGAATTAAAGGTGGTCAAATAAGACAGTTTAATATTTTAGCTGCAAAGATGTTAAAAGAGATGATAGGAAGTACGTTTGGCCCACTAGGAAAAGAAAAAATATATATCGATATTATTGGTGAGGCAACGTTCACTAAAGATGGTGCGACGTTCCTACGTAAGATCGATGTTGGTCATCCCGGAGCAAAGGTATTGATAGATGCATCAAATACCGTGGATAATGAAGTAGGTGATGGCACGACCTCCGTTGTTATTATTGCAGGGATGCTTTTAGAAAAAGCCGAAGGTTTATTAAAAAATAATATAGCCCCTGCGATAATTATCAATGGATATGATATTGGTTTAAAACTTTCTCTTGAATTATTACACAATATTTCAAGAAAAGAGTGTAATAACGATTTCAAAATTATTGAAAAACTTGCAATGACATGTTTAGGAACAAAGATCATTTCATACAACAACAAAACTGAAATTAAAAAAATTGTGGACATAACAGTTAATGCAATTAAAGCAATCTATAATTATGATAATAATAATATCGATATAGACGATATAAAAATAGAAGAAAAAATAGGGCATATGTTGGATAGTCAGCTAATTAATGGTACTGTAATAGATAAAACAATAGATAATAGGTCTATGCCCAAATTTATGGAGCATGCCAAAATTCTTCTAATAGATGAAGACTTGGAATTACAGAGAACAAAATCAGATGTAGAAATAACCATAAATAATCCCAAACAAATGCAACTTTATATTGATGAAGAAAATACAATAATAAAGCATAAAATCCAAAATATAATTGACTGTGGGGCAAATGTTGTAATTTCTCGTAAAGGTATTGATTTGAGGTCACAGGACTATTTATCTAAAGCTGGGATAATGTCAATTAGACGAGTAAAAGAGAACGATTTAATGTGGTTAGAAAAAGCAACTGGGGGAAAGATAACTAAAGAATTAGCCAGCCATGATTTGAAAAAGAATTTGGGATATGCTGGAAAAGTTCATGAAAAAATTGTAGGTGATGATAAAATGGTATTTGTTGAAGAATGCAAATCTCCAAAATCCGTGACTATTCTATTACGGGCTAATTCAAAAATGGTTCTTGATGAATATCACCGTGCTATACTCAGTACAATAATACTCATAAAAAACTTTATTTCTAAACCTTCAGTTGTAATAGGAGGTGGTGCTTGTGAAGCATTAATTGCTCACTTCTTAAGAAAAAAAGCGTTAGAATATAGCGGAAGGGAACAAATAGTATTGATGAAATTCGCCGAGGCGTTAGAGGAAATTCCTTTGGCAATTGCAAAAAATTCCGGCATGGATGTAACTGATACATTAATCCACCTTAAAACAAAATTATCACAAAAAACATGTGATAGCAGTACAAAGTGGTTTGGAATAAATATCCTCAATAAGAATATTGATGAGTTAGGTTGGGAAATTATTGAACCTACCATATTAAAAGAACAGGTGTTAAATACAGCCATAGAAGTTAGTCGCCTATTAATAAATATAGATGATGTAATAATCAAAAAGCCATTAATGGATACCCATACGCATGAAGATGGCACCGAACATTCACATCAAGGAGGAAGTATAAAGCACGATCACTACTTTGACAAATTAGGCAAACAACAAAGGACTCATCATCACTACTATTAAATCAAAAATAAGGAAAGGATTTATTGTATTATCTTTTATTAACGATTTAGACAAATAACATATAGCGTATACAGATTTTCATAATTGGAAATTTTTTTCCATTTTTTAATATTTCTTATCGAATGTATTTTATTCTGATAACTCTATGATAAAAGAAGATAAAAGAATTTAAACTTAATTCCGTAATAAATTAATTCTTTTTGGTTCTTTGTGTATTGTATCAATCTAAGAACAAATAAAAAAAATTATTTCATGCCATATCACAAATGTATGGGGATATTATTAACGGCTTACATAAATATTACTTTAGTAATCATTTATTTCTCTCTGGAATATTTGCTTTAGGACCATTTCCGAAATCATATGTGTGTCCTTTCCCTCGGTAAAACTTTGGTCTTACTGGTTTTCCTTCTTTTTCACCTCGTTTTGTTAATGATAAACCGGCCATTAGTTCGACTATCAACCTATTAGCCAAACCAGATGTAATACCTCCATTATAGGAATTAACATCACTTACATCATATGTCGGTGATACTTCCACAAGATCAAATGCAAATCGATCAGGATCAAAAGACGTAGAAAGCAATCTCATTAATCTCATTCCCTCCCTAGATGTTAAACCATTTGGCTCTGGTTCACCTGTACCAGGTGCATATGCCGGATCAAATGTATCAATATCCCAACTTACATATACTGCGTCAACATTGTCATTTGCTCTATCTGCGGCCTCTTTGGCTATTTGATCTATGCCCAATTCTTCTACATCTAGCATAGTAAACCATTGAAAATCTTGGTCCGCCATCCATTTATATAAATCAGGTCCAGGCCAATATCCTCTGGGACCGATTAATGTATAATTTTTCCCTTTGAGACAACCTAATTCCATTATCCTTCTAATATGAGCGCCATGATCATATTTGAAACCACACAGTCCTTGAGGTGCACAATCTGCATGACAGTCTATATGAATCATACCTATATTTTTATACTTTTTAGATAGCGCGCGAACATTAGCAAAAGTTACTGAATGATCACCACCTAATATAATCGGTATAGCATCAATATCAAGCACTTCTTTTATTTTATTTGTCATCCTTCTGTGAGATTCAATAACATCGCCTGGAGAAATATTTACATCACCATAATCTACTGCTTTAAAAACCCCAAATGGATCCACCCCTGTTTCAATATTGAAATGCTCGTATGGTGGAGATGGAACGGTGGAAGCAGCTCTAATTGCTCTTGGACCATAACGGGTACCTGGTCTTATTGTTGTTCCAAAATCGAAAGGTTCTCCAACAATTGCAATATCTGGTTTGATTTTTTTTAATTCCTCATACTGTTTTACCAAAGGTAGCTTTAGAAATGTGGGTATACCGACAAAAATTGGTTCATCATTTCCCTTGTATGAGTCACCATAAAATTCCATTCCCATATAATATCAATAAACATAAATGTACAATAATTAATAAATATTGGTAAGTAAACTACGTTTCCGGAAAAGTTCGACAGTCGAATAAATCCATCGTAATTTTTAGTAGATTCTAAATAACGTAATCTACGTCTATGATTTTAAAGTCATGTATAGTATGTTAATAATAGTAAAAATTTATTATTATTAATTAAATAGGGTCATTATAACAAAATAAACAATTTATAAACAATCAAAATATATAAAATAAAAGGAAAAAATTGTAAAAATTCATAATATTTCCTTCAAAGGATGTGGCATATATTGTTAAATAATAATGCTTATATATTTACAAACTATTTATTTGTGGATTGGTTATTATAGATAGTTATGGTATTGCAGTCCTATCATTCATGGGACTGGTATTAACCGTAGGAGTACTTACATCACAACTAGTAAAAAAAAGCAGTAAAAGGTATATGGTTGCAGGAAAGAGCTTACCATTATTTTTTGTAGGAACAATGCTTGCAGCTCAATCTATAGATGGTAATTCTTCATTGGGTAACGTATCACTCGTATACCAATTTGGATTTTGGTCCGGAGCAGCAATTCCTATAGGATTAGCAGTATGTTTAATATTAACTGGAACAATATATGGTCAAAAATTAAATAGAATGTCCATGCTTACACTTCCAGATTTTTATTTTAGGCGATATGGAGTTCCAGCTGAAAGTATATCGTCAATAATATTGATGATAAGTTTTATTGTTCTTGTTGCAGGAAATTTTGCTGCAGGAGGTTACATACTTTCTACAGTTTTACATATTCCACTAGTTTGGGCCATGTTGATTGTTTCTGGTGCGGTACTGATTTATACATTTGCAGGAGGTCTATTTTCATCGGCATATACAGATATTTTTCAAGTCTATTTAACCGTAGGAGCTTTTTGGGCAGCATTTCTTTATTTTGCTCTAGGGTTTTCAGGAGTACATTTAGGAACCATTCTAACATCAGCTCCTGCTGGTTATTTGGATATTAGCGGATTAACCGATATGAAAAATGGTGCTTTAACCAACTGGGCGTCAATTTTAGCCTTAGGGTTAGGTGATATAGTTGCATTGGATTTTATGGAACGGGTGTTCTCTGCAAAAAGTGGAAAAACGGCAAGAAATGGCGCTTTAATGGCTGCTGGGCTGACAATTTCAATTATTGTTCCTGTAAGTATGATGGGGATAATTGGATTACATTTTTTACCTAAAACAACTGATCCATATACCGTATATCCAACAATAGCAATTCATTATTTACCATTTCCAATTGGAGCTGCATTATTAATGGGTGTAATAGGAGCATCAATGTCTACGGCTAACGGAGGTTTGCTTGCAATTTCTAGTGTAATAGCAAGAAACTTAATTCAGCGCGATTTTCTCAGAACTTTGTTAAAAAAGGCCGGATTAAACGATAAAAAATTGTTACTGACTACGCGAATGGTTACAATACCAATTATGCTAACTGGCTTAATATTAGGTTCTACAATTCCACGTCCTGGAGTATATTTAATTTTGGCATTTGACATAGTTTTTGCAGGGGCATTTGCACCATTGACTTTAGGTTTATTTTGGAAGAAATCAAATTTACCGGCAGCACTAGCATCACTAATCGTGGGGTCGTCTTTAAGATTGTTAATGTTTTTTATTACCCCAAAAGAATTAGCTGGTATAGATACTCTTTTACCACCAATCGTTTCGTTCATAGTATTTATAATCGTAGCATTAGTTACACAAAATAAATATCCCGGGTTAAAACGAGCTGGCGTGATAGAATATATTCCACCTGAAGAGGATGTGGTCAATGGGGAGGATTTGAAGGGATATAAGCAATATAATCAATGAAATTGTTAACAATTCCTTTTATAACATTTTTTAAAAGAAAACTAATAAAGAGAAAAATATAAAAATTATTTGATGCCTATGAAAGGGTATGCGACCATTGGATTAAAACCATCCGTGTTAACTAAACTACAAAAGTCCACTGACGAGTATTATCCTGGGATGTTTTTACCTAGCGCATTAATAATTATGATGAATGAAATAAAACGTGAATATTATTCAGTCGAAACACACGATTTTAAAATGGATTTCTCTGGAATGTATACTTCATTGACTATTAGGTTAGATGTTAAAACGTGGTTAAGGGAAAAATATGAAATTCATAAAGATGAATATGCTTTGAAATACAAATTAAGGAATTTTACACAATTTGCAGGAATATTTATGATAAATATGTTTGAATCAAAAACAGATACCCAAAGATATTTAATAAAATTAAAAGAATCCGATTTCCTTTGGCTTGAAGAGGAATATGCAAAAAGAAAAGAAGAATATAAGAAAAAATTTGGAATCTATGGGTTTGATAAATTTGCGGATATATTTATTAAAGAAATATTCGAAAAGATAAACTCTGCCAAAAAAATTCTCACAATCTGACAGAACAGTTTCCGATATTATATAATTAAGTTATAGTTAAATTAAAATAATGTCTATAAACAATATGTTTTACTAAAATCAATAAGGTATCGTTTCTATAAAAATAAGAAAAAGTAGAAAATATATTATAGATAAAGTAATTATTTTTATAGACCAATAATTCAAACTGCAAAATTACTGTTTTATCAACTGGTTACAACAATTATTCTGATTATCTTTTTTACATATATCTTAATTTTATTTCGCATATGCCTGTAAAATAGTAGCCAATTATTTCGTTTTATATATTATATACATAATAGCCATTTTTGGTTGCTCTTTCAATTTGATTTTTAATTTTTATTATGGGATATACAGAAAGATTTGATCACTTCTTAATAGGTGTTAGTTTACCTTTTTATTTTACCAAAGTAATAGCCATCAAAATATTCAATCACATATTTAATGGAAATTGTATTAAATCATGACTGTTTACTTTCGCCATCATAATAATGAATGTTAGTAAATACGATTTATAGAGGTCATGCTACAAACCAATTATAAATAGAAATTATGGTACTTTTGACCCATTATCGAAATAGTATTTACAGAATAGGTATAGCGTTTATGAGATATTCAAGGAACATTGCAGTAAAATTTAACAAACTATGTCCATAAAATTAATGGTGATATAAAACAATATATCTAATTTATTTTTTTATGTTTTCCTTTTTCTTCAATGGGTTTTAATACTTTTTGTTCGCGGTTTTTTAAATCCAATTCTATTTCTGGCTGGAATTTATTTTTAGCTAACCATGAAATTAGGCCGCAAGATCCAATAATGATGCTTATGGTTAATATCTCTACCAACATGATGTTATATCCAATAAACCTTTACTCTCGATATATAGATATTGTAATAAAAATTTATATATTTTTATAAATATTGTTAATTTAATATAAATTATTTAATTTTTTTTTAGAATTATTAGATATGAACCTTTAAAGCAAAGAAAACATGTGAATGTATCAAATGTAAACTATCATCCAAATGAGGACGATTACCTTATGTTACATCTGGTATATAAAAATGGTAATTTTTATATATTCTATATATGAAAGCAAAGAGTATACATGCAAGAAATAAACTAATATGCAGATGCCTGTTTCGTGTATTTATGCAAAGGATCTGTCTTAAAGGTGTTCTATTTCTGATATTAAAATTTTGAAAAAAAAATTAGACTTGGATTCTCCCAAAATTTGATAGCAATATAGATTGTTGTTAATCTTGATCAAGATGTAACAATCTGCAACAACCATTATGATAATAAGAATAAACCTGCAATTAAACATATTTCAGACAAACTACGGAATATGATTAGTCCCATATTACCAATCGAAAAACCAAATAACACGATAGATTGTCCTGTAATTCGATTTAGAAAAGTAATGGGTGTTATTGTGTAGGCTCTAATAAGAGGATGTCAATGGTGGAATATGTTGCCTAAAGAATATGGTTCAGGTACAACATATCATACAAGATTTCAGAATGGGTTTCAGATAAACAGTTTCGAAAATATGTAAAAGAGTAAATAAATTAGATATCTTTTAACAGGTTTGATAATAATGATGATGATGATGATGAATATGAAGCAAGTAATCATTACAATATACATTAAATACGTCAAGGTAACAAACAGAAGTCAATAGATAAAAGGTAAATGACCACGTAAAAAGAAATACCAAGTTAAAAAATCTATATCCAAAGAACGAAATATGATTGTGGTAGCCGAACGATTTCTGTTTAATGTTATAAAAGAGTACGGAGAGCATCCAGTTTCAACAGATGGAGGTACTTGGTATCCATCGCCGCAAGCATGCAGCAGGTTCTTGAAGATAAATCATCATCATCTTCATATTCCACTTTGGAGAAAAGTATCATTATTGAAAGGACTATCCAGAATATCAAATACAGAACCAAAGAATGTTTTGACGATTATTTTCCTTGTAGAAAAAAGGAGTGTAAACTGAAGCATATGAAACAATGGTTTAATCTATTTGCTAACTATTACAATAAAGAAATAACATCTTAACTCTACAGAGCCAAAATCAGTAATGATGTACTTTATATATTAAAATTACGTTAAAGTATCTTGAGAAGATAATATAATGTCAACAACGGAAAAAATACAAAAGAAAATAGGTGTTCTCAACTTATGAATATAGCTGAAACAGAAACACCATTTATAGTAGAAGCAAAAACATGTGGTTTCAATAATAAAAAAAGTATTTCATATCACTTTATAGAATCCTCTCACAGCCTATGCCTAGATAAACGTGAATTAGTTTTGGCTCAAATACAGGCATGTGAAAGGCTATTGAAATATGCAAAAGATGGATCAGAATTATCAGCCATAGAAAAGGAAATTGCAGAGCTAAAATTAGCTTTGGATATGCTACACTACTAAAATAATTTTTTTATTGCTCACTTATTATTTATTTTAATTAGTTGCTGTTATTTTGGATTTTTAGTTTTCAAATATCGTCATCAAACTTATTAGATCTACTCTAGTATAATTAGACATCTTTAAAAATTTCTAAAAGGCGACACGTCTAATAAAAATCTGCAAAGTAATATAAGAATATTACAAACATCATTTGAAAATTCGAAGATGTAAAAGCAAAGGTGGAATGTTACTTGTTCTTAATGAAATATCCTTGTTTGATTGCAGAAGCAAAGATAGTCATGGTATTCCACATAAGCCAAGAGCATGGACATGTCAATGGTTAAAAAGATCTGATAAAGAGGATAGAAGGAATAAAAGATAGAACAAAAAGCGAGAATAGACCTACAGGCATTAAAATATATAATTTATCAAAAAAAACTATCCAATTCTAAACGGGACAGAGCAACAAAATAGTTGGAATCCAATATAAAAAAAGTAGAATAAATCATATCATACTCACACAACAGTATCCTTATAAAAGGAGATTCAAACAGAAGAAATTACCACTAAAAGTAATGCTAATACTGAATCGATATAAGAGAAAGATAATTTCAAAAAAGGTCACATAGATACTTGTGGACAGACAAAATCAACATCAACATCTAAAAATAGAAACAGTTTATCATATCATCACCGATAAATCTATTTTTCTTTTATGACGATCCACTAATACGGATTTGGATTAATAGAAATAATTGGCAGGTAGTCAGAGTAACAAGTTTACATAAACCTTCATGTATATTTATTGATATAAGCATATGGAAGGCAACTTCTATTTAGATAACTCGATATTTAATATAGATACATTCCTTGAGTTTCTAAAGAAAATACATACATATCAAATTTCAAAAATGTTATTTGTTTATGGATGAGATATCATTACCACAAAACAAATCAAAGAGAATAATAGTTTATTTTAATAACCATAAAGATACTCACATTATACATTCGAACTGCATCACACAAGAATATGATAATGGAAAAGAAGAAGGTATGGAATAACCAAGCCAAACAAGATCGAATTGTCCTGAAATACTATCTATATAATTTACAGATTTAAAGAATAATATATATATAGATATTTCAGTATCTCAGAACAAAAAGAGTAATCTTAATAGAGAAACTATTTATTAAGAGATGTTCTCTAGCATATGTTAAATGGTCTATGATTCTGTTCATGTATAAATTAAGCACATTTAACTACTTAGTATATACATATACCAGTAAACAATCAAGATTTACATATTAATTAATTAATTAATTAACATATTAACAAATATGACAATAGAAAATCAAAAAGTAGTTGCAGAGATTAGTATAATTCCATTAGGAAAAAATTACTCCCCTGATACAATGCAAACAAGCATAAGTAAAGAAATAGCGGTTGCTTTTGATGCTATTCAAAAAATTCAACAAGTTAAAGTTACTTTGACTGCGATGGGAACAGTAATAGAGGCCAATAATATCAAAGATATACTAAAGTCAATTGATATAGCGCATCAAGCATTAAAAGATATTGGTATTAAACGAATAATTTCAACAATACGTATTGACGAAAGATTAGATAAATCAGAGACATTAGACGAAAGGGTAAATTCGGTAAAGAAAAAGATGATATAGATTATCTTTATTATAATTGATTGTGCCTAAACAGATCTAGGCCATTAATTCATATGAAATGTCGTCCATCCTTTGCTTTTGTATGATGGATTAGCCACAAAACAAATATTTCAAATCATTTACCGGCCTTACAATACAAGAATAAATTTGATAATATTTACAAAAAAATAAAAAGAAAATACCGTAAACGAGTTAACGGTTATCCAAAAGAAAAAATGGAAAAAGAGAAATAATATTATGGGCAGGCAGGCAGGCAGGCAGGCATGGACTCGGTTAACTTAAGAAAATGATATAGCTCAAAGATATTCTATTTATGATACGGTTTGTAAAAGAAATAGAACTCATTCTTCTTGAAGAAATTGTTTATGGTCTATATTTGTACTTTCTTGGTTTGTCATTAAGGAATGTTGTCAAAGCATTGTCTTTTCTACGTGCTATCAAAAGAAGTCATGTTTTTTTGTATATAAGAATGGAATTGGATTTAGAAATACAATATTCAATGGACGTCTTCAAAAAGAAATCGAGTCAAGGAATACATAGTTGATGAAACAACAATTAAGGTTGGCTCACATCATATGTGAATATGGATTGCAATTGAGCTAAAAAAGAGATATATTCTCACACAAAACATTTCCTATGAGAGAAACATATTGATAGCTGAACGCTTTCTTTTAGGTATTATTGATAATTATGGAAAACATCCTATTTCAACCGATGATGGCGATACTTGATATCCAATGGCTTGTAAATTTTTGAATCTAAAACATCATCTTCATTCTTCGTTGGGAAAAAGTTTGATAGAAAGATATGGAATACATCAAAGGACCGGACCGAATTTTGTGATTACTATTTTTCCATAAAATAAAAAAGAACATTGTGTTGCTCACATCAGAATTTGGTTTAACATGTTTGTAGATATTTATAACAAAAGTAGATGCGATAAACGCTTAAGTTAACAGGGCCATACCATCCAGTGGCTATCTATATATTTTCTGAAAAAGTTGTGATCACCTAACAATATTTATCTATTTTTGTGCCACAAAATGGTCAATATGCTATATCTGTCCATAAATCATCTTGTTTTATACTACTCAAATACATTCCACATAATTTCCAATCAGTATCAATAAAAAAAGCCTTATAATCTACATATTCTTTAAACTTTTTACAACAGAATGATTTATTATTCATAAATATCCTATGAAAATCTTATTTTATTTATTTTAATTTGGTTAATTGATTTTCTATAGCTGGTACCTTTTTAATTTTAATTGTTAATACATTAGATTTTGCATAATTAGATGTCTATCAAAATTTTATAAACTTTTAATCACATTTTGTAATATTTTGTTATTTATTTTTTTGTTTTTGTTGTATTAATTGTTTAGCATCTAATGCAATTTTGTCGTTAGGATTTATTTTTAAAATTTTATCTAAATATATCTCTGATCCGCTATAGTTGCCCAGTTTCAAAAGCACATTTACCATATCATGATATATCTCAATGTTAATAGGATCAATAGACAAGTATTTATTAAAGGATTTTACAGCGTCAGTATAGTTACCTATTGCTGATAACATCTCCCCTTTACCTTGTAATGCAAAAGTATCATTTGGATTTATTTTTAATAAATTATCAAAATATCCTGATCCTATTACTTTGTTAATATAGGATATAGCTTCGGTGTGATTGCCTAATTTATCTAGTATTATACCTTTGTTTGCCATACTATTATAATCGGATGAAGTGATATTCAAAGCCTTGTTAAAAGAGTCAATAGATCCAGTATAGTTTTTTAAATAGTACAAGGCCAAGCCCAAATTATTTAAAATACCAGTATCATTTGGCGCAACAGAAAGGGCTTTAATAAAGTAATTTATAGCACTCACATAATTGCCCGATTTATCAAATAAATACACCCCCTTTGAATTTAATGCAGTAGTATCATTTGGATTTATAGACAGAGCCTTGTCATAGTATTGTATAGCTGAAGTGTGATTGCCAAGGTTATTTAAAACAGTAGCTTTGCTGTCCAAGGCAGCAGTATCATTTGGATTTATAGACAGAGCCTTGTCATAGTATTGTATAGCTGAAGTGTGATTGCCAAGGTTATTTAAAA
>JAICXY010000021.1 GCA_025934495.1 Candidatus Nitrosocosmicus sp.
AAGCGGTAAGTGGTAAACAAGTATGTATGATTACATTCTGTTTCGTCAGACGGTGATGGCACATGGTATATCCTCTTCAAGCCTGTCATTTCTTAAAACTAAAACATTATATCCAAATTCTTTTGTATATGAAAATGAAAAAAGCATTATTGAAAGAACAATATGCAATATCTAAAGGACAGAACCAAAGAATGCTTTGATTATGATTACTTTCCTTGTAGTAGAAAAAGAAGAAATGTAAATTAAACCATAAAAGAATTGGTTTGATTTATTTGCAGATTTTCATAATAAGGAAATGGGTGTTAAGTGAACATCGCCGTAAAAATAAATGTTAAAAATAGATTTTATTTCTGAATTGGTTAAATTTCTTTATTTATTATAATTGAACAATCCTCCAGCTTTAACTATTTCTGATATTATTTTACTAAATGGTTTTATTTTGTGGATTTCATTATCTTTAGTTTTATTTTTTATTGTATTGTTGTCTAGATCTATTTCTAATTTGTCTTTATCGTCAATTTTCTCAAGTACGTTTTCATCAATTTCAATTGGTAATAGGTATCCACCATCAATCGCATTTCGATAAAATATTCTTGCAAAAGAAGGTGATAAAATAGCTTTAATTCCAGATTTTGAGAGCGCTATTGGTGCATGTTCTCTACTTGAACCACATCCAAAATTATGCCCTACCAATAAAAAATCTCCGTCGGAAATTTTTTTTGTAAAATCGGAGTCTATTCCTTCCATTGCGTGGGTTGCTAGTTCTTCATGATCATGTATTTTTAAATATGGACCAGGAATAATAACATCTGTATCTATATTTGATCGGTTGTATTTATGAACAGTTCCATACATCATTGTCAAACATCCCTCGGGTCTGTTATCTTTCCTGTTAATGCAGAAGCTGCAACTACCATCGGAGATGCAAGATATGTTCTGGATTCTACATGTCCCATTCTTCCAGGGAAGTTCCTATTTGTTGTACTTATGCAAATTTCGTCTTTCCCTAAAACACCCATATGGGCACCACAACAAGCCCCACAAGTTGGTGGCCCTACCACTACTCCAGATTCCATAAATATAGTTACAAGCCCTTCTTTGATTGCTTTTAGAAATATTGATTGAGCCGCAGGAAGTACCTCTGTTCTAATTTTAACTTTCCTTCCCTTTAATATTTTAGCGGCTGCTCTAAGATCAGATAATTTGGCACCCGTGCATGAACCTATATATGCTTTATCTATCTCTGTACTCTGAATCTCTCTTACTGCTACGACATTTTCTGGGGAATAGGGTTTTGCCACAGATGGTTCAATTTTATCACATTCATATTCAAAAACTTCTTTAAACTCTGCATCTACATCTGCTTTAATTGCATTAAAATTCGACTCGGTTCTTTGTTTAACGTACTCTGTTGTGATATTGTCTGGCTCGATTATGCCATTCTTAGCTCCTGCCTCGGTGGTCATATTGGTCAGAGTTAACCGTTCTTCCATTTCCATCTCGTCTATAACCTTACCTGCGAACTGCATTGCTTTGTAATTTGCGCCGTCTGTTCCAATATCTGAGATTATATTCAAAATAATATCTTTTGCCATTACATTAAGAGGTTTTTTTCCATTTATTTTAAACAATAATGTTTCGGGGACTTTAAACCAAATTTTACCATGAGTCAAAACATATGCAATATCTGTATGTCCTAATCCGGCTGCAAAAGCTCCAAGAGCACCGGTAGTATTAGTATGGGAATCTCCACCTACATATACCTCGCCAGGCAAGATCAATCCTTCTTCATGGGATAATGTATGGCAAATACCGTATTGACCTAGACCGTATTTGAAATGTTTTCTTATGCCGTTTTTCTGAGCCCATTTTGTTAATTGTATTACGTTATCTGCAGATATTTTATCGGCAGCAGGTACAAAATGGTCTTCTGCGATCCATACTCTATCAGGATCCCATATATTTTCAATATATTTGCCTTTTTTTTCTAATTCTTTGAAAACCTTTATTACCCCTGGTCCTGAAACATCATGAATCATTACTTTATCAACGTCTGCAAAAACGATATCATCAGGTGATACTTTGTTATACCCTGATGCATGGGATAATATTTTTTCAGTGATTGTCATTCCCATATAATATCATTATTTTATTGATCTAAAGATTAATACTTTTTGAATTCTGCAGTTAATTTAAAATTTTCTATTATATGATGATAATTCTATAGATATGTAATTTAACTGATTAATATATTCTATGGATAGAATGGAGATAATTCCTATAGTTTTAGAAAGAGAGACAAAAAGTTTTAATTTATATGATAATCTTGTGTTCAATAAAAATAATATAAAGTTCCAGAATGGGGATTTGTTGATAATTTCTAGCAAATATCTTTCAATAAGTGAAGGCAGGGTAAAAAAACTTGATGACGTTAAGCCCGGGATTGAATCAATTAATTTTTCAAAATTATATCATATCGATCCAAAATTGATGGAGTTAATTATTAGGGAATCTGATGAAATTTTTGGTGGTCTATATGGTTTCGTTTTAACTTCGGTTCATGGAATATTATCTCCCAATGCTGGAATAGATAAATCCAATATTCCATCGGGCAAAGTTGTTTTGTATCCAAAGGACCCGTATAATTCCATAGACATTCTAAGAAAAAAATTCTTTATCGATTATGGAATACGAATATGTATTATTTTATCCGATAGCCGAATCCTTCCAATGCGTATTGGTACTGTAGGTATTGCCCTTGCTTGCTCTGGATTTGAACCTATTATTGATTTAAAAGGTACAAAAGATTTATTCGGTAATGTTTTAAGGTTTACTTCACAAAATCTAGCCGATTGTTTTGCTTCTTTGGGTGTATTAATTATGGGCGAATCAAACAAATCCACACCGGTGATAATAATTAGGGGGACAGATCTAAAATTAAGTGATAAAAAAATATCGTATGATTCTCTGGGAATAGAAAGCAAATTTGATATCTATATACGAGGATTATCTTTAAATCGTCAAAGATAAAAAAAAGTAAGCAATTATTTAAATTATAATAATATATTACTACTATAACAAAATTGATTGGAGATATTTGCTTATGACCGAGTTTTCTACATCTTATCCTAGAAGAATTAATCTTTTACAAGGTATTCAAAATTTGATTAAAAGAGAAGAAGTGGAACTAGACCATCTATTTCTGATGGTTAAAATAAAAAAAGATGAAATAATCAATACTCTTGCCTCGGAAGGATTTAAAATGGTGAAATTTGAAAACAAAAAACCATTTCAGATTGGCAATGGCTTCTCAAAAAAATTAACCAAACCATGGGAAATGCATGTAAGATTACTGGACTTTAATCATGGATTAATTGGTATTCATGCAGAAGTTGAAATTTCTAGAAATTATTTTCAACATATAAAATCTGTTCGTGTGCCAGTAGTTTATGAAATTGAGTCGATTCTAAAAAAACATCGTATAGAATATCAATTATGGCATTCATATATAAAAGACTATATTACAAATATCATAGATAATCATCATATCCAGTTAAAAACTCCAAAAATTCCTGCTATGCCTTGGAAAGGTATGATTGGGTTTATTAGTTTTGTTGCTATTATATATGGTTTAAAGTTTTTTATGGTACTTAAATGAATGAAAAATATTTAAAATTAAATTAACAAAATTTTTATTATAAAATCCCTCAGTTAATATCAAAACTAATGGGAATTCCAGAGAAAATCAAGGCCATTCAAGATGAGATACACAAAACACAAATTAATAAAGCTACTGAATTTCATATTGGCCTTTTAAAAGCAAAAATTGCAAAATTAAAAAGAGAGCTTGATGAAAATGCTCATGGAAAAACTGTTTCAACCGGTGGTGGGAGTGCAGGGTTTGATGTGAGGAAGGCAGGTGATGCTACAGTTGTTCTTATTGGTTTTCCTAGTGTGGGGAAATCTACACTACTTAATTCGCTAACAAATGCAAAATCTAAGACAGGTGCTTATTCTTTTACTACACTTACTGCAGTTCCAGGTATGCTAGATTATAATGGCTCCCAAATCCAAATTTTGGATTTACCCGGAATCATAGAAGGTGCATCTTCAGGTAAAGGTCTTGGGAAACGAGTATTATCTGTTGCTAGAAATGCAAATTTAGTTTTAATGGTATTGGATGTCTTTCAGATACATCACCTTGAAGTGTTAAAAAAAGAACTTTTCGAGATAGGTGTTAAAGTAAACGAAAAACCACCTGATGTTTTAGTCGAAAAAACTTCTACAGGGGGTATTTCAGTTAATATTCAAGCCCCTGTAGAAGTAGATGAAAATTTTATTAAAAATGTGATGAGAATAAACGGCTATCATAATGGACGTATTACTATACGAGAAAAAGGGCTCACTATTGATCAGCTTATCGATGTTTTGTCTGGAAATCGTATTTATATCCCGTCCTTGGTTGTAGTAAACAAAATAGACCTTGTAGATTCCCACTATCTAAATAGCGTTACTGCAAAATTGGATGTTCCTTTTGTTCCCGTTTCGGCAGATACGAATAAAAACATTGAAGTCTTAAAAAAAGAAATCTACAACAAACTGGATTTCATTCGAATTTATATGAAGCCAAAGGGTAAAGAAGCTGATTTTGTCGAACCATTGATTATGCCAAGAGGCAGTACTGTCCATAATATTTGTGGCAAAATTCATAGAAATATGGTAAGAGATTTTAAATTTGCTCAAGTTTGGGGAAAAAGTGTTAAATTTGAAGGCCAAAAAGTTGGCTTAGATCATAGGGTTATTGATGAAGATGTCCTTACAATTGTGAGGAGAATAAATGCACTTTAAAAATAATAAATTTATGATGATGGTGACTTCTATATAACTAATAATTGGCAGCTCAGTCAAATGCCTTTTCATCATTTTTTTTACGTTATAACTCTGATTCTTCATCGCTGCGCTTTTTTTTAAATGCTTGTTTTTGTTAATGTGAACAGCGGTATTAAATATTTTTATATTGTTATATTTACTATTGGTTGATTTATTGTTATAGATATATTGTTTATTTTACACATTTGGGCTATTGTTTTTTAAGCTGTATAGTTATTTTAAATATAAATTATGTCTTTATTCTTTACGGCGCTATTTAGATCTCTTGCATAATTACTTAACAGCTTTATGACGGCTCTGTAAAGTTAAGGAAAAAGCTATGGATTTCCTCATTATTTATTATATATTATACAACAAGTTAGGAAAAGAACAGAACCTAAAGATATTGAATATTCTTTATACTTTATTTCAGAGAGGGTCTTTCTTTAAGAAATACATCCAAAGCAATATCTTTTTGTGTAAAAATTGTTACAAAAAGTTAAACTGCAATTAGAGATTGGATACAAAAGTACAAACTATAAAGATTATTCCATATTAAAACCAAGATATTCGAATTTATAGTCGATTAAACTCAAGTTAAAGTTGGTTCTTCGGAATATATCTGGCTCTGGGTTGCTATTATTAGATCTTGCATAATTAGACGCCTATCAAAATTTTACAGCCTATCGATGAAATTGTGATATTTACATTTTAATTTGCTGATTGCGATCAAGATATATTCTTCATTAGAAATTTTTCTAATGGTTCTAATTATACAAGAGATTTATTGCTTAAAATTGGTTTAGAATTAATAAGGGATTAAACAGATTACCGTCGAAGTCAAAAGATAAAGAAATTCTTTAAATAATCACATAAAAAAAGCGAGAACAATATGCTTGTTGCAAGGCATCTTCTGCCTGATGTTGTAGAAGAATATGTTCATCTTCCTATTTGTATATGGGGTGATGGTGGTTTGTACTTGGTACCACCGTAGGCTTGTAATTTTCTGAGAGTAATAATCATCTTTATTCATTTTCATTATGGACAAACAGCATTTAAATAGGAATCCAGCAATATATCAAAGATAAAACTAATGAATGTGTTGACGATTGTTTTCCTTTCCGAAAAGAAAAAAATATTATCTAAAACACGCAATGAATTTGCTTAATTTATTTGCAGGTTTTCATAACAAGGAAGAAACAGACTTTAAATGAGCATGGACTAATGTTGCTCAAAATTTTTGTGTTTCTAAATCTGTAATCTATATTAGCTTTAATTCTGGTTGCTAGATATTTCTTTAAGATATTCATTTAATGCTTTATTTGCCAGTCTATCTGCTTTGTTGTTCTTTTCACGTGGTATATGCTTATATTGTATTTTTTCAAAGTTTTTTTCCAAAATTGAGATTTCCCGTGAAATTAGTTTTAATTGCTGATTCCTTATTTTGTATTTGAGATTTCTTTGACGAATCAGCAATTCGCTGTCTGATAATATGGTTATTTCCTTGTCTAGTTTGATACATATTTCTAAAGCTCGTCTCAAAGCTTCGTATTCGGCTTGATTGTTAGTTCTAATTCCTAAAAATTCTGCATGTTCAATTAGTATTGTTTCATTTTCTTTTACTATGATTCCTATTGCCGATAAACCTGGATTACCTCTACTTGCGCCATCTATGTTTACTTCTAGCAATAACGAAATACACTTAAAATTACCAATTTATTTTTTCTTTTTCTATTTATTTTTTTATCTAAAGAATATTATATAATTACAACATCATTGGATTTATGCCTAAGCGAAAAATAAAAGAAGCGATGCCAAGAAAGAAGATATCCATCAAGGAATTGATTATCCTTCCGGCAGTTATAGTTATTGCTGTCTCTATCGGTTTTGTTATCACACATTTTTTTCCGCCTCCAAATGTATTGGGTGTATGTTTAAAAACCCGTGATGCAGATCCGTTTAATGTATATCCTCGAGTATTATTATTTGTAGATAACAAACAGTACGTATTTCCTGATACATTGGGTAAAACTATTGAAAAGGGCAAAGAGTGCTTGCATGTAATTCGCGCAGATTACGTCGGTAATCTATTACATGTTCAATATATTAGGCCACTAAGATTGTCACTGCCTGATCTAATGAAAATTTATTCCCCTGATGGTAAAACAATTAATGTAGTTGATAATTCGACTGGAAAGTATTTGAATAAAACATTAGATCTCTCGAAATTCAATATAGGCTATTCATATTATTCCGTTCAAGGAAACTTTACAAAAGTAAGTAATATCAATAATCTTCCTCCTTTTTCAAACACATTTCTAGGTCGGATTGATCTAACATCAAAATGATTGAAAAATAAATTTAAATACACAAAAACATTTTTTGATTTTAATTGAGTAATAAAAAAGCAGCCATAATAAATGGAGATGGTACAGGTCCTGAATTAGTAAATTCAATGATAAATGTCTTAAAATCATGTAACTCTAATATTGAATTAATAAAATGCGATGCTGGTTCTGAATGGTGGGAAAAAAATGGTGGTAATTCTTATATTTCTGATGATGTATGGAATTTACTTAAATCATCTGATGCTTGTTTTAAAGGCCCTACGACTACAGTACCAAATCCAAACGCGCCTCGAAGCGTTGCTGTTACCATAAGACAAAATTTTGAGTTATATGCTAATATTAGACCTATAAAAACATATAAAACTTCAAAATTGCAATTGAATTTTATCTGTGTTAGGGAGGCCACCGAAGGTATGTATGCAGGTATCGAATTTAAAACAAGTGATGATTCTGCAATAGCTGTGAGAAAAACAACTGGAAAAGGTTGTAGGCGAGTTGTGAAAAAAGCTTTTGAATTAACTCGACAAAAAGGATTTACAAAGATATTTGCAGTTACCAAAAGGAATATTCTTAAAGAAACAGATGGTATTTTTTGGAATGCCGTTGTTGAAGCACAAAAAATGTTTCCTGAAATTGAAGTTGAGGAATATTATATTGATAATATGACGCAGCAACTTGTTAAAAATGCCGAGAGATTCAATAACAGTGTATTACTAAGTACGAATTTATTTATGGATATAATTTCTGAATGTGCATCCGGCCATGTGGGCTCTATAGGAAATGTTTATTCTGGCAACTATGGTGACTCGTATGCCATGTTTGAACCTGCCCATGGCAGTGCACCAAAATATGCAAGACAAAATAAAGTTAATCCTGTAGCTACGATTTTATCTGGAGCTTGGATGGCGGAATATTTGGGAGAAAAACATATCGCTGATGCAATTTTTAAAGGAACTGAACAGATAATAAATGAAAATGAATTTGTAACATATGATTTGGGAGGAACTGCTTCATTATCTAAAATGACTGATGCTATTTCCGAGAGATCTGCATCATTTTTAAAAAAATAGTTCTCCTTTAATTATGTTTTTTTGTTATCTCGCATATTTCTAAAGTTTCATAAAAGTATTTCTTTTTTGATAATATTTTTTTTTTTAATTGATTTATTTCAACAAATTGATTAATTTTATTGTTATCTGATAATGAAGATTTCACAAATATTATTTTACCTTTATCTTTTAAATGAGATTTAAATAATTGTAAAATTTTTAAAGTTATCTCTGCTCCCGTATTTCCGCCATATATTGTATCATCTTGAACATTTTCAATATCTTGCGGTAAATAGGGTGGATTACTTATAATGATGTCAAACATGTATTTTATTGGTTCACAAATATTGCAACAAATTAAAAATTTGTTATTGAATTTTTTTAAGGAATGTTTATTGCTGTATTTCACCGAGGCAAAGTCTATATCTGTACCAAAAACGAACTTATAATTTTTACATAATATTCCAGTTAAGTATCCTGATCCGATCCCTATTTCTAAAGCATAGTTGCCATGATAATTAATAATGGCATCTGCAATAAAAAATGTATCATCTGCTGGATTATATATCACGTTTTTTGGAACCTTTTAAAATAAAAATATATTTTATAATCATTTGCTTATTATTATTTTTCCTTTCATTTGAGGATGAAATGAACAATAATATGTATATTCTCCCGGTTTATGGCCTGCAACTGCAGTTACAAAATCTTGTTCGGTTGTTAAATATGCTGTGTTTATTCCTAGTTCATTTGAAATAAAATCGTGCTTGACAAAATCTTTATTCAAAATTATTAATTTAGTTGGTTTGTTTTCTTTTACATATATTGTTGGATTAGTTTCATTAAATGCATTATTTTGCGCCACTAATAAAATAGAACCATGGGAGCTTTCTATTTTGTTTTGATTTGGAGGATGTAACAAATTGCCTATTCCCCATAAAGAACCTACTGCTAAAAACGATATTGCTATGATGGCTATAACATTATTGAGCAATATGTAAATATATATTCATTTGAAATAAAAATCTTCAACATATCTTTTTACTAGCCAGAATTTATATAATCATTAAATTTGATTTTCATTATTTCTTTTAGAAAATTAATGGATTTACTATAGATTATTTTATTTTTTTTTGTTTTATCTTTATTACGTTTGTTATCATACATATTAATTATTTTTGTAACATCTTCAATGGTGTCTAAATCAATCATTAGGTTTTCAAAATCGAATATTTTAATAACTTTTTTCTTTCCTGTTGTTGCTTTGATGTGGTTGTAGAAACTGTTATTATCATAAAATGTATCTATAATTAAATTTGGTTTTCTCAATAAAATATTTGTCCCATCAAATCTTTGTGACGGAACAATACAAATAATATTTTTGAATTTGCTTGAAAATTTTATTATTTTTTTTAAATCATTGGTAGATAACAATGGCAAATCTATGGGAATAATTATAGATTCACTAAATTCATTATTTTCGATAAATTTATTTGCTAAGTCTATAGCATTGTTAACGCCGTTGCTATCATTCTCATTAATAATTAATATATCGTTGAATTTATCATCTAATTTTATTTTTTCACCAGATACTATTATTATTTGAGAATTTTTTAATTCATGGATTTTATCTAATGTATCTAAAAGAAGGTATTCGGTTAACTCTTTTCTCTCTTGAAGATTTAAAAATGGACTTAATCTTGTTTTGCTTTTATCGAATTTTTTAACTGGGATTATTAAAGCTGTCTTTGATGGTTTCAACTAAAATCACATATTAGAGGTCGAGAAGATTTGAAATTATATATTTTGCAAGTCTTTTTTCTTTTGATGGAGTATCCATTAATATATTGGTAAAATGAAAGTTGATATTTGGATAGTTTTTGCATATTTTTTCTTGAATTTCTTTTTTGTCCTTTTTTGAAAAAATCATATTAGTTGTAAATTCGGAATAAAAATCAATCAAGCCTTTTATTGTGGGTTCTATGTTTTTTGCCTTCATATATATTTCACTAGGACCACTGATAGCTTTGTTTGAAATAAGGGGGGATATAACCACTACTTTCTTTTTCAATAATTTGATAATTTTGTTAAATGATGCCAAATTGATAATTGGTCCAATACTTGTTATTGGGTTGCCTGGTGCAAATATTATTATCTTGGAATTATGTAAAATTTCATTTATTGATTGTGTAATCTGGGATTTTCCAATATTGTGATATATTATATCGGATATTGGAACAGATCCTTTATATTTTATCCAAAATTCTTGCAAATGTAACTCTTTATTAGATTTAGTTATTATACGGGTTTCATAATGATCATTTGATGCTGGAATTATCCTAACAGGCAGGTTGTATTTTTTTGTAAAGTATTCTGTTATTTCAGATAATTTTTGTCCCTCTTTGAGCATTTTTGTCCTTACAATATGTGTTGTTAAATCTTTATCTCCTAACCCAAACCATGATTCTTCACCTATTTCTTTTATATGTTTTAAAAAATTAAATGAGTCTCCTTTAATTCCCCAACCCTTTTTTTTATCGAGGATGTTACCAAGTCCATAGATAATCGTATCTATATCCGGACAGATATATAATCCGTAAAACCAAAAATTATCTGCAACATTAGAAATAACTGTGATATCTTTATATTCTTTATAAAGACCTCTAACTAATTTGATTGAACCTGTTCCACCAGCTAATATTGTTATCATGTTTGAAAAATATTTCTTTATTTGTTTGTATTTTATCTTATTGGCTTTTTTAATGGTGTATAAAATACGTTATTGTGCTATGCCAATTAGTACAAGTGTGTCAAACAAATTGGCATATATTTTCGTTTAAATCGCAAAAGCTATCTACCACCTTTGTTTTTATCTAATGCTAGATTTCTAAAATGCTATTTGTTTATGGATAATGTATCACCGCAATACAAATCAAAGAAAGTTAAAGCATACTTTGAAGAAAATAAGAAAGGGTAATACCACTGTATCTTCCAATAATTCCATCTCCTAAATTTATAATAATAGATGATTTGGAATATGGCCAAGCGTTATCTGTGTATTGTAAAATATTATCAATCGTTTACAGGTTTGAAGAATAAGATTTCCCGATATTTCAAAAAAAAAAATTAATCTTAATATGAGAAACTATCATTTAAAGGATGCAATTTATAGAAAATATCCTAAATGATATATATATATTCAGGAATATGTCATTCTCTGGATAAAATTATATTCTATCGATAGAAATTGGATTAAATTGTCGAGAATGGCTCTGTTCACTTAATACATTGTTCTCCATATTCTTCTACAACAACTGATTGAAAACGCTCTGTCGCCACAAACATGTTTTTTGTTCTATTTATATGCTCATTCTGAGGATTTATTTGTTCTTCTCAGATTCAATAATACCAGCAACCAATCATACCCAAATGTACTGATCCAACTTTGATAACTGTCTTGCCTGCAACATACTCGGAAACCTCTTTTTCTCTGATGATAATTTCTGAGGATTGTACTTTGGAATCAATCAGTTCTAGGTGGACAACATGGTTTTTGTTTAATAAAGCAAGAAGATGATAATCCATAGGCTGCCGCTGCTGCTGCTGTTCTTCTTAAAGGAAGGCCTAGAACGTAAAAATATACACCATAACCAATATACTTTGAAGAATGTGTTCTGCGGTTGTTGTTGTTGTTGTTTCTTGAAATTACAAATAAAATAGAGCGCCTTCAAACTATAGACTTTCCTCAAGTGAACATAGCATCGAGAGTTGACTGAATGTATACAAGAAATGTCGATATTACATATAGAGTAGAAATTATAACAAAGCAATAATATATGTATTTTTTAAAATAAACTAAAATTTTATCACATTAATGATTTAAAATCCTGCAAATTCGATATTTTTTCTTTTATTTCAATAAGATTATAAACAGGCGGTGTCGAAATGGATATCATTGAAATTAGTCGCCTCAAAATATTTGGCAATTTTACTAACTGTATTTATCTTTGGTGGTATTTTTAATCCAGTATTTGCTATGCAAATGGAAGCCTCGGTTTCACCTACACTTAATGCTGCAACTGCTACCTACGGTGGTGACAGAATTATTACATTAAAATATCCTGACAATAGTCCTATTTCCAAATTATTGAACGGTAAAAAAGATAGTGTATCTTTTACACTCAATTCTTCCGATCCAAAAAACGGTTTGAAAACAATTCTAGATTCGATAAATAATGTATTGTTAAAAGAGAAGCAAAGTCAAGTTCATTTTGCGAATGCTACTTTAGATTACAAGGCAACTCTTGATGGTGGATCAGATCTAGCAACAATATCTTATCAAGTTCAATTAAAACCTTTCATCACAGGTCTTGTAACATCAGGAAATGGAAATTCTACATCATCAACTGTGGATTTAGATTGGAGAAGTTTTGTAATAAGTACCCCATTATATGTTAATACTCCTAAATATGGTAAAATAGATATAAATCATCCATCCGGTGCTCTAGAAAAATTAATTCCAAGCCTTGCTCCAAAACTTAGTTCTTCATTTGCGAATATGTTAAACATACCAATACTTGATTTTAGCACATTTGGTGCCCCAATGGACATTTGGCACTTTTTATTTGATGCTACAGGTTCTCAAGCTGGAGCAGCCGGGTTTGGATTTAGCGTTGGTAAAGGTGGTTCGAAAATAATATCTATTTATTCACTTGGTGAGAGTAGTTTTAGAGAAGGTTCATATTCTGCAAAAGAGGGCGATGCGTCTGCCACTATTGACAATGTAAATGTCGGCATGCATACCCTAACACCACCTCCAAGTGGACAAATACAAATAGGTGGTTTTTCTAAAATTCAAAAGATAGGTAATAGCGACTTTGCAATAGTATCAAGTGTTGCTCCACAAGGTATACAAACATCATCTGGAAGTTTCCCTGTTTTTGTATTGTTGGTATTCGGAGGTATGATGGGTGCTGTTGCCATACTGGTTATTGTAAAAGCAAGAAAGTAGAGCATATAACTTTTTTTATTTTTTAAAATAGTAAAAAATTTACCAAGCTAAAAATTATTAAATCAAAATAAGTTTTCTTGTTTATATCCTGTAATCTTTTCTCTATCTCTTTGTTAAGTTTTAAGTTACCTTAAATATACGCCGCCTATTGATAATAAAAATGTGAAGAAAAAATTATTATTTTAATGTATAACACATATAATACATAACAAATTGAAAAAATAGTGGTAATAAAAAAACGTTTATGTAATAATTTATTAAATCATTTTGTTTCTACATAAGGCGTTATATATTATGTGAGTATTTTCTTAAATTTTAAAAACAATATCAAGGATTTTTATATTAACGCGGTGATTATTAATAAGCAAAACAAAACAATGCTACATTTTTGTAATAGCAGTAGTAATTTTATAAAAACTATCCAAGAGATATAGTAGATATAAAAAAAAGATTAATGTAATAAAAAATACATGATAAGATAATTTTTGCATTAATGTATTACAAGATGATTTTAAAGATATTTAAACCAGCATATAGTTATTTTCTTTTTTTAAATAATAGGTACCAATATCTTGAATATTGTCAATAGTTATTTTATCTTTCTGAGTAATCAAATTATTGTTATATTTTGAACGTCCTATTCCTATGACTTCTTTAGTTTGATTTAAAATTATTAATATTTGATTTTCTTTAATTTCTCTGAAAAAGCCTATTATTGAGTTTCCCATAATATCTCTTCCATACAATACGAGATTTGCTCCTTTGTTTTCCAATATTACGTATGGATAATTTAATTTTGGATTGTTTCTTAGGATTAATTCTGCGAAATTTATATTCGGTAAAAATTTTTTATTCTTTACTTTTCCTATTATCAAACCAGAATTCATTGGTTGTAATTTAATTGCCAATTCGCTTTGTTGTTTGTTTGAACAAATATATACTTCGAAATCTCTGGTTTTTTCTCGATCGTCATTTGATGGGATTTTTTCAATAGATACAAAATTATCATTTTTTAAGGATTGCATACTCTTACGATATTCATTTTCTGATGATGATGATGATGATGATTTTTTATTTATGGACCTTAAAATTATCTCTAACTTTTCATATATCTCAAATATCCCCCAATTGTTGAATGCTCTTTTTAATATGGTTTCTTCCTCTTTTGTAGATACAACCTTAAACATATCGTTTATTTTTTCCTTAATTTTGCAATAAAAAATCCATTTGTATTGTGAATATGGGGATACAGCCTTTTAGTGTTTTTTAATTCCTTCATAAATTGATAATTAGCAAATTCTGTTAAACCATTAATTCCATATTTTACTGGCTCTATTTCTATATCTGATTCTTTATTATTTCTTACAAGTTCATCAATAACCATTTCATTTTCTTCGGGCGCAAAGGAGCAAGTACAATAAACCATTATTCCATTGGCTTTCAATACCTGTACTGCAGAATGAATTAATTTTTTTTGTTTAATACTACAAATTTCTATATCTTTAAAACTTCTACTTTTTTTTCTTGTTTTATCTTTTGTTAATATTCCTTCGCATGAACATGGCGCATCAAGCAATATTCGATCAAATTTTATGGACAGTTTTTCTACATCTTCGCCCGAAATATTAAAAATCGACGTGTTTTTCACATTACATCTTGATAAATTAAAAATTAACGAAGGTATCCTTTTAGGATTGGGTTCACAGGCAATAATGTTTCCCTTGTTGTTCATTTTTTGAGCTATAAAAGTTGTTTTACCGCCAGGTGACGCTGCCATATCTAATACGGTTATACAATCATTTTCATTGATTTCTAATTCATCTACTGCCAGGCATGAACTAAGGTCTTGTATATAATAATATCCTTTTAGATATTCTAAAGTAGACCCTATACTTGATAAATTGGTCTTTTTTATTTGAGTGGAATCTGCACTGGTTGTTTTTTTAATTCGAAACACTCCGTTTAGCAATGTGTCCTCAAGAATATACCCTTTTTCTACAAGCCTTTGTTTTAGGATCTCAGAATCTATTTTCAAATTATTTGTTCTTATATATTCAAAATCAGATGATTTGTTGATGTTAATGTTCTCGATATATTCTAGGAGAATTTCTGTATTTGGTATAAATTTTAAAAATCGGGAGATCATCCAATCTTTGTATCCGTATTTTTCTGCCAAATTTTTAGAATATTCATTAAGAAAAAAATTTGGATATTCTATTTCATGTTTCATCTTTTTTAATATATCTGGAAAATTGTGATTTAATAATCTTTTTATACTTCTAATGGTTATGATAACAGAATAATTTCTATGATCCTAGCTAGATATATTTGATTTTTTTTAGCTAGGATCATAGATTCGTGTGTCCTAGTAATAACCCTCCTTTTGTTTTAAGCAAGATTCAGCTAAGCAGCCTACCTGAGTATGCGTACAGGACTTTAACTCTGTTTGGCCTTTCTCGACCCGGGACGACAGTTTCATTTCAGTTTAAAATCACTCAGATTATTAATCATCATCGCCTAAGATTATCTGAATTCTTTTCTATTTCGTTGCCAGAAGTCTCCTTCTAATTATCGCTAATTCAGGTCCCTGTAATGAGGGAGGAGTTTCCTCTTCATTAAATAAAGTGACTTGCTTGCTAGCTCACACTAAAAATATACACAAATCGATTTATTAAATTTATATGCTTTTATATTTAGATTTTTTATTAATTATTAACATTTATTCGTTATACAAATTTGGGAAATATTCTTTTTCTATTTCTTTTATACTTTGTTGTTCTGTTGTTTTGGAGTAATCTTCCAAAATATTGTAATTTAATTCGATAAAAGTGTGTCCCCATTTAAATTTATTCATTATTTCATGCGCCTGTTCTTTATATTCTAAAACATATAACGCTGCAGATATCGCCTCAGAAGTTGAAAGCATACCTAGTTTTGCATAATTGGTTGGATTTCCTGCTAGAAGAGCAGGGAGTTTTCGATTATTAATACGTGATCTTTGGTCTACTCTAATAGTGCCTACTGCTAACTTCCATGAACAATCAATAGCACATATTCCATACATATTTTGCCTATCTTTTTTTGTTAGAATAATCTTTGAAAATGGATCTAGTATAATGTCATTGTGTGGAATTTTTTTTACCTCGTTTGCCATTTTAAATTTTATGAGTTTGGCCGCTGTACATTTGTGCGGATCATCTTGCCTGTGCATTAATATTGAAATTCTTGTTTGAATTTTATTCGGATCATTCATCTTTTAATTTTTCTTCTTGTTTTTTGTTACCTTTTACAAATGATGCTATTAAGAGACCTGCTATTACTGCCATGAGTATGTAATTTACTGGGGGTTTTAATATTTGAGGTATTATGCCAACTTGAGGAATTGTAAAAATTACCTTCCCTATATAGTTTTTTTGCGTAATGGGAAAATCCACTAGTGGAATTGAGCAATCGTTTGCATCCCCTTTTGTCATGATTATTTTACCTATATTATCTGTACTGGGCATTATCATTGGTTCGCATAAATTATTGAATGCGCTATTACCTGCTAATCTGTCCCCTTTCTGAAATACCTTCACAACTCTATGGACTATTGTTTTGTTGTCCTCAGTAGGATCTGTTGCTTTGAATACGATTATGTCGTGAACCTTCGCATTATTAAATGACGTATTATTGTCTTTGCCCCATACAATTATTAAATCATTGATATTTAAAACGGGTACCATGCTGCCACTTGCTACAACATAAAAAGGGTTGGTATCAACCAAAATCATTCTTAATGAAAAAAATGCTATTATAAATACTATTGAAATCACTATAATAATTTTGATATCTTTCTTTTTGTTGTTCTTACTTTTTCCTGTTGACAATCTAATAATGATTGGTTTAAAAAAACCTTACATAAACATTCTGTTTTATGTATTAATGTAATAAAATTGTTAAAATGAGATTTTTTATATTTTAGTATGCTCTTGCAAAAATAGCTATTTTTTCTGCTTTGTTATTACAATATATACAGTTTTTTAAATTTTCATTTAATTCTTTTTGAACAAAAGGCAGCACTCTAATGTCCGCGCCCGTTTCCTCTTTTATATTCACTTCGCATTTTTCATCGCCACACCAACCACATATGATAAATCCCTCTGCGTTATTCATTGTTTTTTTAAACTCTTTATAGTCGGATACTTTCTTTGTTTTTTCTTTTAAAAGTTTTTCTGCATTAACAAATAAATCATTTTGAATAGTTCCAAAAATTTTCTCTATGTTTTCCTTCAATTGTATTAATGGAATAACCTGTTTTTGCTTTGTATCTCTTCTTACTATCTCTATGGTATTATTTTCTATATCTCTTTGTCCAATGTTTATTCTAATTGGAACTCCTTTAATTTCCCATTCATTGTATTTCCATCCTGCCGTATACTCATTTCTTTCATCCACAAAAACTCGATAGCCCAGTTGGGAAAGTTTGTTCTTCAATGAATTAGCATTTTCTTTTACTATTTTTTCATTATTATTTTTGTAAATTGGGATTATGATTATTTGAATTGGAGCAATTATTGGAGGCAAAATTAATCCTTGTTGATCTGCATGTACCATTATTATAGCACCAATCAATCTCCAAGATATTCCCCATGATGTTTGCCATGCAAATTCTTCATTGTTTTCTCGATTAAGAAATTTAATTTCAAATGGTTTGGAAAAATTCCTTCCAAGATTATGGGATGTTCCCAATTGTAATGCTTTCCCATCGTGCATCATTCCTTCCAAAGTTGTTGTATAATCTGCCCCGACAAATTTTTCTTTGTTACTTTTGTATCCTGTTATTGTTGGAATAGATAAAATATTTTCAATTAAATTCTTATAAATGTCTAAAATCATTAATACTTGATCTTCTGCTTCATCCTTTGATGCGTGGACTGTGTGACCCTCTTGCCATAAAAATTCTGAATTTCGTATGAATGGTTTTGTTGATTTTATTTCAGCTCTCAATGCCGTATTCCAAAAATTAACTCGAAGAGGCAAATCCCTATAGCTTGAAATCCATTTTGGAAAAATAGAATATAGCAATGCTTCTGACGTAGGCCTTAATGCCAATTTCTCATTTAACTCTGAATTACCCGAATGTGTTACCCAAAAAACCTCCGGATTAAATCCTTTAAAGTGATCTTCTTCTTTATTAAGGATACTTTCAGGGATCAAGCATGGTAAAAATCCATTTGAGTGTCCAGTTTCTTTTAATTTTTTATCTAAAATATCTCTTATTGATTCCCAAATTGCATATCCATAAGGTTTTAGAATGATGAATCCTTTGGCAGAAATATGGTCTGCCAATCCGGCTTTTTCTACAACCTGAGAAAACCATCCACTAAAGTCATCATTTTTATTAACTGTTATTCCTGTTTCCTTTTTATTGGTGGTGGTGGTGGTATTCGTTTTATTAGTAGTTGCTATAGTCTTATCCTTCAATTGATGAAGATTAAGACCTAATTTCTATTTATGAAGCTTGTGTAATTTTTTTTATAAGGGATCACCCTTGCAATATACAATTCCACTTATTCTGCTATGAAAATTGCTACAAACATAGCATTGAATAAAACCTATCTCTTTTTCAAAAACTGGACAATCTACCGATTCTAATTTCATTCTTTTTAGCATTTTAGGACTTACACCCTTTAACTTTAACTTTCCCTTATCGTCCATCATTCCAGAACTCTTAAGCTCTTGCTTGGCACTATCTGTAATTTTTATTGTTTTTTCTACCTGTTTGATTGGAACCTCATATTTTGTTTTTGTTTCAGGGGATATGCTCATTTCTAATTATGTACATATGAATCTGTTATTATAAAAATTTTAATGTTGTATTTTTATTAACTTTATTAGGTTACATAACTTTATTATATATATATTCGTTAATAGCTTGGTTGAAAACTTTTGTTATTTCAAAAAAAGAAACTGAAAAAATTATTAACCTTTTGAATAAAACGTGGAAAAACATCCAAATACCAAAAGTTAAAAATATTAAAATTTTCGAAATTGAACATCACAAAAGTATTGTTGTTATTGATTATCTCATAGGTGTTTTTATTAATAATGAATTAGTACTTCCTTTTTTGGGGAAACCAGATATTTTAGAAAAATTTGCATCTATTACGGTTGATTCCGGATCCATAAAATTTATTTGTAACGGGGCGAAAATATTACGTCCAGGAGTAGTTAAATTTGACAATTTTGCCAAAAATGATATAATCGTAGTCAAAGATGAAAAATTTGAGAAATTTCTTTCGGTGGGTTTGGCTTTAGAAGATAGCCTTGTTGCCGAAAAATTACAAAAAGGTTATGTTGTCGATAATTTTCACTTTGTGGGAGATAAATTTTGGAATGCCTATAAAGAAATTTCATTCCGTTTATAAATTAAAATCTTTTTTTATTCAACGGTGAAATTTATATATGCCCATTTATTTTTTAAAATAATATGTCTTACACTGGAAAGATGACTGCTACATGGTTAATAGTAATAACTATGGTTGGATGTTTGGCTGTACCACTATTGATAATTTATTTTCATTCTATACATCCTTATTATATCTCTCATCCAAACGTTCCACACTTTCTTATAGGATTGACATCATCAGCCATTCCGGTTGATGTTTCAATAAAAGAATCCATTATTAACACGTTGACTTGAGAATATGGCATACTATAGCATTTAGCACCTTTCATCTATTTCTTTTTTGTTAACTTTTGTTTATCTTTTTATCAATTTTCTCTATACGCTTATTAAATAACTGAGTTTTTTAAAATCTCTATTATTGACGTTAGAATTAAAAGTTCATCCTTCATTTTTTAAAGAATTTGCCACAAAAACATGGATTTCTCCTTATGAGATAATAAGAGAATTAGTTGAAAATGCCTTTGATGAAGATGCAACCAAGGTCATTGTTACTGTATTGAGTGATGGAAATGTTGTCGTTGAAGATGATGCAGGAATGAATTTTGATTCGATTAACAAATTTTTAATTTTAGGCACACCTCATAAATCTAACGAAAACCTTTCGCCAAAGCTAAAAAGAATTAGAACTGGTAGATATGGAACGGGAAGGCTTTCATTTTTAACTTCATTTGATAATATGAAAATTAAAACCAAACTAGATGATTTCAATAGGACTTTGATTATTAATGGTGAGGCGTTGGAACACCTTTTTAAAGGGCGTACACAATTGCAAGAATTACAGGAATCCCCATTAAAAAGAAACGGGACTGAAATATTTTTAAAACATTCAAAAATTCACATTGATATATCGAAATTATCAAAAGAACTCAAAAAACTTTCTATTTTAAAATATCCTCTATTTGAAGTTTACATCAAAACTTCAGAATTATTTAATGAGTGGGATTTAACTGATTCTCAGATTATAAAATCCCCTGATGTTCAAGGCTATAAAATTGTTGTAAATATTCCAGATGTATCTATAACAGGAGAAATAGTTATTGCAAAAAGACCATTAAGTCATGATGAAAAAGGCATTGCAATTATGGTTGGCAATCATGTGGTTCTCAGAAGTACTTTTGGATTTGATAATAAATTACATAGGGTTACTGGCTATGTAAAATGTGATCAATTAACTTCCAGATTTGCTGATAAATCTGCATTAATTGAAAATGACATGTATTTTAAATTTAACCAGTCTATGAAGGATTTTATCATCTCGCAAGTTTTTCCTAGTTTGAGCGAATATGAAGATGTTTTAATTACTCGCGAGGAATCAAAAATTTATAAAGAAATAGACAAGGTAATGGGTCAAGCTGTGTTAGAAATGCTTCAAGTCGACGAGGAAGTCCAGGGCTATGAATCCGTAGAGGTCTCTTCTGGCATTGAAGAGGATAATAGTAATATTATCTCTTCTCAGTCTATAGATGAACAACAACAACAACAACAACATTATCGTTTTTCTTCAACAAACTCTTCAGAGCAACAAGGCAAAATGAATAAAGAAGCGGATAATTATTCACAAAATATAAAAGAAAATTATCCAAACGCTTTAAACTATCCATCGGAAAATGATCCTTTAAAATCTGTCAATAATGACTTGATGTTTCAAAAGTTGCCAATGGAAAAAATTTGCGATGAAGAAATCTCTACTACAAGATTTAAAAATGCTATTGATAACAAAATGGATTCGAAATTTGAAAATTTTATTTTATCTGATGATAATGGTAGTATTAATAATAGTCTTTATGAACAGCAGCAGCAACAGCAGCAAAATATTTGTAACATAAAAGATACTTCTGATACCACCTATAACCATAAACAACAATCTTTTGTTATCTCTCAGCAACCAAGTAATGGTGCTAAAAAAAACGAGATAGATGATAATCTTGCCTTTACTTCTACTTCTACTTCTACTTCTACTTCTACTTCACAATTACTTCAACCATCGCAACAACAACAACAACAACAATCATCTCCCTTATTGTCCCCAATTTATTCATCACCTAACTTACAACAACAACCATCTCAATCAACACCGCAACCATCTCAAAATGAAATTGATGGTGACGATTATCATCAATATTTGTCTACCAATAAAAACGAAAGTTCTCTAATAAAAAAAACTGTACGGAAACCAATTTTAAAAAAAACTTTTACACTAAAAAAAATAGGGTACAAAGTTATTCCATATGAGGATGAAACTGATTCTAGATATAGTTTTACAAATGATAATCTTGTTTTTGTAAATAAAGCGCATTCTACTTATAAGGCCGAAAGTGATAGGGGTGATGAATTTCTTTTTAGACACATTA
The DNA here is from genome assembly GCA_025934495.1 of Candidatus Nitrosocosmicus sp. Classification (GTDB taxonomy): domain Archaea; phylum Thermoproteota; class Nitrososphaeria; order Nitrososphaerales; family Nitrososphaeraceae; genus Nitrosocosmicus. Next base: position 22,080 of record JAICXY010000021.1, read on the forward strand.
CAAATATCGTAGCAGAGGTAGTTGTAGGGTCAAAATACCCTGAAGCTAGAGATATTTTAGAAATTCAGAATAAACTTATATCGGAAGCTATTAAAATCCATGATCATTCGCTTATTAAAAAATAGATAGAAACGACTAAATCTAACTCTTTTTTTAATTTGTTATATGGCTTTTCAATTTATGCCTGGTGCAACAGCAGTTGGTATTACTTATAATAATGGTGTGTTATTAGCTTCTGAAAGAAGAATTTCATATGGTAATTTTGTAGTTAATAAAAATACTAAAAAAACTTTTACTGTTACTGATCACGTTGGTGCTGCATGTGCAGGAATGGTTGCAGATATGCAAGTTCTGATACGACAAGTTAGTGCATTATCTAAAATTAGAAAATTAGAAACTCGAAGAGATGTTCAACCTAATTCTATTGCAAAATTGATGTCCGTTATTATGTTTGAAAGAAGATATTTTCCTTTATTAACTCAGGTAATAGTTGGAGGCATTACAAACAAACCAGAGATTTATACTTTAGATCCATTAGGGTCGGTTTTACCTGATAAATATGCAGCTGTTGGAACTGGTGCAGAAATGGCATTGGGAGTTTTGGATGCAGACTATTCTGATCAGTTGGATGAAGAAAAAGCAACTTCTATTGCATTAAGATCTATTAAATCTTCAATACAGCGAGATTCAGCAAGCGGAGATGGCATTGATTTATTGATTATTAATAAAGAAGGAAAAAAAGAGCTATCTCATACTGCCTAATTTGTTATTGTTTTTTAATTATTTCTTTTTATCGGTTTAATCAACGTTTTCTGCTTTTTCTTTATAGATGTTTATATTTTAAATTATTGAAAGATTGTATAATTGGTTATAGTAAGATCTAATTATGCTCTACTGATAAATCCGTATGAAAGATATTACTTTATTATTAGAAAAGCATACCGGAAAAGAATTTGAATTATTTCGTATAATATGCACAATTTGCTTTTTGCATGGTCCACCTTTCCAATTACATTTAGATAACATTACTCAAGAAATCATATGAAATAGTCAGTCTACAATCAATCACTAGTAAAAAGAGGTGATGAAATATTGCTAGGATTTGACGTTATAAACGACGGGATACAGAGCTAAAAGAGATGAATAAAGACAAAGTGGATTAAGCCATTTCATTATCCAAACGCGTTCCTTATTGTACTACTTGGTTAAGATCTGTGTAAACACAAAGATATAGTCTATTGTAAAACATTTGTGTCGCTTTACCATGATTTTTATTAGATATATTCGTTCACTTGCTGATTGTGTGATGGTATAAATATAATATAGATATTATTTGTATGCAATAGATTATCTAAAACTTAATTTGTATTCCTAGATTGTTCAATAATACAAAAAAATAAAGGTCGATTATAATCTACATTTGCATAGGGCTCGTAGCGCAGACCTTTTAATTTCAAAAGGGCGTAAAATGGATAGCGCGGACGCCTCCTAAGCGTCAGGTCGAGGGTTCAAATCCCTCCGGGCCCGCTACTATAACGGTTCTTTTATATGGATTCTACTATAATATGGTGTATAGAAAAACTGGTTGAACAATTAGATGAGAAGGAGTCTACTGACACAACATTGTTTGAAGGACCGCCATTGAAATTACTCAACAGGCTAAATGAAATCGCAAGAGCAAACAGTATCAACACTAATTCAAGCGAATGGCCCAAAGATCATAAATGGATCACAAGAAGAATAAACACAATAAAATCGAATTTGCAACAGGAACTTGGAATTAATATCGAAATTAAAAGAAACACTACATCTAATACATCCATAATAAAGATAATGAAAAATGACTCCGGTATCTCCGGTGAGCACAATATATCTCCGGAAAACGAAAGTTTATCTCCGTATTTAGAGGGTTTGTCTCCGGGTTCACAAGGGCTATCTCCGGCAGAATCAGAAGATTTAAACACAGAATCCGCTAATATCTGAGATACCGGACACATCGGAGATAAATCAAGTATTGTTACAAAGAAAGTAACAGATAGGGGCCATTCAAAGGAAAATCCAAGTTCTAATATGAATGAATTGATAGGATATAAAGCACCATTCTACTACTGCAAGGAGCATCCGAAATTTGAGAATATTCACCTAGTAGAAGTAGAAACTCATTTACTCCACTCAAAAGAGCATGCACAAGAGAATCCGGATATTTCATCTTATTACAATAGGGATATGGAAATTCAGAGCAAGAAGGATAGTATATATGCTAACTGAAGTAAAATAAGTTTAACATGTTGCACTCTAAACTTAATGAGAACATGATGGTATTTTTTCAGAAATACCTGACTATTTGTATGCTTGTAGTCCATTAATCTCATTTTCAAGTTGGTTCTTCTGTGATTGTTGTCTTTGTATATGTTCATTGTATAGTTCAACTCTTCTTTCAAGGAATTTAAGGTCTTGTTGATTTTCTACCAATTCTGTTATGTCGTCTTTACTTAGTCCCTCTTTCTTAATTCGTCTATATAGGTGGAAGAATATGGGAAAGCCATTTTTGAGTTCACGGTATATGAAAGCTAGACCATCCATTCTTACAAGTCTTAGATAATCTTCATGGAAATTTAGTACCACATCTGTTTTTATATCAAGTTCTATAGCAACATCTGCAAGTGAGTTTTTATCTTTAAACATTTTAAAGGCCATAGCATATGGAGAGAGTGTTTTTAGCCGTTTTTCCTTCACTTTTTCAGTAATCTCTAAATTATCATCACCAGCTGCCTTGTGAATAATCCTGCCTATATCCTTAAGCGAGACATGTACCTCTTTAGCTATATCTCGTGTTGTCTTGCCTTCTTCAGCTAGTTTGATAACTTGTCTTTCTTTTCTTGTCTTTCTTTTTCTGTCTTAGTTATGAGCATTACATTTCATCTATGCTAGAAATATCAATTAAATAAACATCTGATTCTCTTGATTCTCTGATACTTTATGTTAATTTCTGTGTTGTATTAGTCTGTTATAATGCCTAATACAATCTTGTTATAGATTACCTATTTTCATTCTTTGAATGTTCAAAATGATGAATCGAGTTGACAATCAATAACCTATAATAGAAAATTATCACCTTTTTTTTGCTGTCATAGAGGTCAACAATATTACAATGCCTTTTACTGATTCACATTAACGATCAGGGCGTTAATGATGAACCCCATGTATCTTTTGGGGGAGTAAAAGCCAGTGGTATGGGACGCTATAACAGTGATACTGTGATGGATGAATTCAGAGTTAAAGTGGATTAGCTTTCAGATGCAGCGGCGACAATATCCCTTCTGATACTACTGGAGATTTTATTCTTGACATTGATGTCATTTTGAAATGCAATTGATTCAATATGGAAAATAAATATAGATATTACAATATTATTTCATATGGCAGATGAAATATCTCCTAAAGAACTTCAGGAGAGGAGATTGAAGAAAGAAGATAAGTATATCATTATAGATGTCCGAGAATCCGATGAAATAGCAGTGAAAGGAATCGATGTGAAAGATAGTAAGATATTTGGTGCAATTAATATACCAATTGGACGACTATTACGAGATTCAAGAAATGGAGATTTGGATGATCTTAGACAAATTACAATTTATACATATTCTTCAGATGGATTTAGAGGAAATGTTGCTGCAGACATCCTCAATAAACAAGGATTCAATGCTATAAATATTCAGGGTGGATTTTTTGCTTGGAACGAGGAGGAGCAAAGAATCAAGAAGGAAGGCAGCAGCAGTTAGATTCAACTCAACTTAACGTTATCCAGATTCTTGTTAATGAGATTATAGGAAGAAAACCCGCTTTTCATAAACTAATGATACATATGAAGATGGGCATTGCTGATTCTGCTGTTGGATTTGACTAGGATTATAACCTTCTAACCGCTAAAAACGAATGGATAGTAAAAAGTCAAAGAAATAGAGCCAAGGTTAAATCTTTCAAGTTAGAGAATAAACGCAGCTGCACTATCTAAGTTTACCCTAATGGAAAACTGATAGTTATTTTAGAATGCTCATATAGACCTTTCAAATTAGCTGAAGATGGCTCCAGAAAGTTCTTTGAAACACTCGGAAAGGTTACATTAATCCTAAGTCAGCAATTCGAACAGACTTCCATCATACCACCAACAGGACAATGGCTATTAAAAGAATATGATAGAGATGTTACAATCCCCGAATCAGAGTTATCAAGAAAATATCCTTACATCAAATAATGGTATAGCAAGAAAGGAATTCAAATAGACACACTTGGTCGTGTTTTCCAGATTTATGGCAAGATAATGCCTATTTGTGGCAAGTGCTTGAGGATTGAAGAAAAAGTTGGCATTAGAGAAGATGTAACTATTGAACAAGGAATAAAGGAAGCGACTGAGACACCATTTGAAATAGCCAGTGCATTTGATCTACTTAACGAAAGATCCGATGACTAATCCATATATAGTATGCAATGACTGGAGCTGATAAGTTTAGTCTTTATGTATTTGTAGAAGCACACAAGCGAGTTCTTTGAATGCGACACTTGGACATAAACCAAGATCACGTTGGAATATATTAGAAGATGATAAACATAAGTTCTAGCTTTGAATCCAAGGAAAATGTTTATATTTTTTATAATATTCGACTAATCCTCCTTCCAACAACATCTGTCGCATGAATTCCGGAACTTGTCTTGCATAAAAAGTTTCATTTGTTCTAACATTTTCTACAACAAAATTAGTTATATCTATTTTAAGATCATCTTGCGGATTTACTTTTCCTTTTATTTCTGATATTTCAAGTATCGGCAATCCAATAGTAAATGCATTTCTATAAAAGATACGTGCAAAACTTTCTGCTATAATTGCAGAGATTCCAGCGTATTTTAGCGCCACCGGGGCCTGTTCTCTACTTGAGCCTCCTCCAAAGTTTCGGCCTGCTACCACTATATCACCTTTGGATATTTTCTTGTGAAAATCAGGATCAAGTCCATACATAGCGTACTTTGCCATTTCATATGGATCATTAGTTCTACTCTTGAATCTAAAAGGTATTATTATATCGGTATTAATATCATCTCCAAATACCCAAGCTTTTCCTTTCAAATTGACAGGATTAATACCATGGTGACTTTGATCACGCATTATCACAAGTACCTCCTTGGATCTGCAATTTTACCTTCAATTGCAGATGCTGCAACTGTTGCAGGGGATGCCAAATATACTTTTGATGAAAGTGCACCCATTCTACCTACAAAGTTTCTTGATGATGATGATATACATATTTCATTTTCTCCCAATGCACCCAAATGGGTACCAACACATGCTCCACATGTGGAGTTAGTAAAGAATGCTCCTGATTCAATATAAATTTCTACATATCCTCGTTTAATTGCATCTTCATATACTTTAACCGATGCAGGTGTGATTACACATCTTGTATTTTTGTGAACTTTTCTTCCCTTTAACATACGTGCAACTATTTCCATATCTTCTATCCGTCCATTTGTAGAAGAGCCAATAAATGCTTGATCGATTTCTATATTTGCCATCTCTCCAACAGTATGAACTTTATCAACATTATCAGGACCAGAAACTTGAGGTTCTATCTTATTACACTCTATCTCATATTCATCCACATGCTTAGCAGAATTGCCAGGATGGATTACTATTTTTTCTGCTTCATTATTGTTGTTGATTCTAGGGTAATCATCTAGATACTTTGTTGTTATTTCATCTATAGGAAAAACAGATATTTTTGCACCACATTCCATTGATGCATTGCTGATACAAGCTCTAGAATCCATGCTAAATTGCCGCTTGACATAATCATTTGAAAATTTCCATTCTAACGCCTTGTAGTTTGCACCGTCTTCTCCTACTTTTCCGATATGATCCAAAATTAAATCTCTTGCAAATATGCCTTTATTAAAAGTCCCTGATAGTTTGATTTGTATGGTTTCTGGAACTTGCAACCATAACTGACCTGTTGTCCAGACCGCTGCAATTTCCGTACTTCCAATTCCAGTAGCAAAGGCCGATATACAGCCAGCTTGACATGTATGTGAATCTGCACCCAAAATTATCATGCCAGGTGTAGCAAGTTGTTCGAGTATATGCTGATGGGATATGGATCCCTGAATTAACATACAGTTATGTTTTGATACAAAATCCCTTATCATGGCATGTAAATTTGCAACCTTTTCGTCTGCTGCAGGAAATGTATGATCAAGAACTAGCAAAACCTTTGAAGAATCATAAAGATTTTCTATACCCATTTCATTAAGTGAACGTATAGCCAAAGGACCAGTACTATCTTGTGCCATAGCCAGATCTACATTTACAATAACTATATCACCTGACATGCACATTTTTTTAGAATCAGTATTACTTGTTTCAACATTCTTTATACTAATTATTTTTTCAGCAAAGGTAAGTGATTTATCATCAATGATATTCTTATATCGAGAAATATCTTGGTTATTTGGTGTCTGATGCTGCTGTTGTAAGGTTGATGATGACGGAGAGAATGTTGTTTGCATTTAAGACCTGTCACATGATTGATAATAACACAAATTTAAGATTTCTTGTTATATGGAGTTCCATTTGATTTTCTACCAATTCTGTTATGTCGTCTTTACTTAATCCTTCTTTCTTTATTCGTCTATAGAGATGTAAGAATATGGGAAATCATTTCTAAGATCATTATGGATTGTTACAAGACCGTCCATTCTTTCAAATCGTAGGTAATCTTCATGGAAATTTAGGACCCCATCTGTTTTAATATCAAGTGCTATAACCACATCGGCAAGCGATAGTTTATCTTATATTAATAGAGCCATTGATGATGGAAAATATCCAATCAATCTTTAGGATAGACCAATTACCGGTACGTGGATATCATACGATATTTGGAATTGTACTTTTGTATGTCTTATTAATCAAATAATGGTATACTATAACTGTAAAACTGATATGTCTAATCCAAAATCAATAAAGTATATGTTTGGGACTGGCTGAAATGGAGTTCAAGATAAAGATGAGTAATATCGAATTATGACCATATCTCAGATAAATAAATAAAGGGTGGAACATAGACATTTCCCACATCAATTCAGCATCAAGAATGAATACTGGTGCTATATGTGGTCAATGCTACAAGTTCTCAGTTGCTAACTCAACTACTGTCGTCGCTGTTGTCGTTGTTAGAACAATGAACATGCAGGGAATGATGGTGGCTATGATTGCTACTCTCATGATGACAAACGAAGTGCTTGCCATTAATATTTGCGCTTGTGCCTTGTTCCAATGTAACATCGCCTTTTCCACCCTTAATGGTCTGTGTATCTCCTGGAGACATGTCCTTGGTTTTATCCTTATGGGAGTGGTGAAAGAAAGATTTTGCATATACATTAGGATGATATGCGGTTGGTATTAGAGATATTGCCATACCAATAATTAGTACTGCAATAGCTAACCTTGCTGTTTTTGTACGTGGTGATATTACCTTGAAATTCGTTTTTGTTCTTTTATTTAATATTGTTTTTGTTATTTTTGTGGTATTTGTATCTTTTAATTTTGCAATTAAAAGACTTCCATTGACCTTTTGTGAATTTTTTCTGAAATTTATTGATTCCATTACTTGATTTTGGAGTTCGCTCTATTTAATACCCAACCACCAAACTACAAGAGTTTACAATGGTTTGTAGTAATTTACACCAGTTGTAGATGAACTAAATCCAATAAAGATTAATAATTATACCGACGATGTCATCAATGAACAGATTCCGATAATTTTAAAGGTATCGTTAAAATGACAATATTATCACGCAGTTCAGATTTTGGATGTACATTTAATAAATTTTCTATCCATTTAGTAAAGCCAGCAGCGATAGCTTTTGACCACTTTAATCCAAGACTATGATCAAATGTCACAATAGTATGATCAGGTCTTTCTCGGAGAATATAACTATTATATAGACCAAGGCGTTGTCCCAACTCAAGCGAAAGTGTAAATTTATCAACATTTGATTCAGGAATATTAAATGAATAGTTTAAAAAAGGATTTACTTCTTCTATTCCCCGTGACCAACTTTCGATTACAGCTTTTTCATCAGTATTTTTTATCATCTCTGCAAATAGTTCTGGAAATGCGATTACAGGGTGCCTTCTATTAATTACCTTTTGATACATGACATAATCCTTAAGAATTTCATTTATTTTGGCATTAATGCTTACACCAGTATTTTTAATATCGTTTTTGATGTCTTCTAATATGTATTTATCAATGGATAATGTTATGTTTTCTTTTTTATTCGAAAAAATATTTTTCAAAAGTGGTCTTTCATTATATAGATAATATTAGTTGTATTAAAATTCCTTTGATTGTCAAAGATAATTATATTAGAATATGTATTGTTAAAATGATTTTGAAAGTATCTTCTATAACAAAAACTACTAAGATGCTTATATCGTCTCAGTATCAAGCGATGATAAAACTAATCTTTTCAAATAGATATAGTCTTTTAAATTATTGTTTTCGTCGACAAAAGATAAGAAAAAATACGAAGAACATTTAGTTTTAAACCATCCAGGATTACCACCATATCCTTCAATTGCAGATCTAAATAGACTAGGTATATTTCCTCAAGGAAAGAATTGGAAATTTAACTTATAGAACCAGGAGAAAAAATTCCCTAATCTTAAGATACCACATTTATCTTTCCTGTCATAAATGGATGAACAAAACAATGATAATAATATTCTCCTGCTTTATCAAATTTGTAAGTAAAAGTCGAATTAAATGTTAGCATCCCAGAATCAAATTTATAAGATGTGATATCGCTGTCTGTCTTTCCGGAGGTTACTGTATGTATAGTAGGATCTATTAATACATATTATAGAACTGCCTGGTTTTATTGTGATCGGAGAAGGATCATAGAAAATTTTGTTAGTAGGATTTGATGCATTTACTACTATTAAAACGGTATTGTTAGTCTGCTTATCTGCAATTACGGATTTTTGATTATTTTTATCTTTGGTTAGATTATGACTAGGAGTCACCTCTCCAAAACTTTTACTATCAAGTAATAATTCAGCAGCCGAAAACCAACAATAATACAGAGTCATTGATAATAGTGCTCCCATTATTAAAAATAATACACTAAAAAATGATATATTATTAGGAAGATAATGATAAGTTCTCATTTTAATCTTTATAGTTTGATAAATTCATATCTAAAAAAAGGGGATTTGATATTTTAATATTTTAGTGTTTGATTAAAGGTTCCATGGGTTGTATTTGGAATTCCAGTTGAATTGACCATAAATGGATGCTGAACTTCTTCTATTTGTGGAGGAAATGCTGGAAGCTTATCTTTTGGATTCCATGTTAATATTACCTTTCCATATGTGTCAGATAATTTCTTTAATGATTCACCTTGCTTTTGTGGAGTTAGATCAGGGAATTTAGCATCCGCTCTATTTGTGGCAAATTCTATCTGATGATAATGCCATGCTGGTTTTTCTCTATCTGGTAATGATTTGTATTGATCTGCTGAACTAATATATTCAACTCCTATCAATGTCGCATTTGAAGAATTACTGTCATAAAGTTGACATACTAATAGTATTTTGTCGTTTGGTTTGCAATAGTGTTGGACTCTAAGAATAGGATCATCGAAAACATGTCTTATTGCTGTCAAGTGTCCCTCTGGTGTGTTATATCCGTCTACAGGTTTTGCAGAAGCAGTAGTATTCATACTGGCTGTAGAATTATTTGGTTGTGTTTGTGCATTTGCAAATCCAGACGCGAGGGTTATAGAGACAGTTACAATTGCGAAAAGGGCAATTGAAAAGGTCAGCGCGATTCTCAATTCGGATATTAAAATTTTGATGTTTTACTTTTAAAACTCATCAAAAGACAACAGGATAATAATGCATATAAAATCAGTATATATTTTTCAAATCTGATTATCAATCATGATAATTACTGCAAATGCAAATAAAGAATGTAAATTCTTTTGTTTTATTTATTTTACCAATAAGCGCTTTTTGCCATATCTTTATTAGGTATAATTTCAATGTCAAGCGAGTCCATACCGAAGATTACTCTTATGGATTTAATATTGCTCTTATACAGATTATATTTTTTCCGTCTTCTGAAATAATGGTGGTATGAATTATAACTAATCTTGCTTTTTCTAATTGACGAACCCTTCTATAAACAGAGCTAATTGGAATTTTACATTCACGAACTATGTCAATGACCGACTTTGGTTTATTCATTAGATAAGAAATAATTATCCTAGAGTAGCTATAAGAAATAGCTTTTAGAGTGTTATTTTTAAAGTATTCGTCAGTATGATAATCTATATCAGGTCACTATTCTGAAAGAATTTTAATTATTATATAACTATTGTTTAAGATATTTTTACCTAAAATAATAAATATAATAATTAAAGTATTGATAATGTAATATGGATACAAAAACATCCTAGATTTTACAAACAGAGAATATCTATAGCTTTATTCATTTATGGTATATTGCTTGAAAATAAATTCCTAACTATATTGAAAAGGGAGAAATACAAAACCTACTATAAAAATTCTGTTTCTATCAAATCTCTGTTTACACCTACGGCCGCTTGAAGGCCTTCTGCAGCAGCAATGATTAATTGAGCAGGAGCAACTATAGAAGCATCGCCTGCTGCGTAAACCCCCTTGATGTTTGTTCTTCCGTAAGAGTCTGTTGATATGCCACCAAGTGAATTGGATTCACATCCTAGATCTTTGGCAAAATCTGATGTCTGACTAGGTCTGGGTAAAACAAAACCGCCTTTTACAGTCACACTTTCCCCATTTTCAAAGACCACTTTTTCCATCTGCCCATTTTCTCCAACAAAGGCTTTAACTCTATTTTCTATAATCTTTATTCCTTTCTTTTGTATCAAATGTTTTTGATGAGTTTTCAAAGATCTTACCATTTATGCATACAACAAGATCCTTAGACCAATTATAAACAGTCTGAATAAAATGAAAACCTTGAACTTGATCATCTATAATAACAACTAAAGGTTTGTCACGTAATTCCCATCCTTCACAATAAGGACAATTAAACAAGCTTTTGCCATAGTAATCAGAAATATTCTCTATATCAGGTAAATTGTCTTTTAAGCCTGTGGCAATAATTATGGTCTTGGATTGGTACATTTCGTTGTTTGATGTTGTCAAATTAAACAATCCATCATTTTTGATTACAGAGGTTATCTTTTTGTTTTCATAAATGACAGAAGGATATTTCTCAATATCCTTATGAGCAATTTCTCTAAATTCTTTTGGTTTCACTCCATCACGTGTAATAAATCCATGAGATTCATGAGTAACTTTATTTCGAGCATTATTGTTATCAAATAATAAGATATCACGCCTTGCACGTCCTAAAACTAGGGCAGCATTTAGCCCCGCAGGACCTCCTCCAATAATAGCACAATCAAATAATGTTTTCATATAATTCTACATTTATCATGGAAAGACAAACTAAAAGTTTAGTCATTTTAGTTTATTCTTTTTAATTCAATATAGCAAACAATCGGAATTCTGTTTTAAAATGTTCATCATGGATAATACGAATAAAACCGTACCATAGAATGTAGTGGACATTTAACAATTATTCTAATTATGAACTAACAAAAGTTAGACAAATCCTTGTGTTTGGCCAATCCTTATGACTTCATTAATATAAATTTTGTAAATTATAATCTATCTTTTGAATACCTTAGAAGCGCCATAATATCTAGAACCTTTTGTCAATAGAGACCCCTAGCAAACCTATAACATTTTCTCTACCGGAGATTTCACTAGAATACAGTTTTTAAAACAAAAGGAAGTGACTAGGAGTTTTGAACATAGTTTCTCATTTTCTGCTGCATTTCAGGAGTAAAATCCTCTTCCTTCATATTGTGATCTCTTTTAGCATGTTCCATTCCGTTCCTTAATATTTCTTCCTCGGTTTCACCTTTTACAACGTGATCACAATTAAAACCTGCATCTCTGCAACTTATTGATTTCATTACTCAAGATTAATGATCATAATATAAATAATATGATAGCAACAGCTGCCTTCAATTTGACTTGAATATTATTAAACCATTATTTTGTTTTTTGTGCGATATCTAATTTTAACGTGGTTAACCACTTTAAATATAAATAGCTTATCAATAATCCAACCAATTTTATTTCATTGCTAATGATATTTTTAACTCAGGAAAATTATACTCATGACTTTTATTTTTTAAATTACAGTTTTTTCTCCATAAATATATCTGCTCTTTGGTTATTCTTATTATAACTAGGTATATCCACAAAACCATTTTTTAAGTATAAATTTCTTGACGCTTTCATTTTATTTGAGCTATGCAATAATATTCTCTTATAGTCCATTCTTTTTGCAAAATCAATTGCAATATTAATCATTTCCTTTCCTATTCCTAAACCTCTATATGATTTCGATAAAAATAATCTCTTTAGTTCGGCAGAAGATTCATCAGATGTAAGTCCTTTTAGATTTCGTATTGCAACAGTTCCAATTATTTGGGATTCATCCTTGTTCTCAACTACCCAAAAACAACTGCCATCAATTTTATTGTAATGATTTTTTATATCCAATAAATCAGATTCTAGATAATTAAAATCAATTACAATTTTAAATTCATCGACTAAGATGCCTGAAACTAATTTCAGAATACTTGCTGAATCATTCTCTTGGTATTCTCTAATCAGATAATTTTATAGTAAGTAATGAGATATATTATTTTGTATTTTTAAATGTTTAATCTACTTTGTTGTATGATTATTTTATTCGTTATTTGCTAACGTTTTATTCATAGATAAAAACGAAAAAGGTAAAAATTCAATTGTTATTGTTAAGAATAAACTGCTGCTACAACTGATTTTCATATCATGCAACAAAGCATATGGGAAATAGTCATCAAAACATTCGGTCCTATCTTTAATATACTGCATAGTTCTTTCAATGATGCTTTTCTCATATTAAGAATGAAGATGATGTTTTAGTTTTAGGATTTCACAAGGAGGATAATGCCAATTACCACTACCGTCTGTAGATATTGTATCTTGACTATATTCGTCTACAACATCTGACAAAAAAAATTCATGGGCTACAAACATATTTCATTCTGTCGATATACTCATTCCGAGGATTTCTTTACTTTCAAGTTCGATAATGGCAACACCTCATATCCAAATAAATTCTGACCCGACTTTAATTACAACCGTCTCATCTTTTTGTATACAAGAATACTCGGAGATTTTCTTTTTCTTATTGAGGGTATCCTTTGAGGATTATATTTTTTAATCAATCAGTTCCAAATAGAAACGTGGCTTATTTTGATAAAGCAATCTGATAGTCTATCAGCTGTCTTCCTTAAAGACAAACCTGAAAAATAAAAATACAAACTACATTGTATATATTATGAAGGTGTTCTATTTTCTGAAAATCACAAATGAAATAGAGTGCCTTCAAGCTATATGCTTTCCTTAAGTGAACAGAGCCATTTGATGACGTCTAATGTTCTGAATCAGGTATTCAAGTATTATTAGGATAGATGTTAACTGTCACTGAAGATTCGCCTAATAATCAACCCCCTTTCTTGTCAAGTTATAGCCAAGATTATACAGATGTAATATGTATCTAAATGAGATGAAAACATGTACAATTACTAACCCATCTGTAGAGCGATATCAAAATTGAGGTTCAAGACAATATCACTCTACCCATTGATGGGTGTCGTTACAACCGGTATTGTAGTCTTGATTAAAACAGAGGTATATTAATTATCAAACACAATTCAGAGACATAGTTCAAATACAGATGATTATGAATGCTAATGATTGAAGGTAACTAGAGTATGCTGTTGCTCCCTTGGATAACTAAAGTTTGGAAACTCTTGATTTTTAATTTTTTATATCATCCACATTAAAGCTGTTGACCAAGGTACAATTTTACCCATCTATAAAATCTAATAGTGTTATCTTTTTCTCATGGTTCACATCTTTATAGTTCAACAAAATATCCATTATTTTTTGTTGTTGTTGTATCATTGCCAATAGGAAAAATAGATAATCAATACATGATTTTGAATCTTCAATATTTATTATCTTGCTAGAGCATTCTTTATTACTACATATCTCTATTATCATTTTTAATAAAAGTTCTCCATCATCCTTGTGCAAGGAATGTATAAGACCATGTCATTTTTTACAAGTTCTATCAAACAGTTTTTTCCCTTCGGGGTTGTTTTCGGTTAATAACTTTATTTCTTCTTCTTTTAATGAACCCTCATTGACTTTGATAACTTTTTTACTATAAAGTAATAGCTCCTTATAATTATGGAAAATGGCTCCCATTATAACAGATTCAAATACAATTGGGTTTACTGCATTCCCTAAATAAGCTGTATATAGTTTAGCATTCTCAAAAATCATATCAAATGCTTGTTTATCTTTTTTAATTGGCAATAGTTTTTTAAATATACACATATCAATCAAGTTTTTCAATTCCAAGTAGTTGTCTAAATGAAGGGATTGTTCTCCCCATTTGTTCAATGAATTTACACAAAATTAAAAGTTTTACGCAGTGTATGTAGAGGTAAATTCATTAGAAATTAAACCACCCAGTTACTGAAAACGATGTTAGGTCTGAAAATATTCATGGCTGGAGCGATTTTCTGGATTATTTGGATGGAGTCAACGGGCCTACTGATTGTTGCTCTTGACATCATCATTGTTCAAAGTAAGAAAGAAATTAGTAGAAGGTGAGCGACAGAGTCTTTTGCCAAGGCTAGTCTGGACTAGGCACAAATACTTGAAACAGCTATATTGCAGCCCTTTGCAGGATCGGTATGTCCTCCACCTACTGCTATACCACCATTTTGTCCATTTGTATTACCATTACCTGAAGTGCCACTTGCATCACTTCCATGTCCAACGGCTAAACCACCGTTGCCACCTTTGCCATTACCATTACTAGCTCCGTTGTCACCATTGGCAGTGACCCCCCTACAAAAGCCAAGCCGCCGTTGCCACCGTTGCCGTTGCTTGAGCTGCCACCGTTTCCACTATTAATATTGCCGCCGTTGCCACCGTTAGCTAGGCTGTTATGATTTGCTGTACCGCCGTTGCCACCGTTGCCGTTGCTGGAGATGTCAAGGTTAGCAAAATTATCTCTACCACCATTACCGCCGTTAGCTTGGCTAGTTGGATCAGAATGCCCATTAATTCCAGGCTGGCTATTGCGATCAGCATTTGCTTGCTAGTATATTATTCCTCCAAATCCAGCAAATATTGGATATTCAACACCAAAAACAAGTATAAGTGATATTGATACTATTAAGATTGGTCTGTTTATACATTGCATGTTCTAAATTTTCACTCCTTTTACTTTTTCTGGACAATGCAGTACATGCATGTTAGGTATATAGATAAAGCCATCAATATTCGAACTGGAGTTTGCTGTTATTGCTTTTGCATCCACCATAACTGTAAAGATGGTACAAGATACATTCACCATTAACATTTATATTACACTTTTATGGTTATGGTTAAGTCAGTCAGTATAAAAGGACTTTGTTATTGTTATCATAACTTTACCATTCATAAAATGAGTTTATTTTTGGACTTGATTTATTCCTGACACAACTTGATGAGGGTTGATCACTACATAAAAAAAATTGGCCCTGAAGGATGAAACGGTAATCACTTAATTGTCAGATACTATGTGTTTCTGTATTTTTTCCATGTCAGCAAAGTATCATAGTCTAAGGAACCGACCTCTTCTCTTTTCAATTTGCCATACCTGTTATATTGACGCTCAAATCCTTCCCGGATTTTTGCTAGAGCCTCCTCTCTATCATTACCAACTATTATAGATTCAGTGTTATTGAAGTGAAAGTCGTAGTGGATTTCTTCATCACCTATTTTGATAACGCCTTTGTGGATATCGATTTCTATTGGTTTGAACTTGACTCTATTGATATGATCGGGCTGAAAGAGAAATGGGGCCATTACAGATATCTTAAATGTTGAAATCTATAAATATTACGCAGTGTATCTCTGTGTGTATGTGCTTGACCAATTAATAAAAGAAATCTAAGATGAAACTAAAACTATGATTATTATAAAAGTTTCATCATAAATCTCTATTTTAGGTTTATTGATTTCTCTTTCAAGACTATCTTTTATCTCAATATTTGTTCGTATAATCATAAAACTTGATTCCTTTTTTACTTTTGAAAGTTTTTGTTAATATAGTATAGTCTGATAATACTTTCTTATCGAATCATCTATCTTAAAAACCTTGACAGATTGTAGATGTCCATATATGCGGTACAATATTCAAAAGTAGAGGTTTAAAACCGAGGTTCTGTTATTCAATTAATCCTATAACAGGTCAGGGAATACTTGATGATGAACATAAATAATCAATATATACACGAGATACAAAACTGGAATTAATTTCCCATAATATATCTATAGTGGATTTCGAATATAAGGAAGAACGTAAACAAGATTTACTTACTGTATTTATTGAATCAGGACATGTAGATTGCTACTGTTCAATAATGTGGATTATCGTTATGATGTTGATTTCATCATGTCATGTCCTTTCGAAAAATGTAGTGTTATTATTCATGCTTTATGATTTCAATGAGTTTGTTGATCTACTAATATGACATTAAGAATCCATTAGATAATTCAAAATCAGATAAGGCATAGGCTTTTAGATTTTTGATATTTCAAATACACTTGCTTATGATTCCAAGAAAGAGTTGTTTATCCTCTTCTGAAGATAAACAATAATAAATTCATCCCAAATTCTGATTATTTTATTATATGAATATCCTCTTTATAGGATGATGAGGATAGGTCCATGAAATCAAAAGTCCAACAATAGAATTTATCACCAATACCAATACCAATACCAATACCAATATTCTATTATGATGGGATAGAGATATTCTTTTTACTAATGCTTTTCTAAATTCTCACATATCTATTTAGATAGATAAGATTTGTTATCTTTCTTATTTCAGGGATTGTATATCCCTCATCTTTAAGCAGGATTATCTTGGCCCGATAACTGGATCCTTCATCATTCTCCTCTATCTTATCATACAAAATGTTTCTTTGATCATCGGTAATAGACCTGAGGAAAGTATCCATCATAACGATGACATTTTAAAGGTTAGCTAAAGGTGTTGTGGTATGACATCTAAACAAGTACAATCAGTTTACAGGAAGAAAGCATCTATGTGTTTATACAACTGATAACTTAAGGAATTTTTCCATCATACCTGCTATCGATGATAAAATACATTCTACAAAATTTTGTAAATTAGATTGATTATATTGTGTTCAAAATTATCCTGATTTTATTGAAATTGGGTGGAAATAGATATTTTGAATAAATTAAACTATTCTAGAAAAACCTTAAGTTAACAGAGCTGCTATATCAAGTAAAACCTTTTTATATAAGCAAGTGCCTATCGACGACGTTAACATCTGTATGATTTTATATAATTCGTTTATTAAACTAGGATTATCTAATATACTCATTTTGATAGGCCTTGTATTAACTATTAATCTCTTTACACAAAATATCTCAGCACAATTTACTCAAAATATTAATTTAACTGGCACTTGGAAAGCTAATGACGGAGGAACTTATTATATAAGGAATATGGGTAATGATGTTTGGTGGCTTGGAATTAGCAGTAACGATGACGGAAAGACATTTTCTAATGTTCTAAAAGGTCAAATCCATACAAACAATAAAACAATAACCGCTGATTGGTCAGATATCCCTCGAGGAACTAATGGTTATTATGGTAAGTTGACTTTAGATATTGATTCCAATACTATGTTACACAAAGTAAATGAAATAAATTATAATAAAAGTGGCGGTCCCTCTTGTTGTTTTGGAGCCTCTAAGTGGCAAAGATAAAATTATTTTTTGTTACTTCAATTTTCAGATTAAT
>JAICXY010000098.1 GCA_025934495.1 Candidatus Nitrosocosmicus sp.
GTAAACATTTTGCAACGGTTTTACGCTTTCCTTTTATTTCAACAACATCTCCAGTAGATGCGCTCAATGAATCCATAGAATCATAATCAATTCTAGCAACTCCACGGCCTACATCTCTTGTATAAGCTTCAAGCACCTTTAAAGTTGTGGTGTTTTGGCTCACAGAAACTATTACAATATAACTCCATATAACTTTATTATTATGAAAAACAACCAAAAAATAGTTGAATCAACTTATTTTACACTTTTAAATTACCTATTATATAATCATTATATCTAATTCAGAAATACTATCTTTATTATTTATTTTGATATTCAACAATAGGTAACTCTTTAGAATATGTTTTAATTTGCAATTCTTTTTTTACAAGGAAAATAGCCCCAAAGCACCATATTCTATCTTGATATACACATTGTTCTTTCGATAATGTTTTTCTTATTTTAGTATATGTATATGATACTTCATTTTTCACGAATTTACATGTTTGCAGACAACTTTTTCTACTGCTAATCCGTATAATCAGTATTTTCCATATATCTTTATCAAATGTTTTAGTAATTGTTCTCCAGCAACAAGCATGGGTCGACTAAGTATCATAGATATTCAAAATTACTTTTGTTTATTGAACAATGGCAATCCAACTCAGTCAATAGGTTTATTGCTTTAAGTATTTCATCGACTATAAATGCGAATAATTCTTTCCCACTAATATTTTTTTGATTTATATTGCTTTGTTGCATAACTCAATTTTTTGTAATAGCATTAATCGTCTAATAAGTTTAGTGAATGGGATACCTATAATTCGTTTTGTTATTGTAAATTTCAGCCAACAAAAAACGAATTTCATAGTTAGGCAACAAAGCATATTTCTAAACTATTTACTTTTCATTAATTTGTAATTCAAATTGGATAAATAAGATATAATACATCCAGATTGTCTATTTGAAATATTTCATAATACGCGCTTTTCTCTTAACTTGAGTCATAAATAGGCTTGATATAAGTATATAAAAAACATTATATTGTTACAATCTGTTTATTTAATTCGAACATATCTGTGATAATAACTCGAACTTTTATAGTATTACTTGTATTTTATATGTTTAGTTTTAGCGGTTTTTTATTGCCTTTTATAAATAAAACAATCAATTTATCTTTTGCAGATTTTGCATCTAATTCTACAAGCTTATTTGATTCTACTACTTCTACCTCTAATTCTACCATACCACATAAGCCTGAAAATTTTTTCATTAAAGTGGGTCAGGGAAATTCTTCTGTTTCTTATAATCAATATTATCCATCAAATATAGAAATTGTTAAGGGTGATAGTATTACATGGTACAATGGGATGGATGTTCCTCTTCCTCATACCGTTACTTTTCTTCAAGGACTAGATAATATGGAAAAAATCGGAATACCTTTTTATGTACAAAATACCACAAAGTTTGTCTCGGTAATAGAAAATACAGGTGAGCCATTGAGGGAAATAACCAAGAATGGAACTCAAATTGTAATGTTATTAAATTCTAGAGCAATGAATCCTACAATTATTACAAATGATTCAAAAGTATTGCATTTAGGGCTTAATCCTACATATACTTTTCAGGGCAATGAAAAATTTGTTAATTCTGGACCCTTGCTTTCGTTAGATGAAAAACAAAATTTTGATTATTCTTTTAGTAATTTTTTTACAATAGTTTTCAATAAACCTGGTCTCTATGAATATAGTTGCTTATTTCATCCTTGGATGGTTGGAAAAGTATTGGTAAAACCAAATTAAATATCTAAATATATATTTTATATATTATTACATTTCTATAAGTGGAAAAAAAATTTACAGCCAATTTAAATTCTAATAGTAAAAGAGATGTTTATGGTAATAAAACTCAAAAATTATTAGATACATACAAAGTTAAAATTGGTGATAACGTCAAATTACTTTCAAATAAAGGAGACTATAGCGGCATAATTATGCCTCGATATGAATCATTTAATGATGATTATGTTGTTATTAAATTAAAAAGTGGGTATAATATTGGTATATTGGTAGAAAATATTATATATATTACAAATGAAAATCCATCAGAAACTTCTGTTAATACTTCTTTGTTGAAAACTCCTTCTAAATATGGGGAACCGTTTAATAATTTTGTCCAATCAAAAGAAAATGATTATATTATTGACGAGTCCCTCGAAACTAAAACATTACCAAAAATTTTGCTTCTTAGTACAGGTGGAACTATCGCTAGTAAAATTGATTATAGGACTGGTGGAGTTACATCTATTTTAAATGCTTCAGATCTTTATGCAATTTTCCCTGAAATTTCCAATTATGCATCAATATATCCTGAATTTTTATTAAATGAATACAGTGAAAACATAAATCCTGACCATTGGTCTATTGTGTCGGAAAGAATATCTCGTGCTATTCAATATGAACACTTTGATGGAATTATTATATCTCATGGAACAGATACTCTACATTATACCTCTTCTGCAATAAGTTTTGCATTACAAAATCTATCCATTCCTGTTGTTTTAGTTGGATCTCAACGATCGTCTGATCGACCTTCATCGGATGCATTTACTAATTTATTAGGTGCAATTAAATTTATCACAAAAACAAAATTTACAGGAATTTTTGTATGTATGCATCATACACCTTCTGATGAAATTATCGCTTGTTATCTAGGAACAAGAGTTCGGAAAAATCATACAAGTAAACGTAATGCTTTCCAATCGTTAGATTATATTCCTTTTGCATTAATTGATAATTCTGAAATTATATGTAACACCGATTTAAAAAAAATAAATAAACGAGATGAAATTACAAAAAATCTTATTTCAAAGACATCTTTTGACAAAAGGGTATTTTTATTAAAATTTTATCCTGGTTTTGATCCTGCCTTTCTTGAATGTTTTTTAAATCTGGACTACAAGATCCTTATATTGGAGGGTACCGGACTTGGGCATATCAACAAAAACTGTTTTCCCTACCTTAAAAAATTGATAGATTCTGGTATTATTATATTCATGACTTCTCAATGTATATATGGAAGAGTTCAAATGACTGTTTATGATACTGGTAGAGATCTCTTGGATTTAGGCATTGTCCCATTATCTGATATGAGTTCTGAAACTGCAGTAGTTAAAGCTATGTGGGCATTAAGTAATAGTAGGAATGCGTCTGATCTTATTGATATCATGAAAATCAATCTCTCTAATGAAATCTCAAATATGTCTCCTCTTATTTCTTGATCTATATGGAATGATTTTGATGGAATGTGATTCTGATTCTTTAAAGGTAAAAGTTGGATTTGAAATACATCAACAATTGGATACCAAATCTAAACTTTTTTGCAATTGTAGTTGTAATGATGCAAATGGAAATTATGATTATAATTTTATACGTATTTTGAGACCTACTAAAAGCGAACTAGGTAATTTTGATAAAGCTGCATTATTTGAATATGCAAAGATGAATACCATAAAATACTATTCTCGAATTGGGTTAAGTTGCTTGGTAGAGGCAGATGAAGAGCCACCTCATGATGTAAACAAAGATGCATTAAATACTGTTTTATTATTTTCACTCGCTCTTAACTCTAGTATAGTTGATGAAATTCATGTTATGAGAAAATTGGTAATAGATGGATCAAATGTTAGTGGATTCCAAAGAACAATGCTTGTATCTTCTGGTGGTTACTTGAAAGTTGATAATTTTAATAGAATTGGTGTTCAAAGTATTTGTTTAGAGGAGGATGCTGCAAAATTATTGCCACCTTCAGATTCATATAAGGAATATGGTTTAGATAGACTTGGAATTCCATTAGTGGAAATAGCTTTAGAACCTGTAACTGGGACACATAAGGAAATTGTAAATGTAGCTTTAACACTTGGTAGATTATTACGTAGTAGTAAACGTGTTTCTAGAGGGCTTGGAAGTATAAGACAAGATGTAAATATTTCTGTTGATGACGGACAGGTTGTTGAAGTAAAAGGTGTCCAACAATTATCGCAATTAGTTAAAGTTCTAGAATACGAAACAAAGAGGCAATTTGGAATGATAAAAATTGCTGAAGAATTTAAAAAAAGAAATATAGAAGATGATTTTATAGGGGATAAAACCCTAGATATTACTTATTTATTTAAAAATTCATCTTCGAATATTATTAAGAAGATTTTAAAAAGTTCCAATTCAATTTTCTTATCGGTAAGACTTAGAGGATTAAATAATTTAATTGGTTATGAACCAATTGCTGGTATTCGTTTAGGCAAAGAATTAGGTGAATTTGTTAGATTTTTTGGTTTAGGTGGTATTTTTCATTCTGATGAGTTACCAAATTATGGAATTACTATTAAAGATGTTGAAAAAATTCGGGAATTACTTTGTATTTCTACTGATGACGCTTTTTTAATCATTGGGGGGGATGAGAAAAAAATAAATAATGTACTTGGACCATTGATACAAAGAATATGTCAATTTAAACTTGGTGTAGTAGCAGAGACACGTTCGGCAACAATGGATGGCTCCACTATTTTTTCTCGACCTAGGCCTGGATCATCTAGAATGTATCCTGAAACCGATATACTGCCTATTCCTGTAGATTCACAGTTTCTATATAATCTTAAACAAGATGTTCCTTTATCTTGGAATGACTTGATTAATCATATAATGCAAAAATATTCAATAAATAAGAAGTTATCTGAACATATTTTTGATTCTCAATATTACGATATTTTCGAAAAAATCGTTTCAACCTCAAAAAATATTACCCCAACTTTTATTGCTTCTAAGCTTACAGAAGATATAGTTAGTCTTTCGAGAGATAATCTGGATAAATCATTACTAACTGATAATATGATAATTGAGATATTTGATATGCTTGATAAAGGTTCTATAGCTAAAGAATCTGTGAGCTTAATATTTAAACAAATTATGAAAAAAGAATCCAAATCTGTAAAAGACGCACTTAATTCATTAAATTTTACAGAAATAAATGATGAGGAATTAAATACTATATTGGATAAAATATTAAATGATAATATTAAAATTATTGAGGAAAAAGGAATTAATTCCATCGGTGCGCTAATGGGTAAAAGCATGAATATACTACGAGGGAAAGTTGATGGGTATAAAATTAATGAATATTTGAAACAAAAATTAGAAATTATTATTGACAATGAATTTTCTCCAAAAGATGACTTCTAAACCCAAATCAATATATTGTCATTATAAAGATTCTTTAATTATTAATTCTGCCAATCTTAAATCCTTTTTAATTAATCATTCAGTATCATTATCAGAATCCGAACATATAATTAATTTATTATCTTGTTACTATAATCAAAAAGTTGATCTTATCATGACGGCTTATGACAATGAATGGGCAAAACTAGAATCTTTTACTTCTCCTTTAATATTGTTTATTTGCTGTATTGAAAAGGTTATTAACAGTACTCAAATAATATTATCGGAAAAGTCTAGAAATATACTACAATCTTTTTTGATGTCTTTGGAATGTTGGATGATTTGGTAATTATTTCCAATTATATTTAAATTTACTATATTAAATCTAAAGTAAATGTAATTAAAAAAATATTTTAGTGTGCATGAGGTGGTGGTGCACTACCTTTTGATAATTCTTCGTTGAATGTTCCTGCGGCTTTTTCATGGTATTCTTGGGCTGCTTGATCTACTTTTATTGCTTGGGGAGGACAGACAGAGACACAGGCCATACACCATATACAATCGTGTTCCCTGATCGGATCTGCTTTATCTGTGTAATCTTTTCTTTCCTCTTTTACTGAGGATCCCTCGCCAGCAAATTCATATTTTGTTACTTCTTTAGCCGGAACATCGTGTTCAGTTCTATACCATTGAAATACTTGTACAGGACAAGCTTCAATACAAGCTCCATCTGCTACACATGAATCCCAATCCACTGCTACCATAGTGCCACTGACGCCTATTGGTTCTAATGGTTCTCCCTTTGCTTGAAATGCCTCTTTTACTTCTGAATTTTCAGAGGCTTCACCTAGCTTGCCTGGTCCCCAGAGATAGTGAAAATGTTCTCCATCGGAGTGTTTTATTTGCCCAATTACATGATGATTCTTCGGAAAATCTGGATCGATTGGCATATTTTTTCGCAGAGGTAATTGATCCAATATATTATATAAACCATGTGTAAAAAAATATTAATACAAAATAGGTTTTATTTATTATATATATTGATTTTCTTTGCAATTCTTAAAATTAATTAATTTTACCAAAAAATACTGATGCTTTTAAGAACTATTATTTGTAATTTTCTGTATCGATAGTTATTCTCCGGTTATCCACTAAATAGTTAAAAAATACAATTTAAAATATTTTGTTAAACAATAATAAATACCTTTAATATAATTTTATTTATTCCTATTAACTAAATGTATATATTCATAAGCTGCAGTTTCATTGTCAAATGAATATTGTACTTTTTGAAAGTTCTTTCTAAATTCTATCACATCTTGTAAAACTTTGATGTTGTCTTGTTTGTTAATGACTATTCTTTTTATAAAAGTTGCTATTTCCTGCATTTCATTTTCCTTCATGCCTAGTCTTGTCACTTCGGGAACTCCTATTCTTATTCCGCTAGGGTGTAGATAGTTCTTTCCTTCTTTTATATCTCCTGGAAGAAGTTGTCTGTTTAATATTATGTTGCATTTTTCAAGATCTTTTTCAATGGTTCCTCCATCTCCATATTTTGAAACATCTACTGCTAATTGGTGAGATTCCGTATATCCTCTTTTTTCACCTAATACATTAAATCCATGATTTGCTAAAGAATAAGCAAGCATTTTTGCATTTTTAATAACTTGTTTTGCATAATCCTCTCCGAATTCTACTATTTCTGCCAAAGCAATAGCTTTTCCGGCGACATGATGCAAATGATGACTACTTGTATTACCTGGAAATATTGCCTTTTTTATAAATTCGCTATATTTATCAAATGAAACTATTATACCTCCTTGGGGACCCCATAATGTTTTATGAGAGCTCATAGTCATAGAATCCGCACCTTCTCTTAGAGGATCTTGAAATTGGTTTCCTGCAATCAGTCCTGCTACATGAGCTCCATCATAATTTATAAAAATGTTATAATTATGTAAAAAATTAGATAATTCTTTTACTGGATGTGGAAATAAGAAAAGACTACCTCCAAACATTGCAATTTTTGGAACCCTCCCTTCATTGACCATTGTATCAATTTTTTTCTTTGTCATATCTACATCTATGGTCATATCCTCTTTTGAAAATGGAAAATGTTCTATTGAAAGACCATGTACTAGGCCTGCTGTACCTGAATGTTCTTTTTTTCCGTGTGAAATGTGACCACCACTGGGAATAGATGATGCTATCATATAATCGCCGGGATTTGAAAATGCTGAATATATAGCTAAATTTGCAACTACACCCGATGTTGCTCTACAATCAGCAAATTCAGATCTAAAAACTTTTTTAGCTAATTCATTACATATATTTTCAACTTGGTCTATATAGGTGCATCCGGCATAAACTCTTTCCCCTGGCCAACCCTCTGCATATCTGTTTCCAAAATCTGATACAACGGCTTCTCTCACTGCAGGGCTTGGTATATTTTCACTTGCAATTAATGGGATAGAATTATTAAACCAATTATGATGGGCTTTTATTAGTTTTAAAACATTATCATATGATACTTTGGCTTCCAATATACTTTTGTTGAAATTATGACTATTTAAAATATCGTAATAAACTTATTTAAAACTTTTATAGCTATATTCTGTCGAATCCTATCTTTATGATGTTCTGAAAATTCGCACCGGATGTTCTTCTCCAAAATGACTGTAAACTTCGTCGTATGTATTGATATAAAGTATGTTGTATATTATATGTCAATGACGGATATTATTGATGATGTAACAAAGAAAGTAAAAAATACTGAACAAGATGCTAAAGCAAAAGCAAAAACGACAGAAGACCATGCTGAGGGCAAGCCAAGTTCTGAAACACTGAACAAGGCAAAAGAAAAAGTAAAAGACGCTTTAACATAATTTTTTTCATATACCTATTTTTTATTTCATATTTTTAAAATGGCCCTGTTAACTTGGGAAAAATATATAGCTTGAAAATAGCCTTTTCATTTATGATTCCTGGAAATAGAATACATCCACAAATTGTCGGTTATGGATTGTACTTGTACTTTTTAGGTTTGTCATTTAGAAATACTGCAAAAGCATTATCTTTCTTTTTTGCGTATGCTGAAGATAAGCCACCTCTTCTCCATTTGGAGATAGATGCAAAAGTACAAACCAATGAAAATTCATAAGAAAAAGAGAATAAAGAGTATATCATTGATGAAACTGCTAAGTCCAGTGTAATATCCAATGTCTTTATATTTTCTTTTAAATGGCTTGTAATTATATTTAAATAATTAATGTTTCAAACAAATAACGGCATAAACTTGGACACTTGACTTTTAAAAGCAGACTCAATTAATATGGCTTTGAGAAGGTAAGGTTGGCATCGTTGAACCAACAAAAGATAAAGAAATCCTTTCAATTAGCATGTCAAAAGAAAGAAAAATATGTTTATAGTAGCTGAAAGTTTAGTTCCAATGCTTTATTATAATGCTAACATTTTAAGATAGATGCAGACCAGTTAACCATCTCGACAGATTCGCCTCTTATAACAGATCTTATTAAATGTGGTGAAATCCTTTTTTTTCATATGGTATTCTTGAGACATAGGATTGATATAAAAAGATGAATTAAACTAAGAAAGACAAGCCCTATGTATATCCTTACACGTTCATTCTATTGTTGTCGGTTATATCAGAATATGCTTCCACCTGCCATACAGACAAACCAAAGGGATAATCAAGACCACCGTGGGAAAATGTCATCAAATTGTGGTCATTTGTGTAAAAGAATTTACAAATTGATTATAGATATCAATGATAGATGATGATGATGATGATGATATCTATCACATTGGCTCTGTAAAGTTAAGATATTATTTCTTTATTGTAATAGTTAGCAAATAGATTAAACCATTGTTTCACATACTTCAGTTTACACTTCTTTTTTCTACAAGGAAAATAATCATCAAAGCATTCTGTTCTGTCTTTAATACTGGATAGTTCTTTAAATAATGATACTTTTCTCCAAAGAAGAATATGAAGATGATGATTTATCTTCAATAACCTGCATGCTTGCGGCGATGGATACCAAGTACCGCCATCTGTTGAAACTGGATGCTCTCCGTAATCTTTTATAACATTAGAAAGAAAACGTTCGGCTACCACAAACATATTCCGTCTTTGGATATGCTTATACCAAGAATATTCTTAGTTTTTGATTCGATATCTACCCAAAGCCAGATGTATTCAGAAGAACCGACTTTAATTTGGGTTTCATCAATTATGAATTCAGATATTTTGATCTTGGTGTATGATAATCTTTCTGCAGGTTTGTACCTTATCCAATCTCTTATTGCAGTATGACTCCTTTTGACAAATCTAGATATTGCTTTGGATGTATTTCTCAATGAAAGACCATTAAAGTAAAGGTGTAAAGAATAAACGATATCTTTAGGTTCTATTCTTTTCCTAACTTGTTGTATCATAAATAATAAACAATAAGGAAATCTATAGCTTTTTCCTTAACTTTAGAGCCATCACATCATACAGCAGTTGTGATTGTATAGGAATCAAAATAACAAACATAAGCCAATGATTCTGATAAATGGGGTGCACAATACAACAATAAGAGAAGAAGAAGGAAAGGATATTTGAAAATCCACATAGCAACAGTAGATGTAAAAAGCAAGGAAATCCTTTCCATGCAGGTAACTACAAATGAACGCGTTCATGATGATAGTAAGGCGTTATCAGGATTGGTTGATAATTTTGTAAAATCAAATAAAATAATAGACAAACTATTTGCTGATGATGGGCCTATGATAGTAATGATATTTTCAAATGCCTGACAGATAGTGGTATTCGTCCTTGCATTAAAGTAAGAAAAAATGCCAAAATTGAATTGAATACCGGACATTTTCTTTGGAACCTGTCAGTTTTGGCTCAAAGAAATGATTTTAGAAAATGGAAATACCGCATTGTAATCTATGGAAAGAGGTGGATGGCTAAAGAAACCGTATTTTCTTCTATCAAGAGATTGTTTGGTGAATATATATCTGCAACCGTATTTTAAACATCATAAAAGAGATTGGTTATGTAGACATCATTGTATAACTTGTTTAGAAGAATGGCATAAATCAGATAGAAATGAGCTATTGATAACAAGTGATGCAATAAAGCATTGTATATCACCCTTGCTTCTTTTATTCTTATTCAAAGTGTCAATTTTTATACTAAATTTATTATAATATATTATAATCTCTTTATATTTATAAATTCCATTATAATCTTCACAATTTAAATGAAATAATGCTATTTTCTCTTTTGCCAAATTTTTTTATACTTTATTGGAAACTGGGAATGCTTGTTTAATAACAGTAATTTTTAAACAATTTAGATTAAAATTTCCACGGTCTATACTTATGAAAGAGTTATTATTAACCTAATGTTGTATATGTCTATTATTGTTTTTTTATGAATTTTTTTATCTCATATATCTGAGGGTCAAGAAAAAACGACAAGCAACACTTCTATAAATCTTGTCTCATTTAGATGTGGCGAGTCTCTATTAACCCATCCAACTATTATCGTATATAATACTCAAAATATACTTTCGATTTAATGTTTATAGCAAACTGGATAAATCATAGTTTCTTGCATTAGTAATATTTAGTATTAATCTTTTTGTGTTGTATTTCATCCGATTCGGACTTTATATAACCCTTTATGACAATAATTTTATACTACATGTATTTTATCTACACTTGCATAAGGTTAGTCTGATGGAAGGATATTGTGTTAAATGTAAAGCAAAAAGAGAAATGAAAGATGAAAAACAAGTTACTATGAAAAATGGAAGACCTGCTACTCAAGGCACATGTAGTGTTTGTAGTACAAAAATGTTTAAAATAGGAGGAATTAAAAAATCAGAAAGTAAATAATAAATTTACTTATTTAAATAAACATTTAAATAATTATTTAAGAACTTTTATTGAATTGTCAAGAATCATGATATATCTTTATATCTAATTGTCATTATTGTTGCACAAAAAAATAATTTAATGTCTATGTAAAAGCAAAAATATCTATATTAACTATAAAACGTAAATTTCTTTCTCATAAAGTTAAGATTCACTTCTTGTTATTGTGGTTGATAATATTCAACCATTTCTATATGTGCACCAAGTTTGTACCTTTTTTCTACATCTATATTTAGAATTGACTTTAATATGCGATCTATAAATACTGAATTGAGATATCTTTCCATAAAATGATCTTTCTGTAGTTTTATTTGTCAAATCCAATTCTTTGCTATACTATGATTTATTTTACTTGACTTTGCAGAAACATTATACTATTTATAATTTAAAAAAAATGCTTTATTATATGATTGTATTATTATTTTTTGTTGACATTTTGTTGATAGAGGTATAATGGAAACAGTGAAATTAGATTATCATATCCTAACAGGAGCTAGTTTTAACTATCTGTTTTTCGAATTATGTAACAAAGCATAAAAGATAGAATATTCCAAAGACCATGTTGTGATATCTGTTTTATGATTAATCTGTTATGGCAAAATAAAGTCAAATTGTTTAGCCTAGTAAGTAGGTGCTATTATTGTAAAAAATAAGAAATATGAATATGTTATATTGACACTAAGCAAATATTGGTTGTTTTGAAGATGGAAATACAAGGTTTCTATGCCAAATTAAAGATAGTAAAACCTAGGAATTACCTTGAAAAATGTATGTGGTGTGCAGAAGCGTTTTCTATTGCAATGTGTTCTATTTACTAATTCTGGTAACCTAAATAATAACATATTGTATCCTACAATTTCTTATGTATAATTTATTGAATGCAACAAAATTGTTACTGTTGGACTAATAAAATTGCTGTTTTTAATAAATGTGCATATGATCTTTCTAAATACTTAAATGATGCTAATATATTAGAACAGGCAAATATTTGATTTTAGAATAAATTCTTTGATTAGAATTTGGTTTATTACTCTAAATAATATTTTATTTTTTATATTATTGAATAAACAAAAAAAAATTTATGGGATGGATCTACTGTAGAGTTTTCCTTCCAATGCTAATTTGTACATTTCTGCAACATAGGGGTTCCTTGCTGGAGTTTCTGCTCCCAATTCTACCAAACGTGCGTATACTCTGACTAC
>JAICXY010000031.1 GCA_025934495.1 Candidatus Nitrosocosmicus sp.
CATATTCATTTACAACGCTCGACAGACAACGTTC
The DNA here is from genome assembly GCA_025934495.1 of Candidatus Nitrosocosmicus sp. GTDB lineage: Archaea > Thermoproteota > Nitrososphaeria > Nitrososphaerales > Nitrososphaeraceae > Nitrosocosmicus. The sequence goes on from JAICXY010000031.1 coordinate 35, forward strand.
GGCTACTACTGCAAATATATTTTTTGTTCTTTTGATATGTTAATTGAAAGAATTTCTCTATATTTTGGTTCGATAATGGCGACCCAAATCCATATTAATCCTGAACCAATCTTGATAACTGTTTCATCTTTTTGTATACAAGAATACTATGAGGCTTTCTTTTTCTTGGAGGATATTTTCTTTGGTTTGCTTTTTTGTATATATTTTCAATTAGAAACCTGATTTCGTTTGATAAAATGCGATGATGGTCTTTCAGAAGATCTTCTTAAAGAAAGAACTGAAAAGTAAAAATATAGATCTTAGAAGATACTCTGAAAATATTCTATTCCCTTTATTAATATTCATAAAAAATTTATAACGTCTTCAAGCTATATGTTTTTTCTAAATTTTAAAGCCAAATAAAAGAAAATGTTATAATACAAATTTTTGCATAAAAATTAATTTGTTAAAGAAAAAAAAAATCTGTATCTCTATCCCTTTAGAAGAAGATGAGGAAATAGAAAAAATAGAAAAAGAAATAGAAATTATTCAAAACGAAGATGAACAAGCGTTAATAGAATTTCGCTTTGATTATTTGAAAGAATTTAAAAATATTGATATAATCCTAGAAAAGATTTCAAAATACAAAAATCATTCAATATATACAATAAGATCCACCAGTGAGGGTGGTAATTTTTCCAAAGGGGAAACCGAAAGGTTGGTTCTAATAAAAAAACTAGCACTATCTAGACCAATGCTGTTAGATTTAGAATATAACTCTATATCAAAAAATAATGAGCTAGCTGACTTTATAGATGAAAACCAAGTTAGAATATTGGTATCGTGGCATGATTTCACAGGGACCCCCAATAAAGAAACCTTGATAAATCTAATTGATAAAATGAGAATATTCAGCAATTTTATTAAAATAGTAACTACTGCAAAATCTATAGAAGATTCAATTACTATTCTAGAATTATATAGTATAATAGATACAACTATTAATTTAGTTGCATTTTCAATGGGAGATTTAGGTATTATAACACGAATTTTATGTAATATTGTTGGTGATTGTCCTTTTACATATGCAACGATTGATAAAGCAGTTGCACCGGGGCAACTTACGAGAAATCAAATGAAATCCATCTATACACTTTTTCACAATAAATTAATTTAATATTGTGGATATTCTTATATTCTTTTATATATTATGTTTTAGATCAATTTTAAATTTATATAATATTTAAGAATTTTATTCTATATATTTTTTAATTTTATATTTTTGTATCCTTGCATTATGCCTTAATCTATAGCCACAACAAGGACAAAATAATCCATTCCATCGAATAAATATATCACAAATTTGACAGCGTTTTTCATTTTCTCCATAACGCAAAGTCTTTGGTATTTTTTTTGACTTATGTCTAATGCAAATCCCTCTACAAGTCATTGTCTAAATGTGAACTCCATGCTTTGAATGTATAACGCCATATTTTGAATGTATATTTATTTTCATCTTTAATATAATACTTATTCAACAAACGGTTTAACGACACATTACCGAAAATTGAAAAGAATAATCAATTATTTCTGATCTAATTGAATCAAGTTAATTTTGTAAGACAATTCAATAGAGCAAATCCTTAAAATCTATTAATTAGTTTGAGTTTTCCCAATTAATTTATTTAACTTTATAGTTAGATTTAAAAATATTAAAAATAAATTATCCTTGATTTCATTGAATACATTCTGAATGAATGAAGATAGAACAATCAATAGTAAAAAATTAAAAAAAGAATTTAAAACATTTTGTATAATTGGAGATCCTATCGATCATTCATTATCACCATTAATACAAAATTCCGCTTTTGACTCGTTAAATTTGAATTACTCCTATATTGCCTTTAAAGTTCCACCTCTGGAACTAGAAGAATCAATTAAATCTTTAAAAACTATAAACATATCCGGATTTAATGTTACCTTACCCCATAAGGTAAATATTATAAATCATCTTGATAATTTATCAGATGAAGCAAAAGTTACAGGTGCTGTTAATACGGTTAAAAATGAAGATGGCAAATTTGTTGGTTATAATACAGATATTAATGGTATAATTACTCCACTTGAAGAACGACAAATAAATTTTAAGGATATAGAAATTTTAATATTGGGTGCAGGTGGCTCATGTAGAGCTGCCTTAGTAGGACTATCGAAGAAAAAAGATATTAAAAAAATTAATATAGTCAACAGAGACCAAAATAAATTAGATAAAGTCATAGATTTAGGTAAAGGATTGGGGTTAAGATGTAATCCATTGAATTATGATGATCAAAAAGCTTTGGGTGAAGTATCTTTTAATTCCAAATTAATAATTAATACGACATCTATAGGATTAAATAATGAATCAAGTCCTTTAAAATCAAATTTTATGAGTAAAGATGCTTTTGTTTTTGATATAGTTTATAGACCTGTATTTACTAATTTGTTAAATAACGCCAAAGAGGCAGGCTCTAACATAATTTTTGGTTACGAAATGCTAATACATCAAGGTGCAAAGTCATTTGAACTATGGACCGATATGAAGGCGCCCATCAATGTAATGAAAAAAGCATTATTTGGAATTTTTGGTGAACCAAAATAAATTGAAAAAACTAACATCCACTTCTACAGTATTTGGAGCTATTTCTATAATCAATGCCATTGCAACTGGTAAAGGATCTACATTAGGAATATCTCTAAAGGTGAAGGCAAAAATAACATTGGAACCAGGTTTTTCAGGTATTTCAAAGAATTTTGCAAATGACAAACTTATCAATAAAATAATAAAATCAATCATTCCTAATAAGGTACTAAATAATAATTTTGTTACCATTAATTTAACCTCTGATATTCCTGCTGGTTGGGGTCTAAAAAGCTCCAGTGCTGTTTCTAATGCGATTTCGCTAGCATGTTATAAACTGATCAATGATGAGATATATGATAGATCTGTTCTAAATACTGCCGTTAACTCATCTCTATGGGCAAAAGTAAGTATTACTGGTGCTTTTGATGATGCATGTGCCTGCTATTTTGGAGGAATAATTTTGTCTGATAATTATTATAAAAAATTAATAAAAAGAGAAACAATAAATAATGATCTATGGGTAATAATTTTTTTACCAAGCGGTATGTCGCGAGGGGATATTATGAAATTAAAACTACACAAAGAACTATTTAATCATGCATTTAAACTGGCAATAAGAGGTGATTATTGGAAGGCAATGAATTTAAATGGAATATTGATAAATTCCATACTTTACAACAATTATGACCCATTGCTTCATGCAATAGAAAACAATTGTTTAGCTGTAAGTTATTCAGGTAATGGTCCCGCAATTGCAGCTGTTGTCTATAAAGACAACATTGAAAATTTAAAAAACTCTTTGGAGAATTTTAATGGCAGGTTGATTGTAGCTCAAGTTAATAATTCTAAAGCTTTTGTAATATGACTTTTAAAAATTCTCAAATTGAATTATGTTGTTGATAAGCAATGGTAAAAATAACAGTTAAAAAATCACAACTAACTGGAAAAATCTCATGTCCACCGAGTAAAAGTTATTCTCATAGAGCAATAGTTATATCTACTTTATCAAATGGGTTATCCAAATTAGAAAATGTTCTCCTTTCAAGGGATACCATAGCCACAATTAATTGTTGTAAATTACTTGGAAAAACCATTGAAACAATTCCATTAAATGATGGAGAGGATTTATCATTAAATAATGTTGGAAATCTAAAAATTTCAGGTAATGGGGGCAGATTGGGTTTTAATACTCCTGATGATGTTTTAAATGCTGAAAATTCAGGTACAACGATAAGGCTTTTAACATCTGTAAGCGCCTTTGTTAATAAGGGTTTTACGATTTTAACCGGTGATAAAAGTTTAAGAAAAAGGCCGATGGGGGATTTAATCGATTCTCTTAATCAATTGGGAGTTAAATGCTTCTCATCTAAATCATGTAATACTCCACCATTAATAGTAAAAGGAGGAGGTATGCATGGAGGGGAAGCTAAAATAAATGGACAAATATCAAGTCAATTTATTTCCTCATTACTGCTATCTAGTATATATGCCAAAACAAAAGTCACCATTAAAGTTTTGGGAACACAAGTTTCCAAACCATATATACTTTCTACAATTTCTATTATGGAAAAATTTGGTATTGAAATAAAAAATGATACATATGACCTTAATAACAATCAATATATATCTAATCCTTTACTTCAAAAAAAAACTTTTTACGATAGGGAATCGTGCATTATTCCAACTCCTTCATTTGATGGAAAAAAAAATAATATTGTAACTGAATTATATGAAATCCCATTTGAAAAAGATTATTTACCAACTACCTTTACTATTCCAGGCGATTTTTCAACTGCTGCGCTACTCTTATCTTCAGCAATATTAAGTGAAGGCGAATTAATTGTATCCAACTTAGATTTTACATTGCCACAAGGAGATGCCCATATTGTCAATATTTTGAAAGAAATGGGTGCAGATATAGTAGAAAATAAAATTAAAGGAACAATTAAAGTTGTTGGAAATCGATTACTGGAAGGAGGAAAATTTGATTTACGGAATACTCCTGATTTACTTCCAGTATTATCCATTCTCTCATTAAAATGTAAAAATCCTGTTGAAATTACAGGGATATCTCATGCCAGATACAAAGAAACAGATAGGGTTGCTATTATTGCTTCTCAATTAGTAAAGTTTGGAGCAGAGATTAAAGAGAATTTTGATTCCCTTTTTATTAAACCACCTAGTAAAATAAAAAATGCAATTATTAATTCTTATGATGATCACAGGCTTTTTATGGCATTTTTTATTGCTGCATTGGCTTCTGGAGAATCAACTATTGATGGATTAGAATCGGTGGATGTATCATATCCTAGGTTTATCGATGAGATGAAAAATTTAGGAGCTAATATGATATAGTTGTATATTTTATTGAGATTAATTCTTGATAAAACATATTTAAATTGTACTTTATTTAAATATATCAGGTATTATTAAAAATAATAATATAGTGGATTAGAAAATAATTTTTATATGCCAGCAAACATTCTCGGTGAACGATTTTCAATTACAAGCTTTGGAGAAAGTCATGGCAAATGTATTGGTACAATTGTTGATGGATGTCCAGCTGGCCTAAAACTAGACGAATCCGATATACAACCTTTATTAAATTTAAGGAGACCAGGTCAATCCGTAATTACAACACAGAGAAAAGAAACAGATCAAGTTTCAATATTATCAGGAGTATTCCGCGGATATACTACAGGTGCTCCTATCTGTTTAATAATTTGGAATACTGATTCCGACTCAAGATCATATGATGAAATTAAGAATACTCCACGACCAGGACATTCAGATTATCCCGCATATTTGAAGTACGGTGGTTTTGCAGATTATCGAGGAAGTGGGAGATTTTCTGGGCGTTTAACTGCGACTTTAGTAATGGGGGGAGCTGTAGCATTAAAAATATTATCAAAATATTTGAATATCGAAATAATCAGTTATACTCAGGCCATAGGAAACATAATTTGTAATACTGACAACATATCATTTGATGAATTATCTCGTAAAAGATATTCAAACGATGTACGGTGTCCGGATCATGAAATTGCCATAAAAATGAAAGAAGATATACTAGTAGCAAGAAAAGCTGGTGATTCTCTTGGTGGTATTATAGAGTGTACTACCAAGGGTATTCCACCTGGCCTTGGAGAACCTATTTTTGAATCGATTGAATCGGAATTGTCTAAAGGACTTTTTAGTATTCCAGCGGTTAAGGGAGTCGAATTTGGCTCAGGTTTTATAGGATCGAGTCTCAAAGGTTCGCAAAATAATGATATATTTTATATCGAAAAATCATCTGGGAAAATTTTGACATTAACTAATAATTCTGGTGGGATACTCGGAGGTATAACTAATGGTATGCCCTTAAAAATCAGAATCGCATTCAAACCCGCAGCATCTATATCAATGTCACAAAAAACAGTAAATATTGAAAAGGGAGTCGAAACAGATCTACATGTCAAAGGAAGGCATGATCCATGCGTTGTTCCAAGAGCTCCTCCTGTTGTTGATAGTATAGTTGGTATAGTATTATTAGATCATTGCATCAAATGTAATTTAATACCACCAGTTTTAAAGGAATTGCATAGTAATTAGAAATGAGGTGGATGAAATCAAAGTGACTTTAGATAAATTAGATGATTTAAGATATCATATGAAAACAGTTACACAACAGATAGTAACATTGATTAACCAAAGAATGGAAATTGCCAAAAAAATTGGCGAAATAAAAAGTGAATTAAATCTTAATATAGTTGATGATAAAGTTGAACAAGAAATTAGAAATTTTATTTTGCATAATTCAGATAATAAAGGATTGGACCCTGATTTTTCCGGTCGTATTCTAAATTTGCTTATAAATGAATCAGTGATGATTCAAAATTATGAAAAAAACAAAAAGAAATTATTGCTTGATTCCGTCTCGAATAAAGATAAAGCATTTTTGATAGATGATAATTTAAAAAATAGGGAGGATATCCCAATCAACCTAAAAATCCGGACTCATATGGATGTATTTAATAAAGCAAAACAATTAGATTCTTTAGGTAAAAAAATTATTCATATGGAAGTTGGTGAACCTGATTTTTCTCCACCTCCTCAAGTAAAGGACGAATTAAGATTGATTTATGACAAACACAGATATCATTATACCGAAACTGCTGGTATAAGTGAACTTAGAAAAGAATTATCATATTATTTAGCTCAATTGAGTGAGAATAAATCAAATTCTCCTAATCCTCGAAATATTATGATAACAGTAGGTGGCAGATTTGCAATTTTCTGTACTTTTTCAGCAATACTTAGACCCGGTGATGAAATTATAGTAATAGAACCTGCATGGCCTGCATACAAAGATTGTGCTAATTATATGGGTGTTAAAACAAAAATTATTAGGACAAATCTTGAAGAAAATTGGGAACCTGATATTTCGGTAATTGAAGGTTCTATAAATATAAATACCAAAATAATTTGTCTTAATTATCCGAATAATCCTACTGGAAAAATTTTAAGTGAAAATATCATAAAATCAATAATTCATTTGGCAGAGAAAAATAATTTATATATATTAAGTGATGAAGTTTACTGTAATTTTGCTTATAAAAAATTTTCGAGCATAGTAAAGTTTCCTTTTCAGAATGCCATTATGATAGGTTCATTTTCAAAAACTTACTCCATGACAGGTTTTAGAGTTGGTTTTGCGTATTCAATAAATAGAGAATTAATTGATAAATTAATTAAAATTCAGTCTTTATCTTTAACATCTGTATCTGAGCCAATGCAGTACTGTGCTTTAGCTGCATTGTCATTCAATTCAGTCGAATATGCTCAGATAATGAATAGAAGGATCGATTTTGTGTGCTCGAAGTTAAAAGATATGCCTTTTGAATTTAACTATCCTGATGGTGCCATGTATGTATTTGCAAAAATTAATGAAGAAATAAATATAGATGATTTAACACTAATTGAAAAATTGTTAGAGAGAGGAGTTGCTGTAGCACCTGGAAGTGGGTTTGGAAATACCTATACAAAGTATATTAGAATTTCTACTTGCAACAATGAAGAAAATTTAAACAAAGGCTTGGACATTATTAATCAATTAGTATCTTCATTATAGGTATTAATTATATCTAATCAATTACCTGAAGAAAAATGGGATATACTTTAACAATAGTCGGTGCTGCAGGAAGAATGGGAAAATGGTTCTTCGAATATTTCAATATTATAAAAAATAAGGCTTATCATTCAAATATTAATTGCAGTTTAATCATTGATAAAATACTGCTTTATGATATAAGAGAAATAAACTATTTAACAAATTATAATGATGAGAATATAGTTGTCATAAATGATGTTTCTAAATCAATCAAAACATCTGATATTATCCTATTCTGTATTCCTATTAATGATATTATATCAACGATTCGGAATAATATTACATTATTTAAACCTGGATCAATAATTATTGAGATATCATCAATCAAAACAGCGATTCATAATATTTTATTAGATATTTCTATGGATAAGAACGTGGTGACATTATGCATACATCCTATGTTTGGTCCTGGTGCTTCCATTTTTTTTTCAAATAAGATTATATTTATACCAGTTTATAAAAATAATTACCAGGCCGAAAAAAATCTTTTGAACAAGATATTCCCCTATTTCGAGAAAATTATCATTGAAGAACCAGACAAACATGATTTGGCTATCGCTGTTATTATTAGTTTGATTTATTTTATTAATTTGGTTTTTTCCAAATTTCTACTAGATTTATCTACCTCAAAAGAATTTAAATTCGAAGATAATCTAATGCATTTTTTTAAAAAAATATCTGGAAGTACGTTTAAAATTCAATCCTTATTAAGTGAAAGCATTTTAACCGATGATATTTCACTTTTTTTGTCTCTTTTTATTAATAATGATAAATCTCTTAAAACAATTAATGCATATAGTCGTCTCTTTAACCAATTGTTAGAAAAGATAGAAAAAAAAGATATAGATTTTATAAAGGATTATATAGCATCAACCAAAAACGGCATTTTAAAGGATATTGACATCTACAAATCTTATGACATATTATATAAATTTTTAAATTCTTAAATAAAATATCAATGAATAAAACAACATAATATATAATCCAGTTTTTATTTTTAAACTATGGTTACAAGAAAATGGTTAGATAATGAGGTATCATTAGATCCAATTAAAGAACTAACAGTTGCAGTTATAGGATATGGAATTCAGGGATCTGCCCAAGCTTGTAATATGAAAGACTCAGGCATCAATGTCGTAGTCGGTTTGAGACGCGGAGGAAAAAGCTGGACCAAAGCTGAGACAGATGGTCATAAGGTTATGTCAGTTACTGATGCTGTTAAGCAATCCGATATTATACATATCCTAATACCAGATATGGAGCAAGAAAATACATTTAGAACTGATATCAACCCTTTCCTATCTGACAATAAAACGATAAGTTTCTCTCATGGTGCCTCAATCCATTGGAAATGGATAGTTTCCCCTAAAAATGTTGATATAATCATGGTTGCACCAAAAGGCCCTGGTCAAAGAGTCAGAGAACTCTATCTTGATGGATTTGGAACTCCGTCACTTGTTGCAGTCCATCAAGATTATTCTAAAAAAGCGTGGGATAAAGTACTTGCATTAGCGAAATCTATAGGCAGTACTCGGCCTGGAGTTATAGAAACTAACTTTAAGGAAGAAGTTGAAACTGATTGGTTTGGTGAACAGGTTGACCTCTGTGGAGGGGTTCATAACATGATAATAAAATCATTTGAAACTCTTACTGAAGCTGGATATCAACCTGAAATTGCTTATTTCGAATGTTTACATGAATTAAAGCTCATTGTAGATTTAATTCAGAAATATGGCATTGCAGGAATGTATAATCGAGTTAGTGAGACTGCTAGATATGGCGGGCTTACTAGAGGCAAAAGAATAATAGACCAAAACTCAAAGAACAACATGAAACAAGTATTAGATGAAATCCAATCTGGGCAATTTGCGAAAGAATGGGTTGATAATTACAGAAAAGATAGCAAAATCGCATTTGCCAAATTACTTGAAGAAGTAGAAAACCATGAAATTGAAAAAGTCGGCAAAGATTTAAGAAAAATGATGTGGCCTAGTGACACAATAAATTAAGATATTGTCAAGTTTATTATTATTTTTTTACATTATTTCGTATATGATTTATAATTATTTGAAGACTTGTTCCAGGTCCAAAGTTTCCAGTAATACCTTCATTTTCTAATGCCTTTTTATCGGATTCTGGAATAACTCCTCCTCCAACCAATAATATATCATGGATATCTTTTTCTTTAAATAATCTTGATACTTTTGGAAATATTGTAAGATGTGCTCCGTTTAACAAACTCATTGCTACTACATCTACATCTTCCTCTATAGCTGTTTTAACAACTTGCTCCGGGGTGCAAAACAAACCTGAATATATTACCTCCATTCCAGCGTCTCTTAAAGCCCGACAGATAACAAGTGCACCCCTATCATGACCATCTAAGCCTAATTTGGAAACTAAAATTCTTATTTTTTTTTTAGATGAAAAATCCGATTCTTGCTGATGCATTATTGATGAAGTAGACATATACTAAAATATAATAATAGAGGAGATTAAAATATTTTTTATCCCATTACTAATATTATCTGATATCATTTAAGAAAGTTGCAAAATTATTAGTATCAAACAATATAGTTATATTATAAATTTTAGATGATCGGGTTAGTCATAATTTCAAAATTATCTATCTTTATCTGGAGTTTCATACCGACCAATACCTAGCATATATTTTATTGATTTTATATCAAATTTGCCTGCTTTCTAGTTAAAATATGCATATATTTAGCGGATCATTTTTTTAGACAGTCATTACAAATCCAGACATTATTAACGTATTTACCTTCTTTAATTATGCCTTCTTTTTCTACTTCTGGTTCTACCTTATCTATAACGTGCACTCCGCATATATTGCAAGAAGGTAGGACATTTTTGACCATAAAACAGTTTAAGAAACAATCATTTTTAAGAGTTTACATACCAAATGAAGACATCAATCAAACTACAGTCATAAAGAAGAATAATTATAATTTAAAATAAATGCTCTAAAGTACGATATTATTTCTTTATTGTAATAATCAACAAATAGATTCAACCAATTGATACATGCTTTAATTTACATTTCTTTTTTCTACATTGAAAATAATCATCAATCCCTTCTGTTCTGTCTTTGATGTATTGCATTATTCTTTCAGCAATACTTTTTTCAAATGAGGAATGAATATGATGTTTTAATTTTAAAAAGTGACAGGGTTGAGATATCATATACTACATCTGTTGAAACAGGATGTCGACCATGTTTATCTACAACTTTTGAAATAAATCGATCAGCGACAAACATATTTCGTTCTTTGGATATGCTTATTCCGAGGATTTCTTTACTTTCAGATTCGATAGCAATCTAAAACCATATCAATTCAGAGCCAACTTTAATTAGAGTTTCATCAATTATGAATTCAGATATTTTGATCTTGGTCTATGATAATAGTCTCCTATCAAATGAACGTTTACTGCATGATATTATTATAATACTACAGGCTATTGCTAGTTTACGGTTATACTGACAGCAGTCTATCATAAGAAAAATATGTAATGCATTATTGGGATCGATTTTAAACCAGATTAGTGCATTAAAGCATCTCAAAATTACAGTAGGCGAATATACATACGGTCTACCATATTTTCCTCTTGGGATACTAGGCCATGGTATACACCGTATCAGATACAGAATGTTGAGTATGGATTCCTTTAATCTATCAAGATTTTATCTTTGGGACAGTATTAATCAAAATCATATCTCAAGGATTATCTTTAACCAGTATGACTGCGTTGAAAATGGATTTGAATTGAAGCCCATATAAATAACTGAATAATTAAATCAAAAATCAATAAAATAATGGTGGAGCATATACCCGGAGATCCATGATAGAGACAAATGATTTGGAATTGTATCAAGGCTCAACCAATTAAAAAACAAATGACATCTTATCCCTTGACTCGGACTATTTTAATTCTATCAAGCACTTTCCAATATTCCACTTCTCCACCTTGAGTAATTTTATCCCGAATTTCGTCTTCTACGGCAGAAGTTTCAAATACTTCAAAAGATTCCAAATCCATAATTTGCAGCGTTTGACCTGATAAAGAAATTATTTGACCATTTTTTTTATTGATAAGCGGAACATCTACATTTGCAGAGACCGGGGAAACGAGACTATGCCTTGAACCATCAAATACCCCAATAGCAGCTACTCTAGCTTTTGCTGAACCATGTTTACCTGGTTTACTATGATCATATGATACAATTCTACAAGGTTCTCCATCAATAATAATATAAGATCCAACTTTCAAACTACCTAGATCCATGGGTTTACTCAATAATATTCAAAAAAATGGAATTAGGAAGGATATTTAACAGTTATGATATTTGAGTTTTCTCTTCCTAAAGTAAAAGTAGTATCATAAATTTTTTTAAATAATGTATTAGATCTCGTATAATTAGAAACAACCAATGGGTTCTGTTCAATTAAGGGACATGGGAAATATTACAGACCACACACATATTGTCATAATCATTATATTCTATAAATTTTATAATATTTTGTCCAATATCTTTAGATAATTCCATCGACTTCTCATAAATACTTAATATCTGCAATAAATTCCGTGAATTTTTTCTTGATTTCATCAAGTTCTTTTAAATCATTTATAAGATTTTTAACTTTTACTTCATTTTCCTTACTGTATATGGCGATCTCTCCATGACCCATCCCAGTAGGAATTCCTAATGAGTCTCCATAACGAGTAACAGGTATATCACTTTTATCTCCAAACCAATATGATATCAATTCCGGTAGTAATATCGATAAATTTATTGTTTTTGGGGGAGTAACAGTATTAGAATCATAAGTTACTTCAAAATCCTTCTCAATTATATAATTAGATACATGTCTTTTTATTAAATCATCATTGAATTTACGGCGTTTCGTTTCATACTGACTTACTTTTTCTTTTATTTCATTCAGCCTTGGTAGAAATTTGTCTATATATTTTTCTAAGTGTTCGAGTCCATCGTCATAATAGATAGATTCAATAATTTGGGAAGCAGTAAATGTGATTATAGGAAAATTACCTTCGGGCATCTCGATATTAATAATGTTTTGATATAATGGATAAAAAATTTGGTCGTTCAATACCCTATGTTTCGTATGAATCTGTTCCAATCTCTTATCCGAGACAGATTTTTCTTTAATTTTTGATTCCCTTTGTAAATTTAACATTTCAATTATTCCGTTCATAGTACCTAGCAACGCTTTGATAGTCTCTCCATCTATTTCGAATCCATTCGTATCCACTAAACTCATCAAAGATCTTGAGAAGATTGGTCATTGTTAAAAATTTATATATACTGTAATTCATTCAAAGCTTTATATATAAACTAGAAAGTAGTTAATAGCTTTAACTGTTCAATATAAATGTATCTTATACTATCCATAACTTTATATATCTGATATAAATGAATTGCAAATACTGTAACTCGAATAATGTCGTAAAAAACGGCAAGAAGTTCGACCTTCAGAGATATAGTTGTAAGAACTGTAATCACAAATTCTATGATAATAATTCGAATCTTCCTAGAATGAGAAGTAATACCAAAATCATAGTTATATCTCTTAATTTATATTATAGTGGACTTTCGATGAGGAAAGTAGTAGAACAAATAGAAATCATATTTGAAGAACATCTTTCTCATTCTACCATCCATTACTGGATTCATAAATATGCCTCTCTTGTAAAAGACTTTGTTGATACCCTTAAACCAGAACTATCTGGTAAATATCATCATGATGAAACTGAAATAAAGGTTGACGGAGAGGGAAGATATTTCTGGGAGACAATTGATGAAGATACTCGATTTATAGTTGCAAGTTTATTGACAGAAGAAAGGACGAGCGAAGATGCAATCAAAGTTTTCAGACAAGCATTGGATAAACAAAGACCAGCTGCCTTTTTTACCGATGGTTCATTTGCCTATGATGAAGCATATAATAAGGTATTTTATTCTAGGTTCAAGTCTGCAAAAGTTGAATGGATTAGAAGAGTAGGGATAAAGGCAAGAGAAACAAACAACATGGTAGAAAGGCTTCATGGAACATTCAAAAACCGAGTTAAACCAATGAGAGGACTTAAAAATGATGAATCTTCCCAAGAGCTTCTTGATGGATATGTAATTAACTATAACTTTTGTAGGAAACATTCTGTGATCAAAACTACTCCAGCTGAAATGGCAGGCTTGCAGGAAGTAAAAGGATGGCAACAACTTATAGAAAAATCACAGTATCATAAAGTAGAACAAAAGCAGACAAAAATTGTAGAGGTAGAAGCTCAATGAGACGAGCCTTAGTATCACTACCTGATGGAGTATGGAACATTATTGATACCGATTTGAAGGGTCAAATTGGTGACGGTGATTCAGAAGTAATTAGGAATTTAGTTATTGCATATCTGACTGAAAAAGGTTATTTACTTAAAGGAAAAAAAGTTGGTAATGAACATGTAAATACAGAACAGATAGCATCAGAACTTGATGTTCATGATACAATGATTACCGCTTTAACAGAACTACTAGAAGAAAAAGGACAACTGAACCCTGAAGAATGGGAGAAAAGAGTACAGAAGAAATTACATCAATAATATCTCTATACAACAACAAAATAAATTCTTTTATATGGTTTTTTAATCTACATTATTATGAGTCAAGTGGAAATTTTTACTTCCCAAGATTCGTCTAATAATAGGTTGAAACTTGAATCTACAGTTATTGATACTAGAGAATATAATAAATATCATATAATAATACAGAATGATAATCAGCAAGATGTATCTTCTGTAAATGTGGTGAAAAGATGGTTTAGTTTAGAAATATTTAACGAGCCTATCAGAATAGAAATAAAAAAGCCTGTATATGTATATAAAGATGATTCAGGAACTGAGAGTGTTTATTATAATAGTCGATTGATGAAAGATGGGCACTTATATGAAATAGAATGGAAAGGATCAAAATGGGCACTTAAGAAAACTGATAATGAGGTACAATTTATTGAATGGAAATCTAATGAAAATTGTGAATCAGAATGAGTGTTGAGGCCAACTCCGAAATAAACGTATCTGTTACTGGAGACTTAACTAAGTGGCGGTTTTAAATATCAATTTAGCCAACCATTAATTCTTAAGAACTGTGAACATCATATACAGACGAAAGAAAGTAAAAATATATTTAAGAAGAAAGAAATTTGGAAGATAATTACACATGGACAGGAAAACGGCGAGTGTAAAGTTGCAAAACATTGTTTGAAACTGAATTAAAAAAGATGGAATCTATAGATATAATTGAAAACAGAATTAAAGATATGGGTTATCTAGTGGTAAAACCAATTAAAGTTTTACCTAGTTATTATGAATTAAAAGATGAATCAATACTAGAGGTATTACTTAGGATAGAGACTGTTATTAAGGATAAAAACAATCCTACGGGTTATTTTATCAATACTTCTAATACAACAAGAGCATATATTCATACAAATAAACGAGATCCAACAAAATTTGTAAATTATACTGCTGCTGACTTAGCAAGCGGAATAGTAGATCAAGATGTAGATTCAAAAGAATTATTTTCGGATTATAATGAATATGAACTTTCTAATGGAATATTGATAAAAATTAAACCCATAGTTAGTCAAATACGAAAAACAAAATTTTATTCACAAGACGGTGAACCAATCTACATAGTATCAATTACCTCAATGATGAAACATATAAACAAAAAATAGAAATCATATTTCTTTATTTCCCATGTCCCTTAATCGAACAGAAGCCGTTTATTCAATCAAACTAAAGAACATGATACAGAATATGATGCTAAAAGCATCATTGTATATCATGATGATATCCATTTAGACAAAACAGATGATAGTAAAATCAGAGTATAGGAATCTTACAACAAAGCAATCTTATAGATCTGTTTATTCTAATTATGCAAGAGATCTATTAAATACAAATTAGTAAGATTCGTCAGGCAGATTGGATATTAGAATTTTATGGATAAATTAGTAATAACCGATTTTTACAAAAAATGTAGTTTTTGGAAATTATAAAATAAAGGTCAAATTGTGATCAATTTAAATAGAATTTAAATTCATATTATTTAATTGCAACAACAATCAAAAATAAAATTTGATGTAAAACTGCCATTGATATTAATTCATACTCCATATGGTTTAAAATTTTTTGATAAAATTGCTCAGACCAACGCTGCAAAATTTTATGCTAAATTTACTACATATTTAATGCCTATTATAACAGCATTAGCTTTATTTTTAATAATTGGAGGTATTGTTGCTCTTTTTTCAAGCTCTGTTGCCCGAGAGGGTGTAAGAGGCATAGGCCCTCAATCTAATTTATTAATACCGGGATTAAATCCTTATCTTCCAATTGCTGACGGGTGGATAGCCTTGGTCATAACAATCATAATTCATGAAGCAGGCCATGGAATAGTGGCACGAGTTCATGGTGTAAAAGTTGAATCTACTGGGATTGTGTTATTGTTTATCTTACCAATTGGTGCTTTTGTAAACATTGAAAGAGAAGAAATGGAAAAAATTTCAATAAAACAAAAAAGTTCTATTATGACTGCCGGGCCTATGAGTAATATCATTTTAGCTGTTGTATCACTGCTTGGTATCTTTATAATAACTTCTAGTTTAACTGTAGTTCAACCATCAAATCCAAATATTTTTGGAATATCGATAACAGGTGTCGGTCAAAAGTCACTCGCAGAATCTTTGGGATTAACAAAAGGCTCGATTATTCAACAAATACAAAATAAAAATATGAAAACTATTAATGAATTAAATGGAAATTTAAGTGCAAATCTTGGAAACACTATATCAATTACATGGTTGAATGATAAAGGAGAAAAAATTACTAAACCGGCTACTTTACCAAAAGAGAGAATACCAGGTAAAGGAATTTTGGGTGTAACCATAATTGAGATTTCTGATCCCAAAAAAGTCTTAAATACTTATAATTCTCTATTTGCTTCAAACCCAATTGCTTTATTGGCACCACCTACAATAGCACAGGGTAGTGTACCATATTCTAGTTTATTGCAAGAAAAATACTCATCACCCATTTTTGGGACCAATTTTGCAATCCCTGCAAATTTTTTGTTTTGGATATGGTTCATCAATTTCAATGTTGCCATTTTTAATGCTCTACCTATAGGACCATTAGACGGTGGTCAATTATACAGTACAATAATCGACAAGAAAACCGAAGGCAAAAAAGGTATTCTTCGCCACGCATCCAAGATGCTCACATATGGAACTATTATTATTGTTGCATTAGCATTTGTTGTTCCATGGTTAATGCGATAATGTAATATTATCTATAGAAATACCAAATTTCTAATCCTTTTTTTCCATTACCAATAAAAAATGGAAATTTTCATTTAATACGTAATTTATATTATAATGGGGTTATAATAGCAATTTAGATACCTTTACAATTTAAAGATGAAATTATAATAAAAAGGTTTAATTAATATTTATGTTTTGAAACTTTTTTAGCTTCTATAAGATCAAGAAAGTAGAATAAATACGTTCTCTCATTAATCTTTAACATCCATGGAATAAATGATTCTTGTTGTGTTCGATGGGAGATGTCAAAGCCGTTTTTTTGGACTATTTCCCTCATTCTAATATCATCCATTTGTTGTTCGTAGGTATTTTCACGATTATAATCATAGGGAGAAGTAATGATGAAAGTACAATGAGGTTTTAATAAGTTGTGAACTTCAACTAATAAGCCAGTAACAGATACAAATTCAATGATGTTTAAACCAAAAATTAGATCAAATTTTTGATTTTTAAACGGAAGATATAGGATATCTGCAACAATAAATTCGGCATTAGTTACTCCTTGTTCTATAGATTTTTTTCGGGCTTCCTTAATAAAAGAAAATGAAGTATCTACCCCTATTACAAATGAAAATTTTTTTGCAATTTCAAAAGTTGATAAACCCAAAGCACATCCTAAATCCAAAGCCATACCTTCTGGATTGTAAATTATGTTTGAAGCTAATTTTCTATATATATCCGATGGTTTGATTTTCCATCTTAATAGATGTAAGAATTTATCACTCTCAAAATTTTCGTTATGTAACCAATTATAGCTCTGATAATATAACCCGTCAGTTTCATATTTATTATCTACAATATTTTTTTTTTCTATTTTTTTAGCGATATCTTTAAGATAATCTTTTAATTTATCACTTTTTACATTCAAAAGCCATTTTCCAAAGGTAATCATTCTCTCAGAGCAATATCTAACAAAATTATTGATAATTACAGCTATGCCATCAATTATGGGATATTTTTGATCACAATCATTACATATTAAAATTCCTTCTAAACAATCGTTATTATTTAATGGATCAACAATATAACTTTCTAAAGCAAGATAGTTCTTTTTTTCCTTGTGATTTATACAGATCAAATGATTATAAGAAGATAAATTTATTTTCAATATAGATTATTTTAAATAAAGCATTATAGATGTTTGTTTATAATTTCAATTTTATCATAAATAATTTTAACTGAAGTAATTAATTATACAATTTTTCTCTATTGGTGAAACTTAAATATATCATTATCCAAATGTCAAATTATTCTGCTTTGTTAAATAAATCAATAAACTGTAATAATCAGGACTATTAAAAAATCTCAATTATTATGAATTAATATGACATAAGGTGCAAATCATAATTGGTTTGATGAATAAATCTTATTTATAAAAGGAATTGAAAGTATCTAATCATGTAAGATTGTTCATTATTCAATTTGTTAGGTTTGAAAATATAAAAGATATATCGTGTTGCTAGCCTTTTAAAATTATATCATGTATAGATTTCTTATACTGCTTTTTACTATTGACTATGTATTATTTGCACGTGACTTCATTTTCTTTGACCTCGAACAAAGTAACATTTACAAAGATAAAGAAAAGATTATAAATTTTGTATATAGGGATTACAAATATTTATCGACTACTATTATTTGCCTCATCAAAGGCAGTGCGAGCTTTTGTCTCGTAGTTTAGCGCAGCAGATAAATAATCATTTGATAATTTATTTGCTGTAGAGTTTTTGGTTCTCAAAAATTTATCAAATAATTCATAACTTTTAATCTCATTAGCAAATGACTTTAAATAATTTTCCTTTACTTTGCTATATTTAGTTGGTGCCTCAGTAGTGTTAAATTGATTAAGCTGAGACACAAATTTTGGTATATATGTTTCTGTAATTTTTGCCATAGTTGTATTAGAATAAAAATGACTGTTCCATAAAGCAACTTCATCTTGATAAGAGCTTGTTAAATTAATAGACTTGCCTGTTATTTCTTTTAAATAATTTGGATATGTATCTTTGGATGAGGGTAATAATCGATAATTAATTGAAAGCAATAAAATAATGCCTACTACTAATATAGTACCTAGTATTATAGTTTTTTTTGGGTTTAATCTGTTCATTTATTATGTTATAGTTTATAACATAATAAATTATAAAGTAACTTTTTATTCTTGTTTTCTAACACAATAAAACAATAACAAAAAAATCATATAATACATTAGTAAACATATTTTATGAGTAATAATGGCGGTAATGGTCAATCAGAATATAATAAAAATCTAACCTTCTTTAAATACAAATCACTGGAAGATATGTTGAAAGTAATTCTATATTCATCTCAATCTCCTATAGGTTTGATACCAATGCTTTATCACACTTATAAAAACAATAAAGAGGTATTGTTTATTCAAACTGGTAATATTGGTGGAACAACAATACATTATTTTATTCCTTCTGAAACAATTCATAAAAAATTCATTCAATTAAAAAGGCTTACCGGAGAATTTAACTTTGTCGAAAATATTGGGTTGGATACACTTTCAATCTATATTCCAATATTGGAATTAGAAGAAGTTAATCTTTATTTTCCAAAATTTGGATAAAATACATTATTTAATTTTTTTCCAAACCGTAAAACCCTTGTGATCAATTAATTCTATACCATGATTATTTGATAGTTCTCTTCTAATTTTGTCAGATTCTTGATAGTTTTTATTGTTTCTAAATTGGTTTCTCTTTTCTACCAATAATTGGATTTCATCTTTTTCTTTTTCTGAAATTGGATTAATTTTTAACCCTAGAATGAACATGAACTTTTCTAAAAGTTGGTTAGAAAAAGAAAAAATCTCCTTATCATGTATTTCCATTGAAATAATGTTATTCATTTTATTGATAAATTTAAAAAAAGATGTTAATGCATTTGAGAAATTTAAATCGTCTTCAATAAAATTTTCAAACTCTTTGAGAATTAGTCTACAGTCATTTTTAAAACCGGTAATATCAAAAGTAGACCTTGTACTAGTTGGATCTGATTTAATATTATTGTCAATATGATATGTTAATTCGTAGTAAACATGTTCTATTTGACTCCATTTATTACGTATTTCAATAATGGTCTCATCAGAATAATCCAAAGGTTTTGAATAATGAGAAGATAAACAAAATAATCGAATTATGTTTGGATTTATTTTATTTAAAAGCTCTGAAATTTTTATTGTATTGCCTAAAGATTTAGACATTTTTTCCGAATTTATTGTTACCATCCCAACATGAAGCCATAGTTTAGCAAATATTGTATTAAATAATCCTTCTGATTGAGCAATTTCATTTTCATGATGTGGAAATATTAAATCCTGCCCTCCGCCATGGATATCAATACAATTATCTAAATATTTTATCGCCATTGTAGAGCATTCAATATGCCATCCTGGTCTTCCTGATCCCCACGGACTATTCCAATTAGGATCTTTTGAAGAAAATTTCCATAAAGCAAAATCTCTTGGATCGTCTTTTGTTTCATCTATTTCAATACGAGCTCCAGCTTCCAAAGACTCATTTATTTTTTTAGAAAGTTTACCATAAGATGGGAATGAGCTAACTTTATAATAAATTCCATTTACTCCTACATAAGCTTTATCTTTTTTTAATAAACCATTAATAAATCCAATTATATCATTAATATGTTCTGTAGCTTTTGGATATAACGTAGCTCGAAGAACATTTAATGCATCAAAATCTTTAAAATAACTTTTAATGTATTTTTCAGTAATTATGTCATATTTGGTTTGTTCGATTTCTGCTTTATTTATTATTTTATCATCTATGTCTGTAAAATTCTGTATAAATATAGTCTTAAAATTCCTTGACAAGAAAAATCTTCTCAGAACATCAAAAACTATTATAGTCCTTGCATGCCCTATATGACAATCATCATAAACAGTAACTCCACAAAGATATATCCTTATGGTATTATTACAATAACAAAACTCTTCTAATTGGTTTGTAAGGGTATTTAATAATTTCATTTAAATTAAATCGATATATGTTAAAAATTAAATATCTAGAAAGATTTCATTTTTTCTTACTTCAATATCAAAAGTATTGAGTTTCACACCATCTATATAATCCAATAATTCTCCGGTCCTTATGTTATAATGCCAGAAATGCAAAGGACATTCAACTACCTCCCCCTGGACTTTACCCGGAGCAAGGGATCCATCTTGGTGTCTACATAATGCTTCAATGGCATAATATTTATTATTAGATAAAAATAGAGCTATTCTTTGGCCATTTACATTTACTTCTTTCCCATTTCCTTCATGAATTTCATCTTTGTTTGCAATTTTTACCCAAGTCATTTATTGAATATATAGTTATAATTTAAAAATTATTAAACGTTTATTTAAATGTAAAAATCTGCTATATAGTTAAATTAAAATTCTTTTGATATACTACATAAAGAAAAGAAAGAAAACCATGGATAGTCCTTCATTTTATAATAATGGAAATATACAATCTGATTCAGATTTAAATAATTTTTCCAAATTAGTAATTAATAAAACTGATGAAATTTCGAAAGTAAATAATAACGATATTAAAAGAGAAAGACCGATTAAGAATGAATATATAAAAATAAAGGATAAAAAAATAATACTGACTTCGGCATTACCATATGCAAATGGGGAAATTCATTTAGGTCATATTGCTTCTACCTATTTACCTGCAGATATTTTTACAAGATTTATAAAACTAACTGGAAGTCAAATATATCATATTTGTGCAACCGATGATTTTGGTACACCTATACTAATAAAATCAGAAAAAGAAGGCAAAACACCGCAAGAGTACGTTCGAATCTGGAATGAAAAAGATAAAAAAGATTTTGAATCGGTAGGAATAATTTTTGATTTTTTTTATAAAACAAGTTCGAAAGAAAATATTGATTTTGTTCAATATGTTTTTTTAAAATTATATGAGAAAAACCACATAATAGAAAAACAGGTTGTACAATTTTTTTGTCCATATGATAACAAATATCTACCCGATAGATATGTGATTGGAAAATGTCCATTTTGTAATGCAGATAATCAATATTCGGATTTGTGTGAATCTTGCGGAAGAGTACCTGAAGAAATACAGGATCCAAAATGTGCAATCTGTGGCAAGACTCCTATAAAAAAAGAAAGCAATCATTATTTTTTTAAATTATCTGATTTTTCCAATGATTTAAAAAATTGGTTATTAAATAATAATAATCTTCAAAATGATATCATAAAATATGTACTAAATTGGATCGATTCAGGATTACAGGACTGGGATATTACAAGAGATCTTAGCTGGGGAGTACCAATACCAATTATAGATGACTCAAAAGCTAATAAAGACAAGGTTTTCTACGGATGGTTTGATAACCATTTATGCTATATATCGTCATTAGTAACATTTGCTTCTAATTATTTAAAAAAGGATGGAAAAAAATTATGGAATGATTCGGAAATATACCACTACATAGGAAAAGATATAGTTTATCATCACTATCTCTTCCTACCTTCTATTAGAATTGGAATTGATAAAGAGTATAAATTGCCTGATAAAATAATAACTAGGGGTCATTTATTATTTCAAAATCGAAAACTATCAAAAAGTAAAAATTGGTATATAGGATTAAGCGAATTTGTCAAAAATTTTTATCCTGATTATTTGCGATTTTATTTTTCTTCGATTGTACCTTATTCACAATCAGATATCAATTTTGACTGGGATAACTTTTACGAAAAAATAAATAATGAACTTATTTCTAATATAGGAAATTTTGTAAACAGAATTCTTTCATTTACAAAAAAACAATTCAATAACATAGTTCCCTCTCCATCTCAATTGGATGATTTAGATAAGGCGGCGATAACAAGAATAGAGAATATCGCCTTTGAGGTTGGTGATTTAATATACAGTAACAATATTGATAAAGCAATTAAACGTATTTTACAATTTAGTACATTTTTTAATCAATATTTTCAAAATAAGCAACCATGGAAATCTAAATTAACTTCAAATAATACTTTGTGGATATCGATTAATGCTACTAGGTCATTGGCTATCCTTTTATATCCATTTATACCTACATCTGCCAAAAAAATTTGGTGTCAACTAGGATTTTACACCGATTTAGAAGAACAAGATTGGTACGGCGCATCTGAAATACTTGTAGAAAATGGTCATGTCTTAAGCAAGGAAATAGAACCAATATTCAAAAAAATAGAAAAAGAAGATATAGAGAGGCAAAAAGTATTACTAGTTGAACAATGAAAAGATATTTCTCAATATTTTTTATATTTTTTATATTTTGATATTAATCGAATACAATGGTACATAGGCTCTGGTAAAAGTTATGTAAATACTTGAACAATCATTGAAGTAAAGAGAATGTGCTTTTTTAGATTTGTTAATTATTAAAACCTGAATATAAATTAAAAAATACAACAATATTTTTGTGGATGAAAACAAGGTGTATCAGTTTACAGAAGAACATGCAGCATTCTATACATAACTGTTAACTTAAGGTGTCATCTTCCATGGTGTTGGTCAACTAATAGATTAAACCATTGTTTCACATACATAGGTTTACATTTGTTCATCTTGAAAGGAAAATAATCATCAATTTTCGATTCTATCCTTTAGATATTATATTATTATTTCAATAATGCTTTCTCATAAGTAAATGGATATTATGCTTCAGTTTCAGGAATCTACAGGCTTGAGGTGGATAAAACGTACCAACGTCTGTTGAAATAGGGTGCTTTCCATGCTCTTTTATAACATTTAAAATAAATCGTTCGATTACTACAAACATTTTACGTTCTTTTGATACGCTGATTGAGAAAATTCTTTATCTTTTGTTGGTTCGATAATAACCTAAAATCACATTAAACTAGATCCAGCTTTAATTTGAGTTTCATCAATTTCATACTCCTCATTTTTCTTATTCTCTTTTGATATTTTCTTTGGTTTGTACTTTTGTATTCTTGAACCCGGTCCAAATATAACATGAAGACTTATCTAACTAGATGTAAAAAATAAAGATACTGCTTTTGCAACGTTTCTGAATGATGAACCAACAAGGTACAGATATACTTCATAACCGATAATTTGTGAATATGTGGGCTGTTTTTAAATATCATAAAAAGAGATGGTCCTTTTCAATATATCGGTTTTTCCCTAAATTAAGAGCCATTACATAAAAGCCTTTATCTGTAGGAGAATTTATTTATTTCAAGTTTAAAATATCGTTTGTATTTTTTAACAAATCAGACAACTTAAAATGCAATAAAATGAGATATTACGCCATTATATTAAAAATATTATTCTTTAATATAATTAAAGAAATAAACTGTAATATCGAAAATTATTATTTATCATATATTATCATCTAAATGACTATCATTATTTTTAACACTATATAAGAAGGCATTTAAATGAAATATTATTTATTTGATTTGACCTTAAGAACTGTAATAAACTTTTGCTAGTTTGGTCTTAAGAGTACCAGTTCATACCATTTATTTTTGTCAAAGAATTCTCGTTCTATTGAGAATCCTGTTCTTTTTATCAATTTATCAATATCCTCTGGACTGTATTTATAAGAATTTTCAGTATGAATAGATTCATTTTTTTTAAAATCTATTTTTTTATTTAAAGACGATATGAAAACTTGTTGATCCATGCCAGATACAATATGCATTTCAATTCTTTTTTTATCCTGGTTGTAAAAAGCTTTATGTGAAAAATTTTCGATTTTAAAGTTTCCACCAAGTTCTTTATTTATTCGATTTAGTAGATTTAAGTTAAATTTCGAAGTAATGCCTTTATTATCATTATATGCAGACTCAATTAAAGATATGCCTTTTATTAGATCAAATCCAACTAATAAAAAGTCATCATTTGTAATGTGCAGTCTTATATCCTTTATAAAATTACGTGCATCGTCTACTTCAAAGTTTCCTATACTTGAACCCAAAAAAATAATTAATCTTGAAATATTTTTTATTTCAATATCATTTTCAAATAAAATGTTATTACAATGATTGATACCGTCTATATATTCATATGGAATTCCTTTTACGATGATGTTTGATAAGGAATTTTCAAGGTTTGATACAACCGAGGTTAAAAAATTAAAAGAAATGTCTATAGGAAAATAATATAATTGGTTTTGTTTTTTTAAAATTTCATTGAATAAGAATTTTGTTTTTTTTGAACTCCCACTTCCCAATTCTATCAATACAATTTCTTTTTGAATGTATTCTACTATTTTAGAGGCATATCTATCTAGTATTTCTATTTCTGTTCGAGTTGGGTAATATTCAGGTTGTAATGTGATTCTTTCAAATAATTCTGACCCTGTATCGTCATATAGATATTTCGATGGAGTTGATTTTTGAAATGCATTACTTAAACCTGATAGCACATCTTTTCCGAATTCATTTGTACTTTTATCTAAAAACAACTTTTATTTTTTAAAAAATATCAATATAAAGATTTTTGCTTTGATCCTATATAATTTTAATATTATTAAAATATTAACTAAAAAATATTATTTGTTTTTAAACCTATATTTATTTAGAGTTATCAATTCTTTATACGATCCAAAAATAGATGGATCGATTCTATCTAAATTTGATTCATATTCTATTTGTTCTTGTTTTTCAAATTCTTTAATTATTTTATAAGTTGAAGTTCTTTGAGCTGGAACTTTACCACTAGATCTTATAAGTTTTCTCATATCTTTAGGCCTCAATAGTTGACCATATTGGGATCCTGCTGAAGTGGATATACTTTCATTTATCAAACATCCTCCTAAATCATTAGCACCCGCTCCTAAAATAATTTGAGATAACTTTTGACCTTCCTTTACCCAGGAGACTTGGATATTCTTTATTTGTGAATTAAAGAAAATCCGAGATATTGCGTGCATTTTCATAATTTCAACACCTTCAGCTCCAGGTTTCATATCATGAATCGCCCCTTGATTATACATTGGAGATTCGGTATGAATAAAACTAAGTGGAACGAATTCTGTAAAATGTTTTGTTTCTTTTTGAATTTTTCTCAATATATCTAAATGTGTTACTATATTTTCATATGTTTCTATATGACCATACATAATGGTAGATGTTGTAAAAATATCTAGTTGATGTGCGGTCCTAATAACATTAATCCAATCCTCTACACTTATTCTACCTGGAGATATTTTATTTCTAACTTCTTTAACAAGTATCTCAGCGGATGTTCCTGGTAAGCTTCCTATTCCCTCTTCCTTTAACATTTTTAAATATTCTAATACGGATGTATTAGATCTCAATGAAGCATAAAGAATTTCTTCTGGCGAAAAAGCATGAATATGAATATCGGGTAATTCTTTTTTTATGGCTCTACATATATCAATATAAAGATATCCATCCATATTAGGTGGTAATCCGGCTTGAATGCATACTTCTGTCGCTCCAAATTTCCATGCTTCTTTTGCTCTTGATACTATTTCTTCGATTGGTAAAATATATCCTTCTTCCTGTCTAAAATCTCTACTAAAAGCACAAAATCCACATTGTTTTACACAGACATTTGTAAAATTGATATTTCTATTTATTACATATGTTACAGTATTTCCATTTTCTCTTCTTCGTAGTTCATCGGCGATTAAATTTATTAGAGATAATTCGACATCTTTGCTATTGAATAATTTTATGGCTTCTGAATTTGATATTTCCTTATTACTGAGTGAATTATCTAGTATTATTGAAATTTCTGGGTCTATATTTTTTAATATAGTATCAATATTCATTGCAAATACTCCTCTTTAACTAAACCAGTGTTATCTATTAAAGCTTCAATGTAATCTTTAACATTTTCTGTTACAAAATATGTATATTTACTTGGATTCGTGATAAATTCTGGATATATTGGTAATCTAGCTCGTAAGGTAAATCCCTTCGATTTGGTAACCGTTTGTACATCATCTATTGCAGGCCATGGATATTCAGGATTAACATAATCTGGCGTTAAGGGCGAAATACCTCCCCAATCATTTATACCCGCATCAATGTATCTTGAATATACTATTGGAGTTAGATTCGGAGGAACTTGGATATTAATATTCTTCAATAAAATTCTAGCAATTGCTATACATTTTAAGAAATAGTCTTCTGAAGGGGGATTGGCATTTTCCATGCGAGTGCCTACTTTTGGTGCAAAGTTTTGAATTATTACCTCCTGAATATGGCCATATCTTTCATTCAATTCTTTTATGAGTAATAATGATTTAACAACATCAATTAATCTTTCGCCTATTCCTATCAATAAACCTGTGGTAATGGGTATTTTTAATTCGCCAGCAGAAATTAACGATTTGATCCTTACCTTCGGATTTTTACTGGGAGCTTTTTCATGAGCATTTCCTGGTTCTAGTAGTTTTTCGCTAGAATTTTCTAACATCATCCCAAGGCTAACATTGGTAGATTTTAAGAGAGACATCTCTTTTTTTGTCAAACTTCCTGCATTTGTATGTGGCAATAACCCTGTTTTTTTCAATATCATTTCACTTAAATTTGAAATTAATTCAACTAACGTCTTGTATCCTAATTTATTTAACCAATTTTTTGCTTCTATATATTTTAACTCTGGACGTTCGCCTGTTACAATTAATGCTTCAGTACATCTTAATTTTTTTCCTGCTTCAACCATCGAAAGAACCTGGGAAGGATTTAACATAATAGACTCAATAGCAGATGGTTCTTTTTTATAAGTACAATATGAGCAAGTATCTTTACAGAGATTGACTAAATTAATAAATATTTTCCTAGAATAAGTAATTATTTTAAGATTATTTTCTCTATTTCTTAGGTATTGTGAAAATTTTAAAAGATCAGAAGTGTTTGAATTTAAAATAAAGTTTATAATTTCTGTCTCATCTATGTATCTGTTTTCAGATATTTTATATGCTGTCTCCTGATGTTGAAAATCCCTCCGATAATTTAAATTACTAAACTTATTCATCAACCTAAATGATTCTAAAATAATACCCTATTGATAATAAGGATTACTCTATTTCTAATTTGCAATTTGTATTACATAAATAATATTCGATAAATACAGGCCATTTTTGATATTATTATTAATGTGTAAATATATAATAGATTTAGTCAATGAGACTTAATTATACCAAGCATATATTCCATTTAATTATATTTTTTATTTAATGTTTATATATTCAGATAGGAGATATAGCCCTGTTAAGTGAAGGGAAAACCGATAGCTTGAAAATGATTATTTTATCTATGATCTCTTGAAACAGAACATCTTTAAAAATTATAGATTATGGTGATTATTTGTACTTTCTTGGTTTATCGTTTAGAAACTTTGCCAAAGCATTATCTTTTTTACTTTCAACAAAGATGAGTTATGCTTCAATCTGGAACAGATACAAAAGTGCTTCGTTGCATGATTATTTTTTCGTTATTTGCTAACGTTTTGTTGCTGTAGGTAAAACGAAAATAGTTCAATTCGATTGTATTATAATACATAAATCTTCTTTTTAACTGATTTTCGAATCATGCAACAAAGCACTGGAAAAGCATCAGAAGAGGAACTTCAAAGAACATCTTCCTAAATTAAAAATATGAGAAAATAGATATCATTGGTTTAATTTTATCTTATTCCTTTACTATGGTCTCTTCATTAGGTGTAGATATACATAATTTTGATAATCTTTTTTATATGATTTTATTTCTTATTATTTCAGGCTTTATAACAATACTTACAGTTATAACATTTTTTATTATGTTTAGAAAAATGGATCAGTTTGAAGATAAATTGGGTATTGATATATCTATCCTAGACAACCATTAGTATTTTGATTTAAAAAATAGTCTGATTCAAATTTATTCATACCAACTTTATGTTTAATTTTACTATTAGAAGCATGAATAGGATATGAAAATATATATCATATAATAAATCAATCAAGTGTTGTGATTGATATGGTTCTATAATTTTTTTTATGTTATTAATATATTTTTTTATTATCGTCAATAAATTCTTTGATATGCTCTTTTCCTTTTTCAGTTATTTTTACTAATCCAAGAGTGTAGTCATAATCTGCAGATACTGATTCATTTATATATATCACTCACCTTCCAAATTACAAACATCTTTTATTAGTTTTTTAGAAACTGGTCCATAGTGACTCGGTTTTCAGTCACTATAAAATCATTTATTAACGATATCTTTTATTCTTTTAGCTGTTAAAAAAGCATATTTTTGTAAACAAGTAATACCTTTGATACTATCTACTGTAGATATTAATGTCAATGCTCATTGTGCTTGATGGTCATTACTCATATACATAAATGTATTTACATTGCAAATAGATTTATATTTTATTATTATTACTCGCGTTTTGTATCAATGTTATCCATTTGTTAATGCCTTCTACTTTAATTCCGCACTCCTCAACTGGAGGCTTACCTAGTGCCTGATGTTTTCTAATATAATTATGAAATATCTGACAACCCTTCAAGATGGGAGGATCAATCTTTTCAAACCTCTCGTGGTCTTCTCTCTATCTCTGATTTCGCCATTCATCCCTTCCATCTTGTTGCGGAACAGGGTTTAACCTATATTGGTATCCTCGTGATACATAATAATTATTTTAATTTATTCTATAACTTCTATAAGAGGGATATTTTACGATGTTCTTTGGAAAAATTCTGTTTATACACTAATTCTTCATTACATGTTTCACAAAAAACTTATTAGTCTTCTAACCCCATTATTTTGGAACTTGACATACACAGGATTAATATAAATGTTACTTGCTTATAGCTTTTTAAATTATTTCTAAATAAATATGCATTATTATTAAAAAAATTAAGAGAAGGCGTCTTTTACTTTTTCTTTTGCCTTGTTCAATGTCTCTGAACTTGGCTTGCCCTCTGCATGGTCTTCAATAGTCTTTTCTTTTGCATTTACATTCTGTTCTGCATTTTTCATTTTCTTTACATCTTTATCTAAGTCAGTCATTAGATTATAATACATAACAAAGTTTATTATATCAATCTATTGGTTTATATAGAATTATCAAACGGTTTTTTACACTACTACATTAACTTGCCACCAAACGACAACTTGACAGAGCCCTATTTTCAATAAATGTCAAAACAACTTTAAAATAACTATTTAGATAAATTTGAGATAAATTGTCCTAAATATAAGATCAACAGGGCGAATATATCATCTTTCTATTATTCTGTATCTTGATAGGTCATATACCGGGGGTTCATTATGGCGAGGAAAGAAATATCGCAGACCTTTTCTATATGTTGCACAGAGATTTTAATATCTTTTACAATACGGATATGGTTTATACCATGTTTCAATAATATACTACATAAACTTTGTAGTATATTCAAAAACAGTTAAAACTACTTCGGTTGGATAAATGGTATCTAATATCCACTGTTTCCGTAATAATTATATCAACAATACGTTAACAGATAACGAATAAAATAATCCTACAAAAAAAGCATATCAAATAAGCCAAATAGAAGAAGAATACCTGAAAGAGACAATGTATCAAAAGAAACATTCTTCTACAAAAAAAGTAGGTTATGGAAAGAACATATTGATGATGTCATAATGGGCTCTAGAAACTAATTAGATACGATAAGAATGGTGGATACCGATTTTATTTATAATGGTGGCCTATAGTATAATCATTTATTGAAAAATTGTTTTGGGTTAGGCTCTTTGAATATAATACCATACTTGAAGGTTAGATTATTTCTAATTAGGGATCTCAAGTTCAATATTTGATAGTTATCAAACGCGTCAGTAATTAAACCATGTCTAAGAATTATAGGAAGGAGATTTGGTGATAATCAAATTGCTTTTATTTTTTTAATGGACAGATAAATTTCCCTATTTTGCATCAAGATCTTTTGAACATTATTTCTTTAAATCTTTTACAATGAAAAAGAATACAATACAAAAAACAAATTAACTTTTTAAATATAAATAAAAAGAGAATGTTGCTCCAATGCCATCCTCATTATTTTCTGCCCATATTTTTCCGCCATGAGCCTCAATAATATTTTTGCAGATATATAACCCCAAACCAGTGCCTTGAAATGATTTTGTAGTGAATTTCCTAAAAAGATTTGGTAGGATATCATTATCAACGCCCGATCCTGTATCTTTTATTTTTAATAAAACTATTTCATTAACATCGTTACCATTTATTTTTCCCTTTTCGATATCTATAAAAATTGTTCCTTCTTTTATAATAAACTTTATAGAATTATTAATCAAATTTGAAATTACTTGAGATATTCTATTTTTATCCGCATAAACTATGTGTGGATTTAAATTATTATTTTTGTACTCGAATTTCATTTTTTTATTATCATTTAAGCTTTTTTTAAATTCTTTGATAATAGTTTGAATTAATTCGTCAATATTAAATTCTTCTTTATTTAGATGTAATGTACTACTTTCAAATCTAGTAATGTCTAAAATATCTTCAGTTAAATTCTTTAATCGTTTGGTATTTTTAATGATGACATCCAGTAATTCCTTTTCTTCTGTATCTTTTACTTTATTCTTAAAAAGTTCTGTTAAACCTAGGATAGGTTGTATTGGAGTCC
Source organism: Candidatus Nitrosocosmicus sp. (assembly GCA_025934495.1). Lineage (GTDB taxonomy): Archaea > Thermoproteota > Nitrososphaeria > Nitrososphaerales > Nitrososphaeraceae > Nitrosocosmicus. Next base: position 31,891 of record JAICXY010000031.1, read on the forward strand.
TTAATTCATGAGCTGCGATATTGATGAATTCCTTTTGCATTTTATCATGAACTTTGAGTTGATCGTTGGCTGCTTCAAGTTTTGTATTTGTAATTGAGATCTGCTTATTTGATTCTTCCAATTCATTTGTTCTTCTTTTTACCTCTTTATCCAATGTATTATTCCATCGGATTAAAAATATAATTAAAATCATAATCGCAGTAGTAAAACCGGCAATAAGTGAAAACATTTCTGATCTTTCAATAGAGATTACATCATTAATTTTTGAATATATAGATGATGTAGGAGTTATCACAAATAGAGAATATCGTGGGCTTGTATTTGCATCAACTGAAATTGGATAGCCTGTGTTTAGTCTTTCACCTTTATTAATGGCATATATAACAGAAGATGGGTTCCCGTCCATTACTGATTTCACCATATTATTAAGCAATTCATTGTGTCCTGTGATGTTTTGAGATTTATTACCAAAAAAAGGCAATCCAATCAATGATTGCAATGGATGAATTAGTTGGACCGCCTTACTATCAAGTACTACGAGATATTGAGAATTTATATCATATATATTTCCAAAATGCTTGAAGAAACTGCTTGCAGGAATAACAACTCCAATTACTCCTATAAACGCTTTTCGTGTATTATTTGTAATAATGGGATAAGAAACACCAATTTTAATATTACCATCTTTTCCTATATATCCATTAGAAAATACAGGAGATAAAGTATTCTTTGCAAGACGGAATATTTCTCTATCAGAAAAATTTTGGTTGTTATATGCTTTTTGCCCTTTTGAAACCATGTTTACTTTTGCAATCCCATTTTTATCAAGTAGAAATAGCCTATCTATGGGTGTAATTTCATTGATCTGGATATATCTGCTTTCCAAAACCTTGTGGGTACCGTCTGATTGAAAATCTCCCTCTTGTAAATATTTAGAATAAGCAAGCCCTTGGATATTTGCTTTTATAAAAAATAAATTAGATTGAATATTTTCAGCAAGTGCTTTTGTTGTATCCATTTGTTCTTTTTGTTGTTGTTCAAATATGGTATTTTTAATTCTATTTTCTGATTGTTGTTGAAAATAAAAGAATAATGTAAAAGAAGTTAAAATTATGATTAATGCAAATATGATGACAGTTATTCTTCCATCTATTTTTTTATGAAAGTGAATATTTTTATTGAACATTTTCCTTATATTATTAACCTTGTTCAAATACCGTCATCCATATAATTTAATAAACAACTCTTCTAAATAAAATACTATTTAATATTAGATTTTTGTAGGATTTTGATGTATCGGATATACCATCACTAATTGTATAATTCTATAAATTGTATTATTTAGTAACGCTAATTTTTATATCGGTTTGTTTCCATATAGTATTTTTAAAAATCAAGTTGGGATTATAATTGATTATCGTTTTCACTTCCCTATTTTATTAAACTTGTTTGTAATGATCAAATTTATAGAGAGGCTCTGTTAACTTAAGCCCTTATTCCTCTGTTATAGTAGCAAACAAATAGGTTTAACCAATTTCTTATATGCTTTAGTTTGCATTTCTTTTTTCTACAAGGAAAATAGTCGTCAAAGCACTCGGTTCTATCCTTGATATA
>JAICXY010000149.1 GCA_025934495.1 Candidatus Nitrosocosmicus sp.
AGCATCAAGGGAATCGGCATAAGGCTTAAGGAGCATCAAGGGAATCGGCATAAGGCTTAAGGAGCATCAAGGGAATCGGCATAAGGCTTAAGGAGCATCAAGGGAATCAAAATATTTTATTTATAAATAAATTACTATATGAATAGTCATAGTGGTATTAAATAAAAAAGAAAAAGAAGAACTTGTACTTAAACTTACAAATGAAGGAAAGACAACAAGAGAAATCGCCAAATTGGTCCATATATCCTTAAAGAATATCGGCCGCATTACTCGAAAAGCCGCTGGGGATAATGATGCTCCTGAAGAGAGTGAAGTAGAATTGGTACAAAATAGAAAACTAACAGACAAGAGTTATTATGCTCAAAGCTTTCAAATGTTTAAAGAAGGCAAATCCCTTGTAGATATTGTAATTGAATTGGATTTAGATTCTGATCAAGTACGAGCCTTTTACTATGATTATCTGGATTTAACTAATAGAAAAAAATTAACTATTATTTATCGAGAGTTAAAAGATGATTTTCCACTCTTTCTGCATCTATTTCGGAGGATAAAAAAAGAAGGTTTAAACAAACAAGATGTTACAGATCTTTTAAAAAGTCAAAATAATCTTAAAGAAATGGAAAACAGGATTATTTCCGCTAATCAACTTCTAGCAAGTCTGAATTCAGAGAAATTGCAGCTAGAAAAAGAAATAATCGAAAAAGAAAATTTACTATTAGGTAAAATGGGGTCGTTATCCCAATAATCTTTATCTTTATTATAACCATATGACAGATAGTTAATTATGCTTGTTTTTGGATTAGGAATTTCTGCAAGGTTATGGTTATGATGAATTGCAGTTCAAACCGTGAGAGTGTGTATAAACATTATGATTCGATTTTATGCTTAATATTTATAAAATCCTCTTCATTCCTTGTTGATGGAATAAAATATACATTCAGTTATGACAACTCATTTATTATTGACAATATCACTGTGTGCTACTTCCGAATAGAGAGGGCTGCTAAAAAGAAAATGATGATAATGCATTTGTTTTATCTGCTTGGAATTAAAAAGTACATAATAATGAATAATAGATCTCTTGCATAATTAGGACCATTAGAAAAATTTCTAATGGTTGAATTCATAGTGATCATAATCAGTAAATTAAAATGTAAATTACATAATTTCATCGATAGCCTCAAATTTTGATAGGCGTCTGATTATGCAAGATCTAATGATTATTTAGAATAATGTCAAGATATCAAGTCATCATAAAAACTACTATGATAATAGTACTTGGCTTAATAAAAATATGAAAAGATTATCTATTTCCTTTTTATTATTATCCACTAGATGTTTTTTTAAAAAAGAGAGTAGTGAATTTAAAATACATAATAAAACAAATTTGTTAAGTCTTCTAACTAGCATCTATATTTTATCAAAATAAATTAATAAGATATGATTTTAATTATCTTGTGCTAGCAAAAAGTCCAAATGAGATTGCAGTAAACATTAAAGATTTATCAATTTCGGATTTTTCTCTCATGTCCTATATGGCCTATGAATTCAAAAAGAAATTATCCCCCTATATCAAAATAGATTCTTTTACCGTACCGGATCCTTTTCCAATAAAAGATGACCTTGATTATTTTATTATAGTTGACAAATCTAATACCAATAGAATAATTTCCTTTATTGCAATAAAAAATAATTTTGATTTTGATAAAGCAACTTGGGATAAAATTTTGGGAAAAGAGATGTTAAAATTGGAATTACCACCAAACGATATTTTCTCTCTAAAACAGGGTCTAATGCCAAAGAATACCAACAACTTTTATCAATTGAGAAAAGATGGTTCAATTGTAGGGTCCATCGCATTTGCATTTGAGATTTGTGGAAAGAAAGATATATGATTTGATATGTTTTATTGATTTCTAGGTTTGTTTATCCTTACTTTATGATTAGGAATATTATGTTTTGATTTTATTCTGTTTTGTTGCACGATTATTTTAAATCATTTTTTGTTAACGTTTTAGAATAAGCAACAGCAGGTTAAAAATAGTCATAATTAAATTTGATTGGCTAGAAAGTGATGTACTTTTAATTGTTTTTGTATCATACAACAAAGCAATTTTATTCTATTTTTATATTCATTATATATTGCCTAATTCTGCTTTGGATAATATCATTATATTCAATTTCTATATACTTTATCTTTTCTCTTTCTTCTTTCACTATAATATGATTAGCCGCTACTACCATTATTCTTTTGTTCATTTTTTTCCTCTTCCTCTTCTTTTTCCTCTTCCTCAGGGTTTATCTTTTCTTTTCTAGCTAAAATTAAAAGTAAAATTCCAAATAATCCTAATATTAATGCAAGACCAAACGCTCCATCTTGTGGTATAAAAAGATAATATGCAATAGAAAAAACAAAACAAACTATAGCTTGTACCAAATATGTTATTGACCTTTTAATATTCCTTTTTTTTGTAATATATCCTATTGTAAAAAATACGATACTTGGATAAAAAATCAATAATATGTATTGGTCTATATCTACACCATTAATTGGCATTTTAAATTATTGATTGTTAATAAAATAAAAGTTAAAAATTTAACGATATGATTTCTGTTTTCTTCTTCTTGCTCCTGGACCGCCGAATTTCTTTGCTTCAGTTTGTCTTGGATCTCCTGCTAACAAGTGCCTGTCAAACTCTATAATTTTGCTCTTTATTTCTTCTCTTACACTTTTTGTAAATGGATGTTCTTTTGGTTCTTTTGCTCCTTTTGTTTCCCCTGTAAAGGCCCGTGAAATAGCTACCGCACTTGCAAATGCTTGACCCATGAATCCTCCTCCATTTACATGCACACTAACATCTACTCTATCTCTTAGCTCGCCAATTATATGGGCAGGTGTTAAAATTAGTTCCTTTGCAACCTCTGGTCTAATGACCTCTGCTGGTATGTTGTTTATTCTTATTTTTCCATTACCTTTGACTATTGTAGCTACAGCCCTACATGTTTTCCTTTGTCCTGGATACAGATCTATTTTATTCATGTCTCTTTATACTACTCCTTTCCATCCTATCTGTTTTGCTACATCACTCATTGATATATAAAATGATTCTTGTCTTGTAATTTTAGTATCATCAAACGTTTTCATTGTTGAATTTTTTAATTCATCTGGAATTCCTATGTATACTCTTAACCTTTTAAAAGATTGTATACCGCTGGATTTTCTCTTTGGTACCATCCCCCTAATCATTTTGGTAATTATTGTATCTGGTCTCCTAGGATGAAATGGACCATTAATAGGATTAGTTACTGATGACACTTCTAAACGTTTTTTGTAACTTTCAATAACTTCGTATCTGTTTCCAGATACCATAACTTTTTCTGCATTTACCACCGAAACTCTATTTCCTTGAAGCAATAACTTTGAAACTTTGGAACACAACCTTCCTGAAATACAGTTTGAAGCGTCAACCACTATGTGTTTATTTTGTTGATAATTTGTTTGCTCTTTCTGTTCCTGTCCCTGCTGCTGCTGCTGCTGGTTTTGGTTTTGTTCTTTTTTAACCAATTATTTTTACACCTTTTCCATCAGGATGTCTGTTTATTAATGATTGTAGCGATATTACTTCTGTGCCAGATTCATTTAGCTTATTTAAAGCCGTTTCTGAAAACGAATATGCACAAACTGTTAATTTGTGCCCCAAGGTTCCATTTCCTAAAACTTTGCCTGGTATAATTATAATATCTCCATTATTAGTAACTTTATTTAATTTTTGAATATTAACCAGTCTTCTATTAGATCTGGATTTTTGAAATTCTTTTTCTAAGGCTTTCCAAATTTTTGCCTTATTATTTTTGAATGCTTTACGAAGCATCCAAATTGTGCTATCTACTAAAGTATCGTTAAACATTATATGCTGTTCTATTTAAAAATGTATTCAGTACCAAATAAATTTACCTAGAGGTGGTTAGTGCTTTAACAGAACGTATAGTTTCACCAAAGTTTTTAATATGAGAATTGAGTTTTTCTGCTGCTGCTATTACTATTTCTTCAGCTGTAAGTGCTCCATTAGATTCTATAATCAAATAAATTTCACTTTCGTTGCTCTCCTCATATTTTACTACAGATGTGGTAGCTGCCTGCCATTTGGCATGATCTTTGCCCAATCCTAACCTTGCATATGCTTCAAATTTTATTTTTTGACCAGGTGCCAATGATATAATGGGAATATCTTGATTAACAGGTTTTACAAAATCATCTTCTGATATTATTTCAGAGGTTGTAATCGTTTTAGTCTTGTCTTTAGCTTCTGCATCAAGTTGTAATAATACTCTACAATTTGTACATCCTAATGTACTATTACAGTTACATTCATTGGGTAAATTAAATTTTTTTAAATCTGTTCTTAATGGAATAAGCCCAAGCCTGTGTGCAACAGCTTCATCATGCATAACTGATGAGTTTTCCAAAATAACAACATCATCGATAGCAAAAGTAGGTACCTCGCTTATTGATAATCGTCTTAATGCGTTTACATATTCACGAGGTACATTATTAAATTTAATGGTTATTTTTTCATCTTGTTTCTCAATAACCTTTAAATCTATTGAGATCAAATCAGGAAATTTTAGTCTTATACATATTAAAAATGTAATGGATTTTAAACAGATATTATTATATTAATATATAACAAATAAATTTCTATGATATGGGTGATTCCAAGAGTACTACTGTTAAATTAATTATGGGCAACGATAAATTTGAAATATTAGTAAAACCTGATCTTGCACTCGAATATAAATTAGGTAAGAGATCTGATCTTTCTTCTATTTTGATTTCAGATGAAATCTATTCTGATGCTAATAAAGGTTCTAGGGTAAGTGATGATAAACTGAAGAAACACTTCAAGACCACTAATTCTACGGAAATTATAAAACAAATTTTAACTAAAGGCGAATTAAATCTTACCACCGATCAAAGAAGGAAAATGGTTGAAGAGAAGAGAAAACAGATAATTCAATTTATAAATAAAAACTTTGTAGATCCAAAAACTAAATTACCTCATCCTATCCCAAGGATAGAAAATGCGCTAGAAGATGTCAGAGTAGTTATCGATCCTTTCAAAAAGCCAGAAGATCAAATAAAATTAGTTGTTGATTCTCTCAGAAAAATCCTGCCACTAGCATCTGAGACTCTAAACTTAACTATTACTATACCTAAATCTTTTGCATCCAATAGTGTTAGTTTTATTAAATCGGCTGGATCTATGATTTCTGAGGAATGGCTTTCAGACGGTTCACTAAAAGTGAGGATAGGAATAAATGCTGGCATTAGGGGAAATTTCCTTGATCGTCTGGGTTCATTAACTAAAGGGACCGCACAAGTTAAAGAATAATGGACTTACAGATTATATTATAGAACAATTTCTAAATAATTGATTATAGATACATGAAATCATTACATTATGTATACGTTATTTTATTGGAGGTAGTCAATTTTTAATATGCAAGAAATTAAAAGAAGATATGTTATACCTGGAGATAAAATTATAGAGGGTAATTATAAACCCTTGATGAATGTTATGAAAAGTGGCGATTATTTGATTTCAACACGAGTAGGAATTGCAGAGGCAGGCAAAGACGGTGTAAAAGTCATACCTTTATCGGGGGTATATATTCCCCGAGTCAATGATTTGGTAATAGGAAAAGTTATTGATCGTTCCTCTTTATCTTGGGATGTAGATATTAATTCATGTTTTTTTGCTCACCTTCCAGCACAAGACGTATTCGGAAGAGATTTCTCGCCTGCAAGAGATGATATGGGTAGACAGTTGAGTATTGGCGATTTAATTATTGCAAGAATTGTTTCTTTTGATCGAACTAGAGACCCAATGTTGACAGTTCAAGATAAAGATCTTGGAAAAATTCCATATGGTGAATTCATAAAAATTTCTCCTACTCGTGTTCCACGACTAATTGGAAAACGAGGTTCAATGATTCAAACTATAGAACAAGCAACACTAACAAGAGTAATAATAGGACAGAATGGTATTGTAGTTGTTACTGGAAGAGATCCGGAGGGTCTAGGTTTAGCAGTCAAGGCTATTAAAATGGTGGAGGAAGAATCTCATACTATTAATCTTACTCAAAGAGTTAAAACATTATTAAATGTAGAGGATCCATTAGAATCAGAAAAATCCGAACCATCACAATCATCACAACAAACTCCATCTAATGTTAGCAGCGAATCAACTTTGACATCATCTTCTATAGAACAACCTTCAACATCCGAACCCACACAACAACCACAATCACCAACACAACAACCACAACCTTCAACATCCGAACCACAAATACAACAATCACCAACACAACAACCACAACCTTCAACATCCGAACCACAAATACAACAACCACAATCACCAACACAACAACCACAACCTTCAACATCCGAACCACAAATACAACAACCACAATCACCAACACAACAACCACAACC
>JAICXY010000146.1 GCA_025934495.1 Candidatus Nitrosocosmicus sp.
ATTCCATCTCCTAATTAGTGGAAATGCATCAGTCACAGAAATCATTCCTGTTTCTGGATGTGGATTATAATTTTGAGTACCTAGGATAAGAAGATCCGGATTCCATAAGGCATGTTCATCTACATCGGGTAATGAAAGAAAGTCCCATCCAATTATTATTTTTTTATTCATTGTCTTGATTATATAGATAACCGAGCCAACAAGATGATAATTATCACCATGATTTGCTAAAATCGGTGTTATCGAATACCATTTAGCTTATGTATTCAAACTTTATCAAAAATTTTCCTCTATGTTTTAGAAATTCCTAGTTTGTGTACTTATACTAATTGGTAAAAATTGATTTATATTAAAAGTGCTATTTGGTTGTACTATATTAAATGAAATATTCGTACTTTCATTTGCAATTGAAGAAAGTTGGGGAAATTCTTTGAGAATTTGATTATAACACTCTGCAGTACAAAATATATTTAATTTCCTTGAATTATTAATTGCCTTTTCTGTGAGAATTGGAAGTTCTTTAATATGATCATTATGAGCATGAGTTATCAATACTATATCTGGTAGATATTGAAATGATGATGATGTTTCAAATCCAAGATTAGAACTTCCTTTTTCAATACTTTGGACTATTCCTTGGCCTACATCGACTAATATGTGAAATATTTGATTCGTATCACTTTTGGAAAAAATGGAACAAGATGTATTTGAAATTATATTCTGATTTTTTACTTCTGCAGCTCTTTCAGATAGTTCTTCATTACCCAAGGTTGTGATATCGGGAAGAGTGCCGTTTATTCTTACTATTAATTGAATATTATTATTACTACTCATTTGAATCTAGCATTATGATCGCATGAATAGATTATAAATGTAATTTATGTTACATTTTATATTCTCATTTGACGTCATAATAGTATATACCAATTATGTGCTTTTGCATGATTCGAAATACTGTTAAATATACCTTATCCATTGCAAAACTAATTGAATTATTGACTATTTGCGTAACTTCCTTACGACTAAAATGTTAACAAAAAACGATTTACTGAATCATGCAATAAAACATCAATTTTAGGTATTAGCATAATTGTTGTTGTTATTGTTGTTCCACAAAGATAGTTTTATTATTAGTTATATAATAGTAGAAAATAAATAGATGATTAAAAAACCATCATCATGGATCATAGTTTTATATGATGTACCTTCAGAACCATCCAAATTAAAAGTAAGAGTTTGGAGAGATTTTAAAAAACTAGGCGCTTTATATCCTCAAATGTCTTTATGTATACTTCCAAATAATGAAGGAAATAGAGAAAAAATAGAGAAAATATCCAAAATCATTCTCTCTGAAGGGAAATTTGTAAAAATAACAACAACTGAATTGGATAAAAAAGAACATGATGAAATTTTAGATATATATAGAAAAGAGAGAGATAAACAATATGATGAAATTGTTGAAGAGTGTGAAGAATTTATTGATGAAATTGATCTAAATATTAGAAATAATAAATTTACACAGGAAGAAGTAGAAGAGATGGAGGAGGTTCTTGATGGATTGCATAGGTGGGCTGGCAAAGCTTTGTCTTTAGATTGGATAGATGAATCACCTAAAATTTTAGAGTTAAAAGAACTCTTGAAAAAATGTCAAGATTCAATGGATCACTTTGCGGGACTATCATTCCACAAAAAATAATATTTTAAATATTGTGTTTATTGACTTGGCAATTGATCTCAAAAGTTTAAACTTTGTAGATGGATATTATTCCGTAATTTACAACCTAATTATCGAGTAATGGGTCAAGAGAAAGATGATGAACATCCCGTTTCCACTGACGGTGGTACATGGCATCTACCGCAAGTATGTAAGTTTTTGAAACTACCACAATATATTCATTCCTCCTTTGAGAAAAGCATTATTGAAAGAACAATTTAGCAATACATAAAGGATAGAACAATGAATGCTTTGATGATTATTTTCCTTACAAAAGAAAGAAATGTAAACTAAAGCACGTAATTAATTGGTTGAATCTATTTGTAGACTATTATAATAAGGAAATAAATCTTAAGTGAACAGTGCCATTGAGATATATTATATAAGATAAAAATAAAACCAGACAAAATTTCACTATAAATATAGTGCAACATCCATATATTGCAATAGCAATTTTTGCTGTAGTTTATTTTCTCATCATATGCAGAAGAGGAAAATTTAAAATCCCAATATGGACCTCAATGCTGATAGGTGCTGCGCTTATGGTTGTCTTTCAAATCATAAGTGTAGATTCCGCAATCAAATCAATCAATTTGGATGTGATAGGCTTTCTTTTTGGAATGTTTAGTATTGTTTCAGCACTGGATAGGTCTGGAGTACTTAAGGTAGTGGCAGTAAGGATGTTAAAAAGCACAAACAATCATCCAGATTTGATACTAATGGTATTTGTTGTTGGTATGGGATTACTTTCTGCATTTTTGGTAAATGATACTATAGCTTTAGTTGGAGTCCCACTGATTGCACATATTTCAAGGCAGGTTGGTATTAGACCACAAATCCTTCTAATTGCTCTATCTTTTGGAATTACTATAGGAAGTACGATGACCCCAATTGGAAATCCTCAAAACCTTTTGATTGCACTTCAAAGTGGCATTTCTCTACCATTTATAACCTTTATTAAAATTCTGGGCATTCCAACGATAATTAACCTTATTGTAACTTTTATCATGCTCTGTTGCATGATTATTAAAATCCATTATTTTCCTATTTGTTTTCTTAAACAGATATCAACTTATTATACAACGATGCTTTTAACATCATTTCCTGTATCATATTTTTCAGTTTAATCGAGTATACGTATTCTCCAAATCTTCTTTTTAGACAAGAGAATACAGTTTCAACAATCCACCGCTTTCCATAGCTTACGCTGTCTTTCCATTTTTGTAAATCATTTTTCTGAGCTATGACTGATAGATTTCTTAGAATGTTTCCTTTTTTTAATCGAACTCTAGCAGTCTTTCTTACTTTAATACAAGGCTGGATTCCATTGTCTGATAAATATCTAAAAATATTATTACTATCATAAGCACCATCAGCAAATAGTTTACCTATTGATACCATGCTATCTGATTCTATAACTTCATTGACCAATTCTGGTAATGTTTTATTGTCATGTACATGCTCATCAGTTATCTTTATAGAAAGAATTTTCTTAGTCTGGGCATTAACTGCAACATGTATTTTTAAATACCCTTTCTTATTTTTTAAATGCCACTTGTCTCTCATCCACTGACCTCTATTTGTTACTTTGATGCCGGTACTGTCTATTGCAATAATAATATACTCGTCTTTGAATTTCTTGCTTTTGTTATCATCTATCTTGATGTCTAACCTATTTATCCTTCTATTTATCGTTGTAAAATCTGGTATAGAAGGTACTTTTCCTTTAGCGTGGCCTTGTGCTATTCCTTCGGTTTGTCTATATGGCAAATGAAAATATGCCTTGGCATAGCCAAGTAAAAGAAGAAAAGTATTTGGATAAAGAAATGGCTCTCCGACTTTGTCTTTGTTCATCTCTTTTAATTCAGTATCCCAGTTATCAATGATATCAAAGCCTAGCAAGATTTCACCACGTCTAACTAGGGATTGGTTGTATGAGGGCCAGTCCATACAATTTGTTAGTAGATGCTAGCTAAATGTATTTAGAAATGTATAATCATGCAACAAAGCATAACATCTCTAAAGAAATCATATGAAATGGTCCGATTACAATCAATATCTAGTCAGAAGAGACGAAATACTTGTTAGGATTTGACGTTATAAACAACTGGGATACCGAATCAGGAGATAAATGAAGATAAAATCGAAGAGCCATTTCACTATCCAAACACCTTTCTCCTTCTCTTGCTTGGTTATGCCAAGGTATACTTTCATCTTCCATATAGACAAAACAAAGAAGGAGTTGCACAAGGGCATGCTAAAGGGAAAGTACTTTCTATCCTAGATTAAATGGAGAGTTAGATGGAAAAAAGGGACATCCTCAGGAACTTGTTCGTTATATCCCAGAAAAATGATTTGCAAAAATGGAAGGACAGCATTGTAAGCTATGGACAAAGATGGATTGGTGGTAGAAACAGTATTTTCTTCTATAAAAAGAACGCTTGATAGAGAGTATGTATATTTGGTTAGACTGAAAAATATAATACAGGAAATGATGTTAAAAGCATCCTTTTACAATAAGCTAATATCAATTTAGACATAATCCATCATAGAATTAAAGATTATAAGAATCATGCAACAAAGCACTTCGATAAACTTTATAATATCAACATTTGAAGGCTTCGGCATAGTAGCAACGGTTTTACAAATCATCAAACTAATCAAGGATGGTATCAATAATACTTCTATTATAGGCATTATATTCTATGTATAACAGAATAAAGCCATCATGTGTTTATAATACTTTCATAATTAATAGGAATCAAAAATGAGTAACTGAAGAAAGGAAATTATGTTGCTAGTTTTATTATTACTATATAATCATTTAACAGAGCATTTTAGATCTCTATACTTTATTTCATGTTTAAAAAATGTATCCCTTATAGATTAGTTAATGGCGGCAAGCTAAGGATGTTCCCCTAGCAAAACAAATACTATTATTTTACAGAAAAACAAATATACCTTTCACAGAACTGTTAATAAAACAGATTGTAACAATGATTACATTTATTAATTATTTTTATAATACGGGTATATATTGGATACAAATAAGGTTATTGCAGTATTGTCAGATTATGATGGAACACTTTGTCCAACATCACGAATTAATACAAATGATGATAAATTAGATGCTATTTCACACAAGTTGGAAGAAGTATTGTATGGTTTATCTAAAAGTATCCCGATATGCATAATATCTAGTAAAGATTTTTATTTTATTTATAATAGAGTAAAAAGCTTTTCGAAAATGATATCTTGTATTTTAGGTATGGAAACTCTGTTTTTAGACAATAAAGATAATACAAAAGATTCCATTTTAGTAGCAGACAACAATAAATCAGATCATTATGATTTTAAACCTGTTAATAATATTTCTATTGTTTCAAGGCATTTATTAGTTGACCATGAAACTATACAGAACTGTTCTACTATTTTAAATAAACTAGCAAATTATTTTGAAATGAAGTATTCAAAGATAAATATTGAAAAAAAATATTTAACAATTGGTAAAGATGTACTTGGAGGCATTACAATAGATTGGAGAAACGATGATGATTGGAATATAAATAAAAAAAGATATAAACACATAATTAAAAAAAGTTTATTTAATGTATTTAAAAACCATGAAAAATCAAAAATGGTAGAAGATCATTTTTACTATTATCTACAAAAATTTTTTATTCAAGAATATTCAACTCATCCTTTTATTGACATATATAGTGGTCACGTTAATAAAGAAAATGCATATGATTATGTAGTTTCAGAGTTATTCAATTTAAATAATCGTAAAGGAAAAATAATTTATCTAGGCGACTCTGAAAATGATAATCCAGCTTTTAACAAGGCAGATATATCGATAGGAATAAATTCGGACAATAGATTGAAACCGACCTTAACATGCAAATACAATTTAAAGTTTGAAAATTTATCGATATTTTTAAAAAATTTAACAAATAATAACTTTGAATTTTCAGAATCATTATTATATTCCTAATATCTGAAGCAAACGGCACCTCTAGCCATACATTAGGTAAATAATCAATAAAATGGACTATAATCACATAAGAATTCTACAGGTCCGCCTTCAATTAATAGAGAATTATTTACATGATATGATCAGTAAATTAGAACACAATACAAACAATTCTTCCTTTATTTTATATTCGTTTAAAAATGATATAGATTACGAACGCAAAACAAAAGTATTAAGCATCCTTAATTTCATGCTTTATGAAATTAATCAAATGAAAGATAAGTTCGCATTACAGCAAGAAGAGCGATCTTTTGTACGAAGTATTATAGGCGACTTGAATGAGATATGGACTACTCTTGAAGATACACGACCTGAAAAGTTTTCTAAAGGCTATGGTAATATATCAAAAGTTGATCAAGAGTTGCTAGGACCATATATTCTTAAGTTACTCTATATGGTAGATGATATTTATATAGAATTAGGATATACAGGAAAGCCCTCGCATCACTGAATTGCTCGTCCCATAATAGAAAATATTCGTACCAAACTAGAACAAGATCCATTGTATTAAATAGATTCATATATCAAACGTAAATTTTCAATAGTTATTTGTAAGATGTTAATTTGATTTTGATTATTATTAACTTGAACAAATAATAGTTTTTTATAATTTTTAAATGATGTTAATTATACAAGATCATAGATCACTCACATTTACTTTTTTTCTTATTAACTTGCATTGACATATATCAATTCGCTTTTTCTTTGTATTTTTGATCATAATCCGAAGGAGACAGTTTAATCACAATATAATCTTTTGATAAAGTAAACAAGCTTTTAATATATAACATATAGAATATACTTATGCTAAAAGATTTAAGTATAATCCTAAATAGGTAAAAGAGATTAATATAACTTGAACGTCATCTATATAGGAACTCGGAATAATTTTCGGTCCATAATACATTCAAGCATCTTTTTATATTTATTATCTGTACTGCTTCCTAACATAGTTGACATTTTAGCTTCCTAACATAGTTGACACTCTAGTCTTAGAGTGTAATAACAAATGGATATAATTGAAAATAGGTATAAAATGATAATTGAACGTGAACGTTCAGG
>JAICXY010000004.1 GCA_025934495.1 Candidatus Nitrosocosmicus sp.
AATTCTTTTATTGTTAGTCCAGTAAATGATTTAAAAAGTAATGGTTTTTTGGACAGTCTATCATACGAAAGCAATGAGAGAACAGGTTGATGAATTATGATTGGACATAAAGCTGTTTACAAATAATTATGCAAGAGATTTCTTCTGTTTGACTAAATGGTAAATGAAAGTATACTTTGGCATATCTAAGTAAAAGAAGAAAGATATCAGGATAACTAAATGGTTCACCCACCTTGTCTTTGTTCATCTCTTTTAGTTCAGTTTCCCAGTTGTTAATGACATCAAACCCTATCAATATTTCACCACGTCTAACTAGAGATTGGTTGTAGTTGGACCATTTCATATGGTTTACTGGTTGACGCTAGCTAAATGTATTTGGAAATGGAGTAATCATGCAACAAAACATTATGGAAAATAAAATAAAGGTAAAACCCCATTGTATTATTTAAACACAACAATGCAAGGAATAGGAAAATTGTTCTCAAACAATATAATACATATGCGCTCAATACAAAAGGAAAGAAAAAGAACGGGCAAAAGATAGATAGATATAAAACCTATTTTTATCCTTAAAAAAGGGTGTTTGATAAACAGGCATATTAACAATTTCAAAATATAAAATTAATTAGTATACTCTTTAGAAAAGTAGCATAATATAATGTAAAAATAATATGATTAAATAGAAACAAGAGAGCATAATTCGATTTAGGATAAGATAAAATAAGATGAAGAGAAACAAAATAACCGGTAACTGATACAGATGGGTTCAATATATCTTTTAAAAAAAATCACATATAAAAGATGGGCATGTGCCAAAAGATAACAATAGTGAAAAACTTAACATGACCATAACAATACGCAAAGATCCAACATTTACTAATTTACTGCAAAACAACCTTAAATCAAGGTACGAGAAAAGACGAAGAAACGTAGAAGATAATGTTCATGTTTCAGATATATTGCCTTCTACATGTATAAGAAAGCAATACTTTGGTAGAAAAAACCCCGAACTAGATGAGATCTCTAATGAATCAGTTCAGCATTTCATAAGAGGTGAATCAAGCGAGGCTGCAATCACAAGCCTTGCAGATATGGGAGTATCCCAGATGGATCTAGAAATGGATGGCTTGATTGCACATCCTGACATCATGAACCAAGACCAAATTGTAGAACTCAAAGATACATTAAGCAACAAAAGGCTAGGCATTTACGATCACCAGTTTAAATCTTACGTAAGACAACTTCTATATTATCTAGTCATAACTGGCATAGAGAGAGGCATCATCTCTATAAGATATAACAATAGAGAACTGAAATGGATTAAAACAGATTCAGATGGCAATGACTATTTCATCAGACCTAAAAACTCTAGAGCTCCAGAAATAGAAAGTTGGTCGGTATTTCTTCCTAAAGATGATATCGCAAGAGAGTTGCTAAAGAATGAAATGATTAGGAGAAAAACTTTATTTCAAAAATCACTTCGAGAAAGCAACGTATCAATACTTCCTAGGCTTAAAGAGAATATAAGAAGCAGTAAATGTCCTTGGTGCAAATTCTATGATATCTGTATGAGCAAAGAAAATGATGAAACACAAGAGGCAAAAGAAATGGTTAATGAAATTGATTTGCTCGATATAAACGGTTTCATAGATTTTAAGCCTTCTCTTTGATTTTTTATAAAAATAAAGTGCAATAATCAAACCAACGGTCGCCATAGATCCTATAGATATACAAAGAATATCATCAGTAGCCAACAACATATAAAAAAATAGATCGGTTGATCTTGATTTTTATACTTTTAAAATAAATTGTTTGAAGTTAATTAGTAAAAGTAATAATAATGACCGCAAAAAATAAAAAAAACACAAGATGGCGAATCATAATGGTCCTGTTAACTTAGGCGTTTAGCACCTCCTTGTTGTGTATATTTACGAACAGGTTGAGCCGATTTTTAACATGAAATAGATTACATTTCTTATCTTTTCTCTTGCAAGGAAAGTAGTCATCGGAACATTCTTTGGTTCTATCCTTTATATACTGAATGGTTCTTTCTATCAGACTTTTCTCGAATGAAGAATGAATATGATGCTAGGTACCTCCATCTGTGGAAACTGTAGGATGCTTTCCATATGTGCTAACCAATCCCGATAGGAATCTTTCAGCAACAAACATGTTTCTTTCCTTGGATATAGTTAGAGCGAGAATTTCCCTGTTTTTAGGCTCTATAGTAACCCATAACCAGATGAAATCTGATGAACCAACCTTGATTACTGTCTCGTCAACTATTAACTCTGAAATTCTCTTTCTTTGTGATGATATCCTTTGAGGATGATATTTCTGAATCCAATTCCAGATTGCAACGTGACTTCTCTTGATAATGTGTAAAAATGACAATGCCTTAACAACGTTCCTTAATGACAAACCAAGAAAGTACAAATATAGACCATAGCCAATGTACTCTGAAGGCGTTCTGTTTCTTGTACTTGACATACATCAAATAGAACATATTCAGCTATATCATTTCCTTAAGTTAACAGAGCCATCATAATACATAATTATCAGAATATTTTATATTTTAAGAATATTATTTTAGAATAGTTGTAGCCTAAATACTATATTTTATAATAACCATCCGGTTGGATCATTTTCTCATCTACATAAATTCATATAAATTCATAAAATAGTTATTCGAATCTTCTTATCTGTACCTAAATTGATTGATGACTATGAAATGTTAAAAACAAAATATAGAATTTTATCAATAACTCATCAACAAGATGTAGATGGTTTATTTTGTGGAGCTATTTTAAAAAATGCATTTCCAGATACCCTAGTTTATCTTACAAATTATGGTTACAATAATATGTTAGGGATATCAAAGACGATAGAAAATAATGTATTAAGATCTTCAAAAAAGGGCACAGTAATAATAAGCGACTTATCCATTGATAATTTGGACGAAGTTAAACCAATAGAAAATGCAGCAATTAAAGCAAAAGAATCCGGTTGGAAATTTATTTGGATTGATCACCATTTTTGGAGTGAAAACATGAAGGAGAAGGTAAAAACTTTTGCAACATTAATATTGTCAAAAGATGACGAACAAAAATGCGCTGCAGAAATAATTTGTGAAACTTTAAAAATAAAAAGAACAGCGTGCCAAAGAATGACAAAATTTGCTCATGCATCTGATTTTAGAACAGATCAAATAAATAAATTTCCACCATTACCCGAATTAATTAGATATTTTCTAACCCTGCCGGATGCTTATAAAAAATTACAAATAATAGTTAATAAAGCATCTAAAGGTATATTTTGGGATGAAGATTTTCAAGAAGTTTATGAACACAATTATCTCCCATTGAAAGAATCGGCTATGCAAAAAGCAATTGGATCTTGCACAATTCATAATATTAATAATTATAAAGTAGCCGTTGTCGAATCTTCACAGATACTATCCAAAAGCATTATTGCAGAAAAAATATTTGAATTACAAAAAGACGTTCATTTGGCAGTTTTGTTTGCACCGGACGGAAAATTGAGTATTAGAAGAAAGCTCGGCTCGGATATAAGATGCGATCTTATTGCCCAAAGGTTACACGGTGGAGGACATAGTTATGCTGCAGCTGGGATAATAAAATCAAGAACACAAAACGAAGGAGATACAAAAATAGGCACAGAAGACATAATACCAGAATTACAAAAAGCTTTGATATAAACTATATTTAGTAACGTTGATTAATTTCTATTTTCAATCAATTTATTCATTTTGACCATTACTCATACATACATTTTCAGGTAACATAGTTCATATATACCAAATAATAGTAATCCTATTCAAAAAATATAATCAGACTCCATCTATAATTTCTATGACCCATCTATTCTTCATATGTCTCAAGTCTATTTTTAATGCTACTCTTTTTTTAGTCGTTAGATAGATATAGAATAAAGACAATAGAAAATGCGTATTATTTAAAATATATCATAACCATCCCTCATTCAATAGATCTTTGCATAATTAGAATAAAGAGCTATGTTATCAGTAATTCGTCAATGTCTTACCCTTTCATTGCTTTCGTATGATAGATTGTCCAAAAAACCATTCCATTTTCAGATTTAAAGGTAAGTTATTTCAGAACAAAAAGATTCAATCTTAATAAGAGAAACTATTTGTTAAGGGAAGTCCGATAGCATGTGCTAATTGGCATATCTTCCAAGTTCCTTGGTTTTCATAAATTCCGCAGAACAACAGCTACCAAGACCTGTTGATGATAATAAAAGAAAGATGTATTATTCAGGCAAAAAGAAATACATGCTGTCAAGAATCAGTTTATGGTCAACAAAGATGTCTATATCCTTCATAAACCCACTATAAGAAAGGACGAAGACACGATCACATATTCAGTATAAAAGAAGAAACATCCTGCTACTTCTAAATAGATTGTTAATGTATTTGGCATTGGGTATTTGGGCATAGAAAAGATTTCCCAGAACAATTGTCATCCATACCTAATAGAAAGAAAAGAAATCAAGAACTATCACGAGAAGAAATAGAGTATAGCACTAGTTATTCTACAAAAGGATAGTTATAGGGCATACCATCTGTAGAATGAAAAAGTATAGGATAATGAGTGATGTAGTTAGAACAAATTGAGATAGTATGATAAGGTATTGGATATTGTTGCAGGCCTTGTAAACTGTAGAATTACGATCGCGTATTTATAGAAACTAAATAAGTATCATACTTGAAAGAATAAATTGTTTCTAATTATGCGCGATCTAGTAAATTGAATATCACATTTTAGGTACGGTATAAACAGATAATTCGTATTGCCATAAAGACAAATCTGTAAATAGGCAAATTATTTCAGATGGTCAATTGTTTTACTGGATCTTGTATTAGTTAACAATTTGTAAAAACTTTTAGTAAGATTATCACTGAAAGTTAATAATCAAAAGTTTTGGTTATTATGTTTTCTATTTTAATTTATATATTTATATATATTATTAAAGTAAAAAGTGATATATATCATGGCAACACCTTCTGCTGCTGCTGCTGCTACACCTTCTTCTTCCAAATATCCTCCAGGGCCTCGCTCAATTTTGCCTAACAAGATATTGCGAGACTTTATACGAGATCCAATCAAAACCTTGATGTATATTGCGTATACCTATGGTGATATTGCTCATTTTTATTTTGGAAGACAGCATGTTTATTTGATTAACAATCCACAATATATAGAGGACATATTAATCAGAAACTACAAGAATTTTAAAAAAAGTAGAGGCCTACAAGTTTCAAAGCGTCTATTGGGGGAAGGTCTTGTAACCAGCGAAGGAGAATATCATGATCGTCAAAGAAAAATAATACAACCAGCATTTCATCCAAATCTTGTAAAAAAATATGGAGAAATTATGACTACTTATGCTGAAAATATGTGCCAGCAATGGAATGATGGAACTACTTTAGATATTCATAAGGAGATGATAAAGGTAACATCATCCATTATTAGTAAGGCAGTACTAGGTTCAGATATAAAATCTGAAGAGGGAGACCAGGCCGGGGATGCGCTTTTGACTTGTGCAGAATATTTTAACCATCTTCTAACGCCATTTGGCGGATTAATTGGGAAAATACCATTACTGCGTATCAATAAAGACTTTCAAGTTGCAAAAAAGAAATTGGATTCTATAGTTTACGACATGATTAAAGAACACCGTGATAATGAGCACAAAGTAGTTTCACCACAGCAAATGGACTTGTTATATACATTATTGCATGCGCAAGATGAAGAAGCTGGAATTGAGCGAATGAGTGATTCACAATTAAGAGATGAGGTGATGACGATTTTTCTTGCAGGCCATGAAACAACAGCCAATGCACTAACATGGACATTTTATCTATTATCACAAAATCCAGCTGTAGAGGCCAAACTATATGAGGAGATCTATTCTGTTCTTGGCAATAATAACGATAATAACAATTACAGGAACAACAATACTGAAAAAAGAGTTCCAACCATTAAAGATGTGCCAAAATTAGAATACACCGAAAAGGTCTTTAGAGAATCAATGCGACTTTATCCTCCGGCATGGACTCTGGGTCGCCAAGTTATAAATGACTACAAAGTTGGCAAATACATTATACCATCAGGCTCAATTGTATTAATGAGCCAATACGTAATGCACCGAAATCCGATTTATTTTTCCGACCCAGAACTTTTTAATCCAGATAGATGGACAAAAGAGATAAAATCGCATATTCCTCGATTCAGCTATTTTCCATTTGGAGGCGGTATCAGAGGATGTGTAGGTGAACCATTTGCATGGATGGAAGGAATACTATTAATTGCAACTTTCTGTAAGCAGTGGAAGATGCATCATGAAATAAATCACAAGGTGGAGTTAAAGCCGCTTATTACATTACGTCCCAAATACGGAATGCAAATGAAACTTGAACGTAGAAGAGAATAAAAAATATATCGCATTGGCCAAAATTATGCCCATGTATTAGAGTTTTCAATATGCCAATTACCAAAGTAATCAGGTATTCACATATCTGATAAAAGATATATAATTTACTTGAATTTTAAAATATTGATATAAACAAAATACTCTCAATTCATTCTTCCATTTAATCCTTCTTTGCACCATATTGCATATTGAAAAATCATATTGTTTTCTTGACTATCAAATGAAGCGTCCCATTCCTTCTATAAATATCTCCAATAATATCAAACACATTTCCTTTTTTTAGCAGTTTTCGAGGTCCTGAATAATCAAAATAATTCAAAGACGCAAACCATTTTTCATTTACAATTACAACGGCTTTTCCAAATAATATTTTTTCTATAAAAATAGAATATTTTTTTCCAGGAATAAACTTACTAGAATCCACCAAGGAAATAGTTTTTTTATTTATCCAAATGATTCTTTTTAATTTTTCCAAATTTTTTATTGCCTTATCTATTGCAGTAGGTTCAAATTTTATTATTTCCTTTAAATAAGATATTTCTAAACCATTTTGTCCAGATTTTGCTAGTAATTCATGAATTTGTCTTTGTATTTTTTCAATCATCTTTCGATCATCCAAAGCCAAAGATACATCATACAAATGTTCTAGATCATGTACAGAATAAGGCAAATTATCGCCATCAATATTTTTATTTTTATAAGATAATTTTTTTACAAAGTATTTTATCTTTTTACTTGAATTAGATGCTATTGAATCTATAATTGGATTAAAGTTTTCTTTATTGTCCTCAACATAGTCATTGTTATTGAAATTCCCTTTATCACAACTCCACACATTACTATCATTTATATTAAAAATATCTATTTCAGATAAATCCATTCTATCTGGATTGCCAAAGGATCTTTTATCATAATGGTTTAAAATAAAATTAATATCTTTTAAAACTTGCTTCATTTTAATAATTTTTCTTTGAGCAATTTCCAAATATTTTGAGTCTATGGAATTATTGGTAACTAAAACAACAACTTTCCCATCCGAAAACCGACCAGTTCTTCCTTTTCTTTGAATGAATCTAATTTCACTGGGAACAGGCTCATAGAATACAACTAGATCCACATTTGGGATATCCAGTCCTTCTTCTGCAACAGATGTGGCAACTAAAACTGGAAAGAGTCCATTTTTAAAATCCGCTAGAATTGATAACTGTTTATCCTGGTTGAGACCTCTCTGATCTTTTTTATTTGACTGACCATAGAAACCTTTACTTTGAATATTATGATCATTTAAAAGATTAGTAATCTCTTCCAGAGTATCTCGATATTGGGAAAAAATCAGAATCTTTTTTTCATTTGAAAAATTATTCAAATTTGAATTACTATTCTTATTTGATATTTTAATTCCCTCTTCTCGTTTAATATTTGTATAATCAATATCAGTATAATTAGCAGCTGCATTTGTATTAGAAACATTTTCTTCTCCATTATTTGAACAAAGGAAATCTTTAACGATTAATAATACATCTAAAAGCTTGGGATGAGATAATAATATATTGTCGTTTTTTAACATTTCAATAACTTTTCGAATACGCGGATCAGAAAGTAATTCCTGATATGTTCTGGTTGGAACATCCTTATCATTACCACTATCTTCAAATTTATTGAAAAATTTTTTTAATGAGAAGATTCCCTGAGATTCAACTAAATCACGACAGTATAACAATATCATTGACATGGATTGATATTTTAAGGCAGCATACAAATAGAAATTTTTATTACCCGAGTTGGTTATTGCAGATTTAAGGCGATCTGATAAATTTAAAAGATCTTTTCTATAAATGTTTTCTATTTTTTTCTTTTTTATAAAATTATTATCAATCAACCATTTTATCTTATCATCTATCAATGACTGGAGAATAGCGGATATCTCTTTATGTTTGTCATCTAAATTAACATACCTATGCTTTATGTCGATATTATAAACATAGGGCAAAACATCTGCGTCATCTTCAGATTTTACAATAATTTGTTCAATATGGAGATTAGAACATATTTCTTGAATTTTTTCTTTATTAGATCCAGGACTTGCAGAAAGTGCCAGAAACATTGGAATGTTACTGAAATCATCATTGTTGTAAAATTTTTTTGATATAGTTGTATAACTATAATTCTTAACAGCTCGATGAGATTCATCAAAAACTACCAAATAAAATTCATCTTTTTTCAAAAGATTGTTATCAAGATCATTTCTTACAAGTTCAGGTGTGGCAAAATATATTCTAATGGATCGGGATTTCCAAATTGTTTTACGAATATCAGGCGATATTTTTCCAGTTAAAGCAAAACATACATTCCCAAGTTTAGTAAAGCGTTTAAATAAATCAAGGTGTTGATGCACCAAAGGACGAGATGGAGCAAGAATTAATATTTTTGATTTTTTCCAATTAAATAAAATATCGATGCAAATTAATAATGTAATAATAGTTTTACCTAAAGATGTTGGAACAACAATTAAAGAGTTTTTATATAATGTTTTTTGCAATACCGTATTTTGATATTGTCTAAATAAAATAGAGTGTTCCTTCAGTAGAGGATGGATAAAATATTTTTGATCCAAATTTTTATTTGTAAATATAGTCTAAATTTTTAAAATATATTTTATTTTTATATTTCAAATACGTCATTAGATTCGTTTTTAATAAATGGTTTTCTCTCAGGATTAATCTCGTCTATCGATTTAGCAAGTTGTAAAACTTTTGAATTACCAATCAATTCAAGAATTGAATTAAGCTCGTCAGAGGATTTAATAACAATACCTCTTTTTTTTGATGGGGATCCATTTGCATTTAATGGATTGATTTCTATAGCAAGTGAGGCAGGTCTCCCACGATATTCAGGTAGTTTAAATAAGAAAATACCAGATATATTAGTAGGTTTACGTTCCCAATCTTTACCTTCTTCTAAAAATTGACCTAATCTTTCTCCACTTGACATTATCTATTCATTAATTATTCAATAAATCACCTTATAATTTTATCTATAATAGTATAACCCATACAAAATAAAAAACAATAAAAATATATTTAAATTAAATATATCTATATTTATATATATACAGATAATAAATCGCTTGAATTAAAATATGATAAAGGAACAATATTAATAGATGGGAATTTAAAGTTACCATATTTAGTTTATGATTATCGGGTAGACAAAAATAGGGCTCTTGGTAGATTCTATCCAGATATAATCAATTTTTTAAAGATAAATAATTTAAAATATATAGACAATGTTAAGGATTATATAGAATCTCAAACCCAATATAATTTTCATGACCCAAATACTCTGAGAGATTATCAAAAAGAAGCAATTGAAAAATGGATCGCACATAATAAAAAAGGTTGTATTGTTTTACCTACAGGGGCAGGCAAAACAATAATTGCTTTAAAGACAATTACAGAAGTAAATTCATCGACTCTAGTTATAGTGCCAACATTAAATTTAATGGAACAATGGTTTGAATCTATAAAAAAGATTTTGGTAGATAAATCTTTGATTGGTATGCTTGGAGGAGGATATAATGATATAAAAAAGATAACAGTAACAACATACGATTCTTCATACTTAAAATCTTCATTTCTAGGTAATAAATTTAAATTTTTAATTTTTGATGAAGTACATCATTTGGCCTCTGAAAAATATTGTTTGATTGGCGATCATTTTATATCCCCTTACAGACTAGGTCTAACCGCCACAATAGAAAGAGAAGATAATAGGCATTCAATTATTTTAAAATTGATAGGAGATATAATTTATAAAAAAGATTTCTATGATCTAGCTGAGAAAAACTATTTAGCCAATTTTGTAATAAAAAAAAGAATAATAAATATGTTACCTGAAGAGATAATACAATATAATAATAAAATGAGCGAATACAAAAAAATATTGAAAGATTCTAAAATATTTTATCCAATAAAATTAGAAAAGTTAATCATTCTTTCAGCTAATAATGACAAATTAAGAAAAGCATTATTGCTTAGAAACGAGGCCATAGAAATAGCTTTAAACAGCAAGGCCAAAATTTTAGAATTAGAAAAAATATTAAACGAAAAAGATTTGAAAAGAAAAATAATAATAATTTTCACCATACATACCAAACTAGCATATACCATATCAAATAGATTTTTAATTCCAGTAATAACTCACAAAACAAAAAATGAAGAAAGAAATGAAATATTAAAAGAATTTAAAAAAGGAAGATACAGAATTATAACTACAACCAAAGTTTTGGACGAAGGTACAGATATTCCAGATGTAAATACAGGAATTATACTAAGTGGCACTGGAAGTAAAAGAGAGTTTATCCAAAGATTAGGAAGATTATTAAGACCAAAGAACAACAGGGAGGAGGTAGCTGAGCTCATAGAAATCATTTCATCAGATACTAGTGAAACATATACAAGTAACAAAAGAAACGTTGGAATTAAAAAAAAGTAAAGTGATATATGGAATACGAACACTAATATCATATATACTCACACTCATATCTATATAATAGAAAATGAAAATTGTTAACTTTTCAATAAAATGATTTCTTCAGACTTATTAAGATATAAAATAGATTATAAAAATAATAAGATTTATCCAATTTTATGTACTATTGATAATAATAGTTCAGAATATCAATTAGCCAAAAAAATAATTGGAATTTTTGATGAATGCTATGCCAACAAGTACAACAAAGATAAACTAAATTACATGATCAAGCTTTTAGAATATTCACAGAAAGACTATAAATTAATAAGAGGACTATACTCAATTTTGGAAAAAAAATGTATTTTTAAACCAGTACTTGAAAATGAAAAAGAAGGTATAGAGTCTGAGAATCCAGATCCTTTAAATAGAATAATCCCTAAATTAACGCCAGTAGATTTAAGGAGAACAATATTCCAGGAATCAGCTCTAAATGATATTGCTATCGATGAAGATAAAAGAATTAAGATCTTAGAAAAGGTATCAAATGAATTAAACACCGATATCAAATCGATAATAAAATTAATGTGGGCAGATTTAGAAGAAAATTCAATAATAGATAAATATAGTTCCCCCGACCCTCGACTATTACTACTTTATTATAATATTTCACTTATTCAAACATTGCTTTTTAATTGTCTCAGAATAGAGATAAAAATTAATTCAATGAAAAGTAGTGGTTTATTGTGGAAAGTACTTTTAAGGGAGATTAAAAGACTGGGTTTAATGTACTGGCTAGAAATAGACCCCATCAATACAATTAACAATGATAAAAAAGATATAATCTGCATAGTTGAAGGAGCATCAAATATAATAAAACTTACAGAAAAGTATGGTAATTCAATAGCAAAACTGGTTCCTTTAATTTTTAATGCAACAAATTGGAGCATAAAAGCAGACATTTTGCGAACCGCTAGTAATGGAAATAAGAATATTTATCGTTTTGAAGCCTCAGAACAATTACTTTCGGATAAAATATCAACAAAAATACTAAAAGAAATACAAGAGCGCCATCAGTACCAGGAGCAAGAAGAAGAACAAGAGAACTCTGAAAAAATAGAAAAGATTGATGAAAACAAAATTATATCCAAGGAAGATCTTTTTTCAAATAATAAATCTTTTGGCGATAATAATAATACAATAATATCCTATGATAGTGGAATAGAAAAAACATTTGCAAAGAAATTTGAATTATTTAATACAGGATGGACCATCGAAAGGGAACCTGAACCATTGATAACAAAATTAAAGACTGCATTTATTTCGGATTTTATGTTATCTAAACACCAAAATAAAGTATTGGTTGAAATAATAGGATTTTGGACAAGAGAATATCTAGAAAGAAAAATACAAAAAATAATACAAATCATAGAAAATTATAATAATAATAATTTTTACATGATATTAATAATTAATTTTGATAATTTGGCCATGTATGAAACCAGTCAGAACTATTCCTTTTCAAACATTAAAAATAAAAGCAATATTTTAATTATTTCCTACAAAAATGATACTATCCCTTTTAAAGAAATAATACCATTCTTAAAAAAAATTGAAAGAAAATATATAGAAAAAAATCTTGTAAATAAGATAGACAAGGACAAAATAATACAGAAAATTAATGAAATCTTAAAAGAATTTAAAATTTCGTACAAGACAAAAAATACATTAGAAGAAGTGAATAAAATTATTATAGAAAATCAAAATAATGTAGACCCAAGTTTTAATTTAAAAGACGCACTTGAAAATAATCACGAATTTAAAAATATTGTAGAGAAAAAAATAAACGAGAACGAGTTGATCATGGTCAAAGATTTTATTTTCAAAGAACCATTTATCAAAGAAATCTATAATGGATTAAAAGACAAGGAAATAAAAAATTTAAAAGAAGCATGTAATTTATTATTATCTAAAAATATTCCTGAAAAAATTCATATAGATTTATTAATTTTTATGGGATTTGAAATCTATTGGAATGGTCTTGATTATTCAGAATCTAAAATTAATTTAAGAAGTAGCAATAATAAACACAAAAGCGAATAAAAAGAGTTTTAAAATATGTGTTATATATATAAATCGGACATTAAATGAATGATAAAAAAAATCTACAAATATCAAAAGATACCTCCATAGCAGGAGCAGATAAAACAATATCAAACATGCAAGACACTGATGAAAAAAAAGGAAAGTGGTTGAGAAATATTAAAGAAAACTGGAGGAATGTTCAATGTATTTGTGGGAGCAGTTTTCACTTTAATGGAGATATAGATAAGCTTTTTGAATGGGAAAATATTCATCTACGACATTTTGCATCCGATTCTGACAATCATTCGATAATCTCTTTTTATCCTACAGATATGATAATTTACTATCATTCCAAATCAGGCTATGTAATTGAAAGAAGAAAACACAAAACTCATGAGATTAATGAAATTAATCAATCCTTATTCAATGGCAAAGTAACCTTAACAGGAGTATAATATCAGCAGCAGGTATTGAAAATAGGTATTGGGTACAAAAAATACAAATATTGCAATAATAGGAGCAGGAATTTTAGGAACAACTTTATCGTACATAATTTCATCTTTATCTAATTCAAAAATTATTTTAATTGAACAGGAAAACAATGCTGGACACCATGCTAGTTCTAGAAATACAGGTAAAGTTCATGCACCATTTATTTACAATCCTGAAAAAAAGAATGGCTTAGCAAAAGCAGCATTGTTTGGGTATGATTTTTGGAATAATTACTGCATGGCTAAAAAAATCAATTTTAAGGAAGATGGAATAATGGAAGTAGCAACGAATGATAAAGGCACTAAAACAATCTACAAACACCTAGAATGGGGAATGCAGAACGGACTAGAAAAAAAAGATATTCAAATTTTGGAAAAAAAAGAAGTTGAAAGTATTGAACCTAATATTACATGCCAAAGTGCAATACTATGTAATAGAGATGCATCTGTAGATTATGGGGAAATAACACGATGTTTGGCTATTGACGCCTTTAAAAATAAAGTAGACCAAATAATGAATTCAAAGGTTATTAAAATCGAAAATGAACTAGCATCCAATAAAGAAATTACTTTAAAATATAAACAGTATCCATGCAACAGTTGCAATAGTGATGGAAATGAAAAGGAAATTAAATGCGACTTTTTGATAAATGCGGCTGGAGGAAGCGCATTAGATATAGTAAACATGATGAAACTGAATCTTGATTATACAAATCTATATTTTCGAGGGGAATATTGGATTGCACCATTGAAATACAAGTATTTGACCAATCACAGTATTTATTCAGTTCCTGAATTCCAACAATTTCCATTTCTAGATCCTCATTGGATAATAAGATCTAATGGAAATAGAGAAATAGGACCCAATGCTTGTCCTGTTTTTTCCCAACATGGATATAATACAAGAATAAACTTGAAAGAATTCTTTCCCAAAATATATGATTTTGCTAAAGGATCTAATATAAAAAAGATAAAGAACATGTTCTTTAAAAAAGAAATCACACAATTGGTATTAAAGGAAATGTTAAGTAGTCTCTCTAAGAGACACATGATAAATAGAGTTAAAAAATTTTTACCCCTATTAAAATCTAAAGATTTTATAAGGAAAGGTACATCAGGTATAAGAACCAATTTGATCGATAAATATGGAAATTTTATTACAAATCCAGTATTTATAAGCAGTAACAATGCTCTACATATTTTAAATTATAATTCACCAGGAGCTACAGGGGCTTTTTCAATTGGTTTTGTGCTGGCCTTTAAACTTATAGAAAAAGGAGTAGTAAAAAAAGATAAAGAAATACAAACGCATTTTTTTAAAGAAAAGTTAATTATGGACTGCATAAAAGAAGTAAAAATATCTTTGATTAAAATTTAAAATTTATATCAAAATATCATTTTAAAAAGAAAAATATATCGATTGTTTAAAATTATACACAATTTCAATAATATACCAAAGCCATGGGATCATAGTCTAGCTTGGTATGATGCCAGCCTCGGGCGCTGGAGATCGCCGGTTCGAATCCGGCTGGTCCCACTTATTTCCAGCAATCCAATCAAGTTTCGTAGTACTAGTAAATAAAACAAATTTTTATACATCTTATTCAATTATTTCTTCCAATAATTAGAAACAATACAAATTTTGATATGATATAAAATTTTAATATCTTTTAATAAATTACTGGAATTATTAGAATAATCTCACCATCCCTATATTATATATTACATATACATCCTTAGCATTAGAAATTTAATTTAATTATGATGATAGGAATTAGATGACAAATCGATTAATTCATTCATTCATCTAACTATGCAAAAATTTAAAACTGCAATGAAATAGTATGCAAACAATAAAATAAATAAAAACAACAACAACAACAACAACAAAGATGAAGAAAATACTATAATATTGTATATAATAGATTAACACATAACTAGATTACTTTGCACAAGTGTTAAATATTATCATCAATATATTAAATATAAATTATCAAATGGATGAGTTATTTAAAAAAGTTTATAGAAACTCTAAAACCTCAAGAGTAATCAACCATTTTAAAAAGTTTTCACATAAAGGAGAATCAAGTGGAAGTTACGAATCTTCTGCTATCTCTTCAACGGACTTGGTTCAAGAAGGTATTTTAGCAGGTCAAAAAATAGCAAAAATTTCTGTTATAACTTTAATAAGTATTGGAATAGTGGAGATAATTGCAGGATATTATAGCGGCAGTAATGTAGCAACCGCAGATGGAATCGATTCTTTATCTGATGCACTAATTTCTTTTATGGTTTTAATTGGTTTGAGAATTGCCGTTAAACCAGCTGACAGAAAGTTTCACTTTGGCTATCACAAAGTAGAAAGCTTTGCAGCTCTAATGGCTGCAATAGGAATGATAATTATTGGAGTGGTTATATTGTATAACTCATATCATGCTCTAGTACAACATCACCAAATAAATCATCCTTACATAACCATGATAGTATTAGCAGGTGCAAGTGCTCTTTCTTTACACAGGGCATTTCAAATGCGTAGTATAGCAAACAAATATAATTTAATTTCCCTCAAAACAGATGCAAAAAATTCTATCAAAGATGGTTCTGCTTCTGTTGTGGGTTTCCTTAGTATTTTAATTTCAACGCAATTCGGATTTATACAGATGGATGCAATAGGTGGGATGGTTATCGCATTTTACATCTTTTCTGTTTCATATATCACATTAAAGAGATCATCACTTATACTTGTAGATTCATGGCAAAATCCAAAGTTAACCGATCTAATAAAAAATGTAATATATGAACAGTTTCACGATGAAAAAATCCATGTAAGAGAGGTATTGCTTCGATCATCTGGAATGATTGATCAAGCCGAAATCCACATAGAAATTGACGGGGAGGAATCAGTGTCAGAGGTAGAAGAACTATCTATTAGAATTCAAGAAATCATTAATACGAAATTTCCATCCATTGAAAGAATTTCTGTAATACCCCATTCTTATTCAAAAGTTAATAATAATGGCAATGTTATATCAAAGACGAATTTATTAAGAAACATAAAGTTAAAAAAACCATTAAAATACACAACAAACATACCTTCTTATTCTTATTCAAAAGTTAATAATAATGGCAATGTTATATCAAAGACGAATTTATTAAGAAACATAAAGTTAAAAAAACCATTAAAATACATGAACAAAAATAAACAAGGACAGCAAAAATAAATATTTTAAAAGTAAATTAAAAATTTTAATAATTTGTTAATTTATAAAATAAATAAATTTGAAAAAAGAATATATTCAACTTTTTATTATTTTTATCTTGTCCTCTTAAACCATATTTCTTCTGTTTAGGTACAATATACGATTTCTTTAAGGTCATAAAAATCACATAAACAAGTTTAAAACCCATCATTAAAAAAATATATCTAAACCGATACCAATAGTCAAATAACTTCCATCATTAAAGTCACCTGCTGAATTATCTTATTAAATTAGTGATTGATAAAGATAAGTATGATTTAAACAACCTTTTTAAAAACAGTAATGATAGCGAATATTAAAGAAATACATCAAATAAAATAAAATTATTCAAATTATAATAATATAAAACGATTGAAAACAATGGCTCTGTTCACTTAACGAATGATCTATATCTCAAAGGTGTTCTACATCTTTTGTGAATGTGAATAGCAGCAATAGGACATCTTCGGATTATGTATTCTATAGTTTGTATTTTTACTTTTCAGATCTATCTTTAAGAACAACGTCTGATAGACTGTCATCCTGTTTTATCAAACGAAATCACGTATATTTGGAATTGGATTCAAAGATATAATCCACAAAAAATATCTTCCAAGAAAAAGAAAGTCTTAGAGTATTATTATATACAAAAAGATGAAAC
The DNA here is from genome assembly GCA_025934495.1 of Candidatus Nitrosocosmicus sp. Classification (GTDB taxonomy): domain Archaea; phylum Thermoproteota; class Nitrososphaeria; order Nitrososphaerales; family Nitrososphaeraceae; genus Nitrosocosmicus. Next base: position 17,424 of record JAICXY010000004.1, read on the forward strand.
AGTCATTAAGATTGGTTCTGAATTAATATGGCTTTGATGGGTGGCTATTATCGAGCTTGAAAGTAAAGAAATCCTTGGAACAAGCATATCGAAGGAACGGAATATGTTTGTAACAGAATGCTTTGTAGAATAACTATGAAAATCGTTTTTATTCTTGGAAATAATTAATCGAGTCTATTAACGCGAAAATACTATGATTCAAGTTAATTTATTGTAATTTTTTGGAAAAGTGAGTTATTCGACAAATTATAAAAGAACACTTTCTATCTTTATCATCGACAAACATGGTCGACAGCCAGTTTCCACAGATGGTAGTGGTACAGAGTATCCGCCACAAGCATGTAAATTCATGAAACTAAAACATCATCTACATTCCACTTGAGAGAAAAGCATCATTGAAAGAACTATTCAGCAGTACATAAAGGATAGAACCAAAGAATGTTTTGAGGATTATTTTTCATGTCGAAAAAAGAAATGTAAATTAAAATATATATTAATTGGTTGGATTTATTTACAGATTTTCATAACAAGAAATTAAACCTAAAGTGACCCGAGCCAAAACGATAGATTGGAGATTATAGGTAATAGTAGCCCGGCCCAGATTCGAACTGGGGTCAAAGGCTCCAAAGGCCTCTATGCTTGTCCGCTACATTCGGTATTTATTGATACTACCGGGCTTTCCGGGCATTTTATTATAAAATTTACCTACAATATAATTTTACGCATTAGAGATTATATAAGATATGAGTTTATCGATGGGATCCTCCATCTCGGTTAATATCTTGTTAGCTTTTTTCTTCAATAATCGACAATTATCTTCATTGTCCAAAAACCAATTTACAATAGATACAATAGATGATACAGTAAAAGCTCTTTTTATTAAACCTGTTTTTTGAAGATAATCATCTACATAAAAATGGACAGGAGCTATAGAAATTGTGGGTATGCCCAAAAGTGCAGATTCTGCAGTCATAGTACCACCAGCACCGATAAAAATATCAATATTTTTCAATAGGTCAAGGCCATCAACTACATCGGTTAGTACTATAGCTTTATTTTCAAATCGTTTTGATATTTCCGCAATTTGATCAGAGTATCTGCAAAGAATAAGAATATTATATTTTTTATTAAAATATTTTACTATGGAATCGACTAAATGTAATGGTTTGACAATTAATTTATGATTAGATATGTATGAAGCTTTTGATTCTTCTAATCTTACTAAAATTGATTTTTTTGATTGATCAATTTTTAATTTTTCAAAAATATCTACATAGTTATTATTATTTTGACTAGAATTTGCATTATTAGTATTATTATGACGATGTAACCAAGCAACAGGATCCAATCCATTATATCGAATAACATTTTTCGAAGATATGCCATATTTAGTCCAAGAAGATAAAGGAATCATCGATGGCGAAAATAATTTAGTTAAAAGCGGTACTGAGAGTCTTGCAACTGCTTCTGCGTGTGGAGAATCATTAAAGCCTAGGTGAGTAACTCCTAAACCAAAAGAAACTCTAGAAGCTTCTGGAGATGAGAAACTGATTACTAGGTCTGGAGAAAAATTATGAATTATTTTTAATAACTCCATGATTCTATTTGTACTTTCACAGAGTTTGTTGTAGAGATCAGCTCCACCATGATTTCCTACAATTAAAAGATCCAATTTTCTTATTTTAGATAATTCGTTAGCCTCTCTATAATTTCTAGAAGTACATAGAATTTCATTGTTTTGTTTTTTTAAGATATCGATTGCAGGTTTAAAAAACATAATTTGTTTAGGAGTCAAGATATCAAACCAAATTCTCACAACAATTACAATAATCAAATAACATTAAATATTTTTTCGCTTTATATAACAAAGGGAAAAGTTCTACATAACTCACTTCACTAAAACTAAATAAAGAAATAGAAATCTTAAGATAATGGTGGAGTAAAGAATTTCAGAAAAGTCTATTAAAATTAATAATAATATAAAAAATGGAAATATAAAAGATATAGGAATAGATGGATCGAAGGAATCAGGTATAAATAAAATCAAGGATGCAAATATTGTAATTTACGGATTAAGTACTGAAGGATATGAAATAGCAAAACGAATATTACAAAATCACGCCAGAGTTGTAATAATTGATGAGAATTCGAGATTAGGGATTTTGTTGACCAGTAAAATAGTAAAAGAATATCCTAACATAGCATTTTTAATGGAGGAAGAATTATTATTAAACTTAGAGCCATTTGATAAAGTCATAAGTAATGCACCAATCATTTTTTTTGCCCCCAGAATTAGAAAAACAAACTATGATGTAAAAAATGACATTATCCCAAAATTTAAGGAAATTATAGCTAATTTAAAAAAAAACACATCAATAGTATTTAATATTCCTTTAGGAATTGGTGGTAATAATGAAATTATTTCATTGATAGAACATTTATCCGGTTTTACCGTAGGAACAGAAATTCATTATTATTATAATCCCATTGATAAAATTAAAACAAATGAAATAATTGTAGGATCATATCAGCAAATAAATGATCCTTATTTTAATAGTATTATAAATTTAATATACAAGTACAATGTACAAAAGATAAAGACAGTAAGTATTTCATCTTCAGAGTTATTATATACAATAAATATCGTAAAGAGATATTCTAATCTCACATCAATCAATGAAATCGCAAAGCTCAATAGGCTAAAGGAGATCAGAACAGAAATATCTCGAAACAATATTGAGCCAATCTATTTTGATGACATAGTAAACGGTTTATTTGATTTAAGAATTTTGAGTTTATCATTAACAAATTCCTCAGCTTTGGGATACATTGTAAATGGTACAATAAGGTCTATCGAAGGTTTTGTAAAAAGTCTTGTTGAAGAAATAAGAAGCCAATTAAAAGAGAGAGAGATAAAAGCGAGTAGAACAAAAGTTACCATATTATGGACTATCGATAATAATGAAATAAGAGGAGATAAAACAATAATGCGAGATTTATTGAGATTAAAACTAATTGATTATATCGACGAAGTAGAAATACAAGATATTGAAAATTTTTTACCAAATATTGTAACAAGCATAATAATCACGTGCTCAAGTGAAGATCATAAAAAAATAATATCAAGAATAGCTGAGAGCCATCACCGCAATTATAAAATAATAATAGTTCCAGCTAACACCTTTTTTAATACAATAGAAATATAATTTATGAAAATAATCCAAATATCGGATATTTATATACGGTGAACTTAGGAATTCCAATTGTCCTTTTTTTTATCATATTCTTCTCTGGAATATTTTACTATTGCAGGGTGTCCCATAACCACCACATTTGGAGGAACATCTTTTGTAACTACAGAAGCCATAGCAATAACGCTATTCTTGCCTATTTTTACTCCCGGTTTAAAAACAGATCTGCTACCAATGATCACGCCGTCTTCAACAATTACACCAATCATCTTTTTACTCATGGGATATGGATCATTTGTAAATGTTGTAGAGGGACCAATAAAAACATCGTTTCCAATCTCAGTAAGGGGTGGAATATAAACCGAACCTTCAATCCTACAATTGTTACCAATTTTAACCCCATAATCAATATGGGTAAGAGATCCAATCATGACATTATTACCTATGTATGTATTTTCACCCACATATGCAAAATGCCATATTTTGACATTTTCCCCTATTTTTGATTTAGGTGAAACAAAATTAATTACACGATTAATAGAACTTTCCACTATTTGTTATCACTAGGATTACCAATATAAAAATCATTATACAGTATACAGGATACTTACACTAGCATATTAAATTTCAAACATGTTCTTAATCATACTCTATATTGAAACATATGTAATAAATTATTTGAATCATCAAATGCAGAGCAACCTTGCTTTTTGGTTCACCCATTGTTATGTAGTATTTGAATTTTGAAATATTTGATAATCGTTTTGTTTTACATCGATCTCAATGACTATATAATAAAATAATGAAATAGATTTTTATTTATAGTTGTTTTAGTTTTCATAAACAATATGAAGAGACAATCCAATAAATAATGAGTAAAATATGACAATTCGTTAAATCGAATCAATACTCAAGATATACTGGAGCACCTGTATTGCTGGAAATAAGTGCAGCTTCTGCTATTTTTGTAACAGCACTGGCTTCTTCTGGAGTTACCAAAAATTTTGTTATTTTACCTGATAAAGCTTTAAGAAAATTTTCTAATTCGAGGGTCAAAGGTTCTTCAAAGGTTCTTCTTGGAATAAGAGTCTTATTCTCGTCATCTATTTTTATTTCCTGAGTTATAAAATCCCCTGTAATAATGCCTTCTGAACATACAGCGCTGAATCTTCTAACTTTTTTTGGAGTAATCCAGTTAGATGCAATAATTGCAACTTTTTGATTTTGAAACCCTAACATGATTGTAGCAAAATCTTCAGAAGAATGAAACTTTTTTCCAGAGCGAGCAAAAACAACTGTAGGCCTTGAATCAAAAATAAATAAAGCTGTATCGATATCGTGTACAGAAGTATCATAGATTATGCCTACATCTTTTATATGTAAAGGCATCCTATTCTCACGATGAAATTCCATCATCAATAATTCTCCATAGGTATTTTCTTCAATAATGTGTTTGAGATCCTGAATTGCAGGATTAAATCTTTCGATATATCCAGTTGTCAATATTACTTTATATTGTTTTGACAATTTAGTTAATTCTTCACATTCCGCCGATGAAAATGATAATGGTTTTTCAACAAAAATATTTATTTTGCGTCTTATAATTTTTTGTGCAATGGGAAAATGGGTTTTAGTAGGTGTGCAAACCAAACAGGCATCAAGACCCTGTTCTTTTTCAAGTAACTCATCTAAACCAGAATAGCAATTTATTTTATATTTTTTTGAAATATGTTGGAGTCTATTTTCATCAGAATCGCACACTGCATATAAAACACCTAAATCATTTAATACACGAACGTGATTTTTTCCCCAGCCTCCGGTCCCGATTACTGCAAGTTTTAAATTATAATTATTCATTTACAATACACCAAATGATAAAAGAATTACAAAACAAATAATCATTAAATATATCTACCATACAGAAGTAAGCCAGTCTTTGTATTGATCAATTTTAGATAATACCAGGTTTTGATAAGAATCTGATATCTGTTTTGTAATATTGCCGACCAAGCCATTCCCAATAACATGGTTATCAACACCTATAACAGATGTTATTTCAGCAGCTGTCCCTGTTACAAATATTTCATCTGCAGAATACAATTCAGACCGTGTTATTGAACGTTCGATAACTTTATAGCCGAGATTCAGCGCGATTGTAATTGTTGCATCTCTAGTAATTCCCTCAAGAACAGAATCTGAGAGAGACGGGGTATAAATTTTATTTTTTCGTATAACAAAGATATTTTCGCCTGGCGCTTCGCTGACATTTCCATTATAATCTAACAAAATAGATTCATCATATCCATTTCTCTTGCATTCTTGGGTAGCTAATACAGAATTTAGGTAATTCCCTCCGGCTTTTGCCATAGGAGGAGTAGAATTCCCATTAATTCGCCTCCAAGACGATATACAGGTTCTTATACCGCTTTCAGAGAAATAACGACTAAACGGAAATACAATTATGGCAAGGTGTGTGGGAGAATCTTTCGTAATATTCAAATCAATTCCATGTAATCCAACAAAAAGTAAAGGTCTAATATAACAAGACTGTTTAATATTATTTTTTCTTAACAATTCAATAACATAATTGCATATTTCATCTACAGAATATTTTGAATTTATAGAATATGCCTCTGCAGATCGAATTAATCTTTGTATATGTTCTCTAAGTTGAAAAATGTACAAATTATCCCCATTTGAATAACCTCTAATACCTTCAAAAACTGATGTTCCATAGTGCAATGCATGGGTCGTAATTGGCACAGTGACAGATTCCCAGGGTTTGAATTCGCCATCAATCCAAATAAAATCAGCATTTTTAGTTTTCATAGATTTGCAAGTTTTTTACTAACATAAAAGTGTTAAATTATAATTTTCTTAATATATAAAAATTAGATAAAACCGTCTTTGGGAAATTTCATTCCAAGCACGCGTATAGTTTCATCAGTAGAAGTTGAAAAATGTTCAATAACACTCCAGTTATCTTTAATCACATTGCACACTTTCGATGAAACAAAATTATTCCATTCTAAATCTAAGTTTGTGGACCCGGATAACATTTTGTACGATAGAGCAGAACGGTATAATAGATTTTTTACATTTGTAGAAGAAATACTTTGTCTATTGGCTTGTACTGGTCTGAATCCAAAAAGCTTTAATAGGATCCTTTCGATTCTATCGCCAGTATAAGTAATAAAATCAGATTCTCTGACACTTGAAATAATATTCTTTCTTAACTTTTGAGAAGGACGAGAGATAAAAGGGGGAAGATATTTTATATATGGAGAAAAAAAGGTATAGTTTTCCATAATGCGAATATCCTCATTATAATCAAATGATTCAAGAATCATTTGTTTCCGAATTTCAAAAGAAAAAGGAAAGCTCCTGGTAGTCACTTCTTTTTTATTTTTAAAAAATCTAACTGGGAAAATATAAACTGTATAATATTCTAATAATTTCCGTATTATTTCCTCATGCGAAAGTGTTAGAGGATTTAAATGAGCTAAAAATATTGCGGCCGTATTTTTTAAATTTGTGCCTTTTTCCATAATACAAAAGGAGAGATATTAAAAACTTTTTGGATATTTATGCACGTCTTTTGATCTGTATTTCTATTGTCGAAACATTTCTTGTTCTTCCATCTTCAGCTTGAACTGTTTCTGATCCAATTATGATATCACCGATTGAATAACCTGCATTTTCCATCCTTTTTAATATTATTTGAGATACATCCACAGCTCGTCCAATGCTCAGACCCCTTGCTTTAATAGTTACAGAAGGTTGATTTGCTAATTGAATTAGTGTTGAAGTCACATATGCCATTAAGGGTTTCTTTCCTATATATATGGAGTCTCTTGTAGGGTTATTTTCTTTATTTTGTTGATTAGGTTGTGATTGTACTTCTGACATCAATACAATTAATTTGAGAGGATAATTTAAATCTAAGATTTTTAAAGAATTCGGTTTCTTATCTTATTTCTTTTTTCCTTCCATCATAATAAATATATTTTATGGAATATCGATAATGTTTTTTTCAACCGCTAGTTTTAGATCATTTATTTTATTTTTAAGTGAATCTATTCGCAAATTAATTTTTTTTTGATATTCATTCATCTTTATGTTTAAAAATAAAATCATTGCCAATTGTTCGTTTTTATTTGGTGAGCCTTTAGTAATTCTATAATTAATGGAATTTTCTGGAGTAATATCTTTAATCAAAAAATAAATCTCTTCAGAAGTAATTCCATATTTTAACAAATCCGTATCAGATAAAACTTGAGAAATATCGTCGGTACTTAATAATTTAAGTGGAATATTGCCTTTTTTAACCGCACAATCAACAAGTCCACCAACTAATTTATGAGCATGTCTAAACGAAATTTCTTTCCTCTTAATTAATTGTTCAGCTATATCAAGAGAAATCGCATAACTTTCCGATGAAATTTTGTGCATTCTTTTTTTGTCTATATTAATGGTTTTGATTATTCCATCTGTTATCAACAAAGAATCTTCAACTATTAAAGATATTTTCCATAATGGAGATTTGATTTCCTGTAAATCTCTGCTATAACCCGATGGAAGACCTTTTATAATTGAAGAAATAGATTGAAAAATGCCACTAGCTAACCCAGTTTTTCCACGTATTATTTCCAGTGGATCAGGATTTTTTTTTTGAGGCATAACAGAAGACGAAGAACTAAACTTGTCGTCTAAATAGATAAAACCAAATTCAGAAGTAGACCAAATTATAAAATCTTCAGATATCTTACAGATATTTAACATACATATCAAACAATTTGATGCAAATTCAATCAACGTATCACGCGAACTTGTTGCATCTATGCTATTATATATTAAATCCGAGAATCCCAACATTGAGGAAACTCTTTCTCGATCAATATCTATACTGCTACCTCCAATAGCACATGCCCCTAAAGGAGAACAATTAATCCTATCATATAATTCAAAAAATCGATCAAAATCCCTAATTAATGAATAAGCATATGATAATAGATAATGAGAAAAAACGCCTAATTGTGCATGTTGTAAATGAGTATACATTGGCATAATAGAATTAACATTTTCCTCTGCTCGTTTAACTAGAGAAGTAATTACATTTAACAAATTTTTACAAATATTATTTATATCATCCCGTACTTTCATCCGCATATCTAAAACGACCTGATCGTTTCTGGATCGAGCAGTATGCATTTTTCCTCCAGATTCCATATCAGTCATTTTAATAATCGCCGACTCAACTAATTCGTGTATATCTTCAGAATTGGAATTTCCAAATTCTTTTAGTAACTCTGCATCTTTCAATAAACTATCCGTACTCTTTAATATTTTTTTTAATTCATTTTTTGTTAATATGCCAACTTCATATAACATTATAACGTGAGCTTGGCTTCCTAAAATATCATAATAAAACAATATGCGATCATCATATACAGAAGATAAAAAAGAGAGTGCAGAATCATCCAAATTTCCATGTGGTCTTGATCTATACATAAAAAATTTTTACTCTATAAGCTATATTAATAATTTTTAATATAAATAATTAATAAATACTAAGATAACAATATACAATTATGTCTCAAGATTTACAACTTACAAGGCGTCAGATATTTGAAGAACTAACCAAAATAGTAGATCCAGAAATAGGAGTATCAATTATGGAATTAGAATTGATAGATAAAGTGGACATTGATCAGGGAAAAGTGAACGTGGATCTACACCTTACCAGCCCATTTTGTCCAGCAGTTTTTGGTTTCAAAATAGCTCAAGACGTAAAAGACAATATACACAAGGTTGAAGGCATTGAAGAAGTAAAAGTAAATGTAAGCAACCATTTCATGGCTGAAGCAATAAACAAGCAAGTTAATGATAGTAAGCCTCCCAAATCATTATCAACAACAGAAGGTACAGATACATCTACAGCAGTAGCAAATTCTAGTTCCGATTCAAAATAAGGTATTATATACAGATTAAATAAAGAAACTGGTCTTCAGGAATTAGAAAAACAAATACTACATAACTTATAAAAATAATTCTTAAGTTAATGGTTTCTTTGTTGTTGGCTAATTAAGATATATAAAATAAGAAAAAGAACAAAAATTGAATTTATCTTTTTCTGACATTTTATCAAGAAAACGTCAAATAACATTCCAAATTTGTTATAGAAAGCCCTATGATATAAATTGGAAATCAATACAAAAAGACACATTAAAACATTCTTTTTATAAGGTGATAAATATAAGAATCTAGTTGATGAAACTATCAAAATAGGATGGTTCTTAATCAATATACCCCCACGGTGGACATAAAATTGGATCAGAAAGTATGGCGATTCAACTATAGTGTTATCAAATGAGCGAAATATGATATGAATATAAATACAACTACAGATTTACCGGCTACTGAAAATAAATTATCACACCTATTTTTTGTATATACAAGAATGAGCAAAACAGTGGTGAAAGAATAATGCAAATAAAGATCGAACAGAAGTTATGATGATGATTATTTTGCATGTAGCCGAAAATAGAAATGCAGCCATATCACGAAAACAATAGTGAATTTGTTTGTAGCGAGTATTACAACAAAAGAATATAATTACTCAACTTTATAGAGGCAAATGAACTTATTTAAAAAATATGTTGTAATTATTCTTTATTTTTTGCTCTTAGATTTGCAACCTTTTTATCATTTTTTGAAAATCCCATCATATGACCTTTAAGAAGTTGTATACCTAATGCGGGATCAACGCCCTTTGGACATACAGCACTACATGATCCTGCAAAATGGCACCTCCAAATTCCATGTCTTTCATCAAGTATATTGAACCTAGTTGATTTATCATTATCCCTATTGTCTGCAATATATCGATAAGTTTGGGACAAAGCTTGAGGTCCAGGAAAACTGGGATCCGTTGCCACTGTAGGACATGCAGAATAGCATAAGCCACATTTTATACAATATGAAAATTGTAGATAATCATCAACTTCTTTTGGACTTTGTTCAAATTCGACAAGATCATCTTTATCTTTAATATCGAGAGGAACAAGATCATTATGAATAAACGGTTCTATCTTTTTATGATGGTCAAAGAATTGAGAAAAATCAGTAACTAAATCACGTATTCTAGGGAAATTTGATAGAGGTTCGCAAACTATGACGTCTTTATTTAATTCAGATATTTTTGTATAACAAGCTAAACTAGGTCTACCATTTATTTTCATACCGCACGATCCGCAAGAGGCCATTCTGCAAGAATAACGAATTCCTACACTAGTATCAGAATAACTTTTTACATGTAATAAAGCATCTAAAACAGTGGTCCAACGGTTAACAGGTACTTCAAACTCATCATAATGCGAGGACTCATTTTTGTTATAATTGGTCCGAAATACTTTTAAAACAACTTTTTTATTTTCTTCACCCATTTTTAAACACCTAAATTATTATTCAATACCCGTAGCCCATTAATTCATTCAAATAACTTTTATTCACCATATCATAATCCACTTGCAATAACAATTGTTCTTGTACCATAGGCTATTATACCAATCATAGATATTAACACCAATATAGTTATTGTGGATTCCCATCTAGAGGATTGCTTGAGTTCGATTAAAATAATCCTCAATCCATTGAAACCGTGAATAGATATCAGAACTAATATGGATTCTAAAAGCAATGCATAAAATATATTATGATAATTAGATATTACATTTTGATAAAGTAAACTTTGGCCAAATGGCATAATAAGCCTAAATAAAATATGAATGGCAACAGCAAATAAAGACACAATTCCAGTTAAATAATGAATTTTCATTATTTGGCTTTCGCGCAATCTTAATGACGCCATATTAAAATTTACTCCCATTAGAATTCTTCAAATTAATAATACACATATCCATTTATACCATCTACTCCTTTACCTTTGACTTTACCTTTAGCCACCTTGGCCAAACAGAACCATTCCACCATATAACATAGCAATACATGCTAGCAATATGGCAACCCAGATACCAGATTTTTGTTTGTAATTTAAAGATGCGGCATGGTATGGATAATCCGGTCTCCCTGGTTTTCCTAAACCTTTGCCTGATTCAGTAAAAATAAGACGTATCCCGTTAACGGTATGAAAAGTACTTGCGCCTATAACAAACAACAGAAATAGGTGACCACCAAGTGTTTGAGTTAACTGTAGCATGCTATTCCATGCATTAATTCCATTTGTTAGTGAGCTAGTTTCATATACATGCCCAATAAAATAAATTAATAATCCTAAACCGGTTAAACGTTGAAGCCAATAGGATACTCGTTCCCAGCCATATCGTGTTGGATTAAGCCAGCCTCTTATACCTTCACGTCCAGACGTAGTCATTGTAAAATCTTTATTATCGGGAACATTATTCATCTAATATCGTCTCTCCGCAGGTGCATAACGAGTAAAAGTAACTGGATGCCAATTCATTTTTGGTTCACCATCATCATTGTAATATGCAAGCGTATGTTTTAAAAAGTTATTATCATCACGCTCTTTATAATCTATTCTGGAGTGAGCTCCTCTAGATTCACGTCTGTTTAAAGCACCAAGTAATACAACTTCAGCGACTCTTAACATGGAATCAAGTTCCATTACATTAAGAAAATTAGTGTTATATTCTTTGACTTGATCGTCAACGTGTTTCCAATATAAAGATTTGAGTTGGCGTATTTTTTTCAATCCTTCGACGAGAGATGATTCGGTTCTATAAACATATGCATTTTCGTCCATTGTATCTGTAAGTTCTTTTCTAATTTCATATGGATTTACATCACCTTTTCCTCTAAATATTCTATCAAATATTCTTTTTTCTTCAGTGGAAATTTGTTGATTATCAACATTAATGGAATTGCTTTTATATTTAATTGAATAGTTTGCTGCCAATTCACCGGTAATGGCACCCCAGACTAGACATTCTGAAGTTGAATTTGCGCCAAGCCTATTAGCACCATGTAAACTATTACAAGCAGCTTCACCTGCAACCCATAAACCATTTAATTCTGTAGCACCATCTACGTTGGAATGAATTCCACCCATCATATAATGGCATACAGGCCTAACTTCGATAGGTTCGTTTATCACATCGACACCAGAAAATTTTATACCGATTTCTCTAATTCCTGCTAATTTTCCTTTAATTTTTTCATCACCCAAATGTGTCAAATCTAATTTAAGACAATCAACACCTGACACATGTTTAAACCCTCTACCGGCTTGAATTTCAGTAATCATAGCACGAGATACAACATCTCTAGACGCCAACTCCAATTTATCTTTGGCATAATTTTTCATGAATCGCTCGCCTTTAGAATTAATAAGATATCCACCTTCACCTCTTGCCCCTTCGGTAATCAAAATTCCCGAAGGTATAATACCGGTAGGATGAAATTGAACAAACTCCATATCTTTTAAAGCTAATCCAGCTCTGTAAGCCATATCCAAACCATCGGGTGTGGAAGAGTAAGCATAAGTGGAAAAGCTATAAATTCTTCCTGCACCTCCGGTACATATTATTCCAGAAGGAGCAACCATATTTACAAAGTGACCATTTTTAATTTCTATACAAGTAAAGCCTTGAAAAGTATTGCTATTATGAAGTATCGAGGTGCAAAACCATTCATTAAAGAAGGTTATATTTTCATATTTAAGACAGGTATCATATAAAGTCTGCATTTCATAGAAACCCACTTTATCTTGAGCATAAGTTGCTCTAGGAAAGGAATAACCCCCAAATTTTCTTTGATCAATCCTACCATTTTCTTTTCTTGACCAAGGCATTCCCCAGCGATCCAATTGAATAATTTCATAGGGAATCTTTTTAACCAGCAACTCTGCAACATCTTGGTCTGCCAAAAAATCGCTTCCTTTAATAGTATCGTATATATGGGATTCCAAATTATCGCCCTCATTTTCATAAAGAACTGCAGCGGTTCCTCCTTCGGCAGATACGGAGTGAGAACGCATTACCTGAACTTTTGAAATTACTGCAATTTTCAGATTTTTATTTTTTGATGCAGCAGATATAGCAGCACGTAATCCTGCAAGTCCAGAACCAACAATAATAATATCATATAAAAGAGTCTCGGTCAAATATTTTATCTCATTTAAATATCTATATATTTCAATAATAAATCCTTTCTAATACCTAATAACAAATTATCATGTGATTTAGTATATTGTAATAACTGATTATTAGATAAATGGTAATTCGGAGAAAATATAATGTATTATGTCCAAGACAATTAAAAAAATCCGCAAAATATTTCTCAAGATTGATTAAATGCGTTTACCCTCGATTCATAATAATACCTTCCTGAGATCTAAAGTTAAGACAAAACTGCGGGTTCTGTTCACTTAAGTAAAGCCTATAGCGTGAAGATGCCATATCTCCTTTGTGATAAGAAATAGAGCGCATTCTTTAGAGTATATTGACTAGGTTTATATTTTTACTTTTCAGGTTTATCTTTAAGAAAAGCAGAGCAGATGGACTATCAGATTGCTTTATTAAAAGAAATTATGTATATTTGTAATTGAATTCAAAAGTAATCCTCAATGGATATCCTCCAAGAAAAAGAAAATCTCCGAGTATTCTTTTATACAAAAAGATGAGGTTGCTGTAATAAAAGTTAGACCAGAGTACATTTGGGTATGATTGGTTGCAATTATTAAACTGAGAACAAAGAAATCCTTGGGATGAGTGTATCAAAAGAATGAAAAATATGTTTGTTATCAAGCGATTTATTTCAGATGTTGTAGAAGAATATAGGAAGAAGATCCGGTTTCCACAGATGGATGTAGTTGGTATCAATCGCAAGTCTGCCAGTTTGAAGCTAGGTCATCATATCCATTCTTTTGTGTATAAGATTGAGAAAACTATCATTATTGAAACTATTCAGTATATTAAAGACAGAACCAAATAATGCTTCGATGATTTCTTCCCATGCAGAAAAAAGAAGAAATGTAAATAGAGTATGTGATTAATTGGTTGAATCTATTTGTAGGTTATTATAATAAGGTTAGGTCTTAAATGAACAGAGCCAAACTATGGGCATTTTGTCAAAATTATTTGTATAATGGGCTACAAAACCCTATTTATTATTTTGAAAATGTTTTCCAAATTCTTAACTTTCCATAGCCTTTAATCATGTTCTTTATATTTTTATTCTTGTCCTCATTGATCGCTTTGGTATGATACAGTAATTGGCTCTGTTAACAGTTGTGTAGACATGTAGATACTATCTTTATGTAAACTGATCACGCTTGTTTAGCAATCATAATACATTTAGCTTACTCTTCTATAATTTATTATTATGAGGGATACTTTCCTCATCAGAATGCTTACTGATAAGGAAAAAGATATTCTTTATCAGTTGATGCTTTACGATAAAGAAGATGGATATAGGGCCAAAACAATCCTGCTCAAAGCCGATGGATATACAGGCCCTGAAATAAGAAGAGCGAATAACCATCATGATGTCAATATCCGAAAGGGGATACATCGTTTTATGAGAAAGGGTTAGATGGGATAGTCTCAAAAATACACGAACACAAGCCAATCAAAATAACCAATATGACATAGAAAAAAAGATTGTTGAAATAATAACCATAAATCCAAGAATGGATTATGGTGATGGACTATCATTTTCAACATGGTCATTACGTGTGTTGGCCTTGAGGATTCGTTACAAGGGAGATAAACATGGTTGAAATTAAGCCATGCTCAAATTAGAAATATCATTCTAAAGCAAGGTTTCAAATGGCAATTCTAAAATAACCTTGGGATCCACCTGGACCCAGAATATCATTTGAAAAAAAGAGAATAGAGGAATTAAGATATAGCCTACCTGCTAACTCAATCCTACTTTATAAAGATGAAAAGGGATCCATAGCTGCAAAACATGCGGTATAATATCATGGTCCTCAATACAATCCAAAATATCCAAGGCTCAACAGAAGATAAGAGGAATTTTGAATGTATTTGGTGTTTATGATTACAATAATAACAAGATAAGGATTCATTCATACAAAAAGAAAACAGCAGGAAAACAGTTTTTAGATTTTACAGTAGTATAGTAGACCAAAATATGATTCAAGTGTAGAACAGATATTTTTGGTACTAGATAATGTATCGATACACAAATCTAACAAGGTAAAAGAAACTCTAGTAAAGTATCACCCAAGGATACAGCTAGTATATTTCTTTCAACTAGATCTGAATTAAACTTAATAGAAGTCATGTGGTTATATCGAATTCATAGGCAAGCCATAAACAATTCCACGTTTTTCAATGAACGAGATATTGGTAAAGCAATAGTATCAGATTGGACTATAAATTATAATAAAAAACATGTAGACAAAATGAGTATAAACAGTTTACATGAAGAAAGTATCTTTAGATTACATAACTGTTAACAGAGCCATTCAAGACAAGGATTATTTAGATTACATAACTTCTTTAATAACACTATTATAAATAATTATTATGTTTTGTATATGGTCTTAAATGTAGATTTTTCTGACATTCTTAGTATATCTCAGACAATTGGTATTATAGCAACACTACTGTTGAGCTTGTATTACAACAGGAGACAAATACAAAACCTATCAACTGATATCGAAACTCAGGTTCTCAATGACTTGGATGAAAAAGTACATAGATTAAATGAATCTATGGTTGAACATCCAGAGTTATCAAGAGTTGTAACTAATCTACCATCAATTTCTTTAGATGAGCGATTTTCTTTTGATGTACTTAATGTATGGTCACATGCTTATGATATGCGAGAACGAAAAGTACTTAATGACAATGAATGGTCTGGCTGGGTGCATTGGATGAGAAATGCCTTTAAAGAGGGTACAATAAAGGAACATTGGGAACAGATACACCGTAATGAATGGTTTGATCCTGCCTTTGAAGACTTTATGAATAAGGAGGTAATAGCACCTATTGAAAAAGGATATAATGAAAAAGCAACAACAGCATAGTTTTTCTATACTTTCATTGTTTCCGACACTATTTTTCTTATTGACTATGTCGTGAAGAAGTAATGATAATCCTAATCGACTCAGAGAACGAGGTTTACATATTGTAAGGGAATAATAGGGCCTTGGAATACTGATCTCACTATTATCTAATGATATTGATTGAGGAGATATTTTCAAGCAAATAAGACGACGGATGATGAAAATAAAACCTTGGTCCATTAGGTTAAAAAATCATGGTGATGATAATGATATTGGTTCATTATAAAGGATCTTGATACTCATGTAAATCCTTCTTTCTTATTTTTCATTTTCATCTTACATCCATTAGTCTCTAAACTATATCCTGCTTGCCTATTGCAATTATACTATTTCTATAATCAAATTCATTATTTTTGTTATATTTTATCTTGATTTCCAAACAGTTTATTCTTCTGTTTATTGTAGTATAATTAGGGATAGAAGGTACATTCCCTTTAGCATGGCCATGTGCAATGCTTTCTTCTATCTGTTTATAAAGTAAATGAAATTACACTTTAGCATATCCAAGTAAAAGAATGATAAATGTATTTGGATAATGAAATGGTTCCTAATTCTACTTTATCTTTGTTCATCTCTTTTAATTCAGCATCCCAGTTATCAATAACATCAAAGGCTATCAGTATTTCACTACGTCTAACAAGAGATTGGTTGTAGGTGGACCATTTCATATATGTAATTAGTTGAAGTTAGAATGCATTTGGAAACAAAAAAATCATGCAACAAAGCAGAAGATGCTACAAGATTTTCATGTCATCATAACTATGAACTTAAGGAATTTTTCCATCATACCTGCTATCAATGATAAAATACATTTCTACAAATTTTTGTAAATTAGATTGATTATATTGTGCTCAAAATATCATGATTTTATTGAAATTGAGTGGAAATAGATATTTTGAATAAACTAATTATTCTAGAAAAACCTTAAGTTACCAGAGCCTCTTGACGTATTCAGTTAAATATGTTCAATTAGAAATAATTATATCACCTACCAAGATTTTGCACCTGTTTTTGCAATAATAACTTTATCACACAATTTGCCATATTAGGTAATATATATTTTATATCTTTTGTACTTTTATTATTTGTTTTTGATATATTTCAAATATACTAATGCTTTTTTCAATATAGAAAGGTAATATGCTTCAACATTAACCTACGTTTAGGATGGAATAATTGCTATAATCGCAACACTTTAACAAATTTTATTGACTTTTTTGCAATAGGTTTTCTAAACCATTTTCTCCTACTGCACCCACAGCCCTATCTACGGGTTGTCCGTTCTTAAACATCACAAATGTCGGTATGGCATATACATCAAAACGCATAGCTATCGATTGATTGTCATCCACATTTAATCGTCCAAATTTTACTTTGTCACCATATTTTTTAAACAGCTTATCAAAAATAGGAAGCATAAATTGACAAGGTCCACACCAGGTAGCCCAAAAATCAACTAAAATATATGTATTACCTGATAATACATTTTCAAAGTTTTTTTCAGATAATTCAATGATATTGCCAAATTGTGATGGAGTAAATTCGTTAGTCATTTTTATGGATAACCTATATCAGCAAATGATATATAAGAATTTTTTAATTCCAACCGTAAAAGAATAAGATATGATATTTACAAATCAACAATATATTCTATAACAAATTCACCGTTAGATGGTTCTTTAAAAATTTTCATTTCATGATAGGTTATACCTTTGATTTCGACTTTAAGTTCATGCTTTTCGATATCAAATAGATCACCTTCACCATAACCATCTATATAATATTTGTTTAATTCTTTATTAAAATAAATAAAAATATTATATTCGGATAAAATGATTTTATCTATTAATAATAATAATAACACTTTTTCTAACCAATCAAACAATAAATTTTCTAAATCAAAACCTTCAGCTGAGATAGGGATTTTTAATTTTTTTTCGACATGATCGATATCATACATAGTATTTACAAGTCCTTTAGCTGAATATTGGAAAGCATTCGCTAAAGTTTTTCCTTTACACCGTATATAAGCATCAGTCATATGCTCTAAATATTCGACATTCTCAAGAATCACAATACCTTATACGTATTAATAGATATTATAATTAACCGGAAAATCTAAATTATAAAAAAAAATCAATCGTTCAATAATAATGAAATTTGATTTGCCAAGGGGGATGAGAGACATTGAAACAGATGAGTTTGAAAATATTAATTTAATTAAAAATGTTTTTTATGAATCTACAAAAGTTTTTAATTTTAAAACAATGGAACCATCGCCTTTAGAATTACTATCTACACTAGAATCAAAATCAGGCCCAGGAATAATTAATGAAATTTATAGTTTCATAGATAAGGGCAATAGAAAAGTAGCACTCAGATTTGATTTAACCATAGGGTTAACAAGATTTTTTGTTTCAAGACGAGATTTAAAAATCCCGGCAAAAATTGCTTCATTTGGTGGAGTATGGAGATATGATGAACCTCAATCAGGACGATATCGATTTTTTCATCAATGGGATATTGAAATTTACGGCCCAAATAGCTTGGATGCAGATACAGAAATAATTGAATTTACATCAGTTTTTCTTAATAAATTGGGTTTAAAAAAGATAATAATTGATATTAATAGCAGAGAACTGCTTGAAGAATATATCAAAAATAATTTAAACATTACAGAAGAAGAAACACTTTTTGAAATATTCAGAGCGATAGACAAAGTACCTAAAAAAGGAAAAAATGGGGTTATAGAGGAATATAAAAAAAAAATCAATGATAAAGTTTTAGAAAAAGCTATGATCTTTGCAGAAAAGAAAGGCAGTTATGAAGAAATAAATAATTTTATAGAACCATTGAAATTAAAGTCATGGGAAAGTATAAAAAAAGTAGTTCAATCACTATCAAATAGAAAAGTAAATAATATTAGGATAAATTTAGGCATTGTAAGAGGTTTGGATTATTATTCAGGAATTGTTTTTGAAGCTATAGATCTAGAAAATGATATTGGTTCGCTAGTGGGTGGGGGCAGATATAACAAACTTACGGATACATTTGGAAGAAAAGATATGGGTGCCACAGGTGCTGCAGGAGGTATTGAAAGAATCATTCTAGCAATGAAAAAATACAATATTATTAAAGAGGAGTATACGAAGGATTTAATATTTATAGCATTTGATTCTCCAAAAATGGCAAATAATGTAGAAAGATTAGCCTCAAGTCTAAGAAAAGAAAATAAACCTGTAGATTATGATTTGCTAGGTAGATCACTTTCTAAACAAATTATTGATGCAGAAAATAAAAAAGCTAAAAATACCATCATTTTCAAGTCGGATCAATTAGAATCAGATGGAAATATTATTTTACGAAATAATGCCGATAAAAAGGAAAAAAAAATAAATATATCTGAAAACTTTGATAAATTATTTAATGAATTAAACTAAAGATAATATTAAATATAATTTTTCCGGCATTATTTTTTAATTATTTCTTTTTGGATATTTAATTAATTAATGAGTAAAAATCATGCTAAATTGATAGATTGGAATATCAATAGTCAAGTTTTATGGTATTGGTACTTTTCATTTTAATAAAACCACTTGGAGTTTTAGCATATACTTTTCTAACCACCAAGTCAGGAGGATCGTAACTGATATACAAATCACCTTCATTTAATTCTTGAACATTATAATTAATTTCAATTAAATCTTCCCGAATTCCATTTCCTTTCAATATTGTTTTTGCCTTTGCAATCAAGTCAGGATCAGAAGTATTGGGGGCAAAAAAGATTTTTCCAATTAAATTAAAATCAGTCATCAATCTCATGTACAAGAATTAATAATTATATATATGCATCACGTTATAGCAACAACATATTTTACAAATATCCAAAAGCAGGATCGGATTTTCTTCTCAGTGTAACAATATAATCCAGCACAGCTTTTTCGTCTTCATTTAATTTATGATTAAATCGTCCAAGTAGTATTTTTGCTTGTTTGCTATTCAGATAAGTATAAAATATATCACCTTCATTTAGTTGCCGGCCTATCTGTGGTCCATTAATAGATACTGCGACCTGCATACCTTTAGTAGCTTCATCAATAGTCTTTCCTTTATCTTGAATTTGGTGAATTATTCCAACTCTTTTTCCATCAATATTCATTATTGACATCTTTTGTTTTATTTTACCTATGCTTATTTCTGCGCCAAATACTGCAGGATCACTTCTTCTAAAAACATATCCTTTCATAAATTCAAATTTACAGATTGGTGGAACTTCATTGAATAAAATAGAATCCTCATGTTCTTTTTGATATGAAACCCAGTCCATATAACTTCGAACAAGATTATAAATAATTTTTTCGTTAAAGATCTTTATACCGCGCTCAAATGATTCTTTTTCTGCATCTTCCAAAATTTTTACATTAAATCCAAGAATTACACCTAAATGACGATCCTTGTCTTTAACAGCCGATGCAGCCATTACATCCCTTCTACTTATTTGACCAATATCCGATGATCTAATGGGAATTTTATCTTTTTTTAACATTTCAGATATTGCTTCTATAGATCCGATTGTATCACATCTTAAAATAACGCCATTTGATTCATTATTAACAATTACGGATTTAACTTCAGATTCTACAATTTTTTTGATTTCGTTTTCTTCATCTTTTGATGCAAGTCCATATAACGGACTTCCAGCAATAACATTATCTAGATCGGGTGAAGTAATCTTTAACCCTGCAGCAGATACTACCATATCAACATTTCTAAACTTATCCCGTGGGTCCCGCATTTCATCAAGGGGTTTTGGTAAAAGCAATGATTTAACTTTGATTACAACTGCTGACTCTCGTTTTGCAACAACCATTAGATCGCCTTGTCGAATAATTCCATCTAAAAGTATTATATTGGCAGAAGGCCCTAACCCAATTTCCTCTTTTACTTCCAATATAATGCCACGTGCAGTGCCTTCGTGTCGTTCCAATTTGTGAGTCATATATTGTTGTGTTAATCCAACCAAAACTGTAAGAAGTTCAGGAATGCCTACACCACTGAATGCACTAACAGGCACTAAAGCTACTTCTTTTGCAAAATCTTTAACACGCCAAAAAGCCTCGGAAGTAAATCCTAATTCAGACAGAGAACCCAAAACATTGTAAATCTTATTATCAAGATCAAGTTGAACTTCCTTTGATTGAATTTTTATTTCTTCGGTAATAAAATCAGTTTTTCCATTTTTCCATCCAGTTATACGGTCAACTTTATTTATTGCAACTACAAATGGAACTTTCCTTTTTTTTAAAATATTAATACTTTCTATAGTCTGAGGTTCAAATCCTTTATTTACATCAACAACAACTATGGCTATATCTGCAGCAGATCCTCCTCGTATCCTTAAATTAGCAAAAACCTCATGTCCAGGAGTATCAATAACTAACAAACCTGGAATAGAATGAGCATGAGAGGAAATTTTTTTAAATAAAGATCCGGTCAAACTTTGAATAATCTCTATTGGAAAAAAACTAGCACCGATATGTTGTGTAATACCACCAGCTTCGTGAGATTGGACAAATGTTCCTCGTATTTTATCCAATAGAGAAGTTTTACCAGAGTCTACATGACCTAAAACTACTACTACGGGTTGGCGCAGATGCACTTATAAAAATATTACAGACGACTCTTTTATGAAGCTTTCATGTGAATCAGAAGCATGAACAATATTCTCGGTAATTCCTAATCCAAAGTCACCTCTGATTGTTCCAGGAGCAGCATCAAATGATTTTGTAAGGCCGATCATAATCCTAACTGTGCTTATAGCATTGTTCCCTTCAAGGATACATGCTACAACGGTTCCAGAACAAATAGAAGTAACTAATTCATTAAAAAAAGGTTTAGTGCTGTGCATAGAATAAAATTCCTGTGCTTTATCTACTTTGAAATTATATGTTTTTAATTGTTGTATATCAAAGCCTTTTTCTTCAAAACGCTGTAAAACCTTGCCTACTAGTTTTCTT
Source organism: Candidatus Nitrosocosmicus sp. (assembly GCA_025934495.1). Classification (GTDB taxonomy): domain Archaea; phylum Thermoproteota; class Nitrososphaeria; order Nitrososphaerales; family Nitrososphaeraceae; genus Nitrosocosmicus. The sequence goes on from JAICXY010000004.1 coordinate 39,710, forward strand.
TTGAATGCATCAGGTTTTACCAATATCAAAGTTTTTTCAATACTCATTTATTTTCGCTTCTTGATTCCACCTTTAATATATTTGTCAGTCCATTTGAAAACTCTTGGATCTCTTTTTAATTCACGTAGATTTTTTTTGCATTTTGCAGAACAAGTCCATTGAATTGACCCATCATTTTTAACTAGCATAATTCCCTTGCCAGTGTCAACGTGTTTTCCGCAGAAAAAACATTTCCTTAAAGATACGACATTCTTACTCATTGTTAATAATCACCATTAATAATATGCAATTTTGAATCATTTTATCTTTCTTGCCTCTCTCTCGGTTTCTCTAAGCATCAAAATATCATTCATTTTTACAGGACCTTTTACATTTCTTGTCAGTATTCGTCCTTTATCTTTTCCTTCAGATATTCTTACACGTACCTGAATTACTTCTCCAGCTATACCAGTTCTACCTACAATCTGAATTACTTCTGCAGGGATTACCTTTTCCTCTGCCTTACTCACCTATTAAACACACCCTCACACACACAATTATTCAGATTTATTTTTTAAATTGTCGACAGTACTTGTAATTTGTTCTAGGATCTGTTGCGATTCACCCGCGTCAATAATTGTAGCTGCAGCAGATCCTACTTCTATTCCCAGTGCGTTCCCCAAGTCCTTTTTACTAGGTACAAAAACATATTTTGATGTACGTTCATCGCATAAAATTGGCAAATGTGCAACGACTTCTGGTGGTTCAACATCCTCAGCGATAATAACTAATTTACTGATTCCTCGCTCTATTGCCTTTGTAGTTTCATTTGTTCCTTTTCTAACCAAGCCGCTTTGTTTAGCCAATCGAACAGCTTCATAAATTGCATTAACCAAGTCTTGGGGTGTGTCAAATTTTACATAATATGGTTTACTCATAATTCACAATCACCCATTGGGATCATTTCCATCCTTAAATATCATAAAAAAGAGTATTAAAAACGTTGTCCTGTGGTGAGCATATTAAATAGGAAAAGATTTTTTGATCAAATCGACATATTCCCTTATTTTCGAATCAAGTAAAAATTTATCATCAGATTCAGCATAGATTCTCAATAAAGGTTCAGTACCGCTAGGTCTAAACATTATCCACGATTCATCGTCAAACCAAATTTTGATACCATCCATATTTTCAATTTTTTGTATAGATCCATGATTTTTACATAAATTGAGAACTTTTGGTATATCCTCTATATTTAATAATTTCAAACTTGATTTATATTGATATGTATTTGGTAAGATGTGGAATATATGGGATAAAGAAACAATTGTTTTATCATGGTTGGTGCAATCATTAACACCTCGGTTTAATTCCGATGGATTTTGTTTAAAATAACTCAACATTTCTAAAATTAAAGCAGTTGTAATTGCACCATCACGAACATAGTTTAAAAGACCATAAAAGAAACCACCATTTTCTTCAAAGCCAATTTTCGAATTAGTATTTTTCATAGAATGTGTAACTTCAACGCTTCCGACCTTTGTAAAAATTAAGTTATTGTCAAGATCCTTACAAATTTTAGATATAATTGTTGAAGAATTAATGGGGCATACAACAGATGTTTGAAGTTTTTTAATTTTAATCAAATAAAAAGCCAATAAGGAGCCGGTTTTATCACCCCAGTGTATAACACCTTGTTCGTCACAAAATATGCTTCTATCGCCATCACCATCATAAGCAACACCTAAATCAGCCTCAGTAGTTTTTACCAACTCGGTAAGATTGTACAAATTATCATTTTTTGGTTCGGATCCACGTGCGGAAAAACTCTCATCAATATTTCCGTTTATAATTAATATTTCACAGCCTAATTTTTTTGCGATTAATGGGGCAACTAAAGATTGTACACCATTGCCAAAATCCATCACAATTTTAAATTTATGGCGTTTTATGGCCTCTACATCTACTAAGGATAACACTTTAGCAATATATTTTTCTAAAGCATCGTCTAAAATGAAAAAATTTCCAAAATCAGAATTTGCTATTTTTGAAAATTTCTTTTGATAATAGATACCTTCTATAGCAATTTCTACTTCTCTAGATAATTCTATTCCAGTACTAGATATAGGTTTTATACCATTGAATTCGGGAGGATTATGTGATGCCGTTATCATTATTCCACCAGCGAATTTAGAATTTTTTACTGTAAATTGCAAACAAGGCGTCGGAGTCAACCCCATATCATAGACATCCATACCCAAAGACATCAGTACCGAGGAAACGATTTTTGAAAGAGCAAAACTTGATGATCGTCCATCATAACCTAAAACTATAGGACCATGAGTAAAAAAAGAACCAATAGAATAGGATACATCGATCACAAACTCTATTGAAAACGCAGAAGAACCAAAAATTCCCCTAATCCCATTTGTTCCGAATAATTTTTTATTAGATAAACTCATCTATGATTACACTTTATTATTTATGATATTTTTAGTTATTCTATGCTTCAACCGGTAAAAGATTACCCTGTTGTATACCTAATTTTCCTCAAATTATTTCCATCCATTTTATGCAATTCTTCTGAACAGGTTGTACAATGATATCTTGATTGTCATCTCCTTTACCATGCTTTGAAAACTGATAGCGGATTTGTATTCACCAAACATCCGCTTTATAGAAGAAAAAACAGTTCAACAATTCATCTGCTTCAATACTTACTACTCTTTCCATTTTAACAGACCTTTGATTGAGAATAAATTTCTCTATTTCTGGGCTTGTTGTTTTTTCTTGAAATGATGGAATTCTTTCTGACCTTAATGACCGGTCGAATCTTTTTTCTTTTTCTATTGAAGATAGTTGAAATTATTAATACTATAATATGATCCATCACCTAAGGCTGATTTGATTTTAATATCTTTATTGCTTCTTTTCAAAATATATTCAATCAACTTTGACATAACCTTTCTTCCATCATAATGTACTTTTTCATAAGTAACTCCAAAGTAAGGATTTCCTTAGTCTTTATATTTATAGCAATGCGAATTTTTAAATATCCTTTCTTTTTAATCTGTTATTTCTCTTGTATCCACTGGCCACTATTTATTTACCTTTATTTCTGTACTGTTTAATGCTATGATAATGCCATTATCATTATTATCTAACACGTTGAAAAAGATATCTACTTTGTTTATTCTTCTATAACAAACCTGTGAATAACTTGAATGAATCGTAAGATTCTTTCCAGTGGCTTTGATTCCATCGATTTGTCTATATGGTAGATGAAAATATATTCTCATGTGACCAATGCTAAGTAGGAAAGAATCAGAAAAGGGATATGGTTTACCTATTTTATTTTTATTCATTTTGCCAAGATCGCCGTCGCATATATCCAGAAAATAATAAGAAAAAGTATCTCTCCTCTTCTTACAAGAGATTAATTATAAAAAGGCCAATGGATCACAATTATTGAATAAACTAACCCTATCTAAAAAGATCAAGTTATGCAACAAAGCCGGTAAAAAATCCTTTACATATAATAGATTTGAGGGCTCTGTTCACTTAAGAAATAAGTTTTCTTTTATTTAATACTCGAGAGTTGTTGTTTAACACGAGAACAATATTGTTTTGTAAGATTTAAGATGAATATAGTCCGAATAAATTCCAAAATTGATAAAATTAATTTATTGTAAAATAAAAATGTCATGGCAAAACCTTTAAGTGAACAGCGCCAAATATCTAGATTATAGGTATATAAATTATGTTAAATCTTGCATAAAATCTTCTGTCAACTCCATCTATATCGTTAATACCTTTTCACTTCCTTCTTTTTTTGTTATTGTTGTTGGCTTAATAAACAAAATATATTATTTACCCTTTCTGGAATTCTTTGACAACTGATACTTGATAGGATGTTGTCCAACTAGATCCTCCATTTCATACGGGATATGTTCGCTTTGGTGTTAACAAAACATACAACATTAGACTATCCTAAAAAATATAATATCGTCAAATCCGATTTTACAATCGAAAGTAAATATATGAATACTAGATTACTTTAATAATTGATAATTGGATTATTGGGAAAAGCTAATGTTGGTAAATCAACATTCTTTAATTCTGCAACGGATTTATTTGTTCAGGTAGCCAATTTTCCATTTACTACCATTGAACCTAACATTGGTATTGCTTTTGTAAGAGTTAACTGTGTTTGTAAAGAAATGAGTATATTGGATAATCCAGTTAATTCTAAATGTATTAATGGTTTTCGTTTTATCCCAATAAAACTGGTGGATATAGCAGGTTTAGTGCCGGGTGCTCATTCTGGAAGAGGTTTGGGAAATAAATTTTTAGATGATGCCCGCCAGGCTGATGTGCTTATTCACGTTGTAGATATATCTGGTTCTACTGATGAAGAGGGAAAACCCGTTAGTATGGGCTCTGGAAATCCATTATCAGATATAGAATTTGTGGAAAATGAATTTGATTTATGGATACGTTCTTTAATTTTAAAAGATTGGGATAAAGTTGTAAAAGAAAGTGAAAATTTAAAACAAAGAATAGAATATACAATATCAAAAAGACTTTCTGGTTTATCTATTAATGAAAAAGTAGTCCGGGATTCTATGAATACTGTTGGTTTAATTAAAAAGCCTTTGGATTGGAATGAAAACGACTTACTTTTACTGTGTAAACAAATACGACTCTTATCAAAACCTATTATTATAGCTGCTAATAAAGCAGATCTGCTGCCGTCTTCTGTTTCTTCTTCAGATCAAAATATTTCTAAATTAAAAACTTTGAATCGAGTATTTTTTCCATGCGTTTCAGAAGCTGAACTGTTGTTAAAGAGAGCCTTGCAGAAGAATCTAATTTATTATTTGCCAGGGGACTCTGACTTTGAGATAAAAAATTCTGATAATCTTTCCCCCAAACAACTGGATGCTTTAGGTATGGTATCTAAGGTTTTAAAGAAATTTGATTCTACGGGCGTTCAAAAAATCCTAAATTATGCCTGCTTTAATATTCTAAATAATATTGTGGTCTATCCTGTTGAAGATGAATTTAAATTTACTGATAAAAAAGGTAATGTTTTACCTGATGCACGGATAGTTTCAAAAGATACTACAGCAAGAGATTTGGCAAATCTTATTCATAAAGAATTAGGACAAGGATTCCTTTATGCTATTGATGCGAGATCAAAGCAAAGAATTGGTGCCGAACATGTATTAAAAAATAATGATATTATTAAAATAGTTTCTACTACCAGTAGAAATTAATTTATGCTTTGTTTGGGAATTGAAAGTACAGCTCATACTTTTAGCTGTTCTGTAATTAACAGCGGTAACAACAACGATAATGATAATATTGTGTTATCTGAAGTCCGTGATATTTATAAAGCGCCTATCGGGTGGGGAATTCATCCAAGGGATGCATCTAAACATCATGCACAAGTTGCACCAAAAATCCTAAAAGAATGCCTTGATAAAGCTCAAGTTAGTATAAAAAATATCGATCTAATTTCCTATTCTGCTGGACCTGGATTGGGTCCATGTTTGCGAATTGGAGCTGTGATAGCTAGGTCTTTATCTGCCTTTTATGATATTCCATTAATTCCTGTTAACCATGCTATTGGTCATATAGAATTGGGTATAAAACTTACCGAACTAAATAGTCCTCTTACACTTTTAGTTTCAGGTGGTCATACTATGATTCTTGTGTTTCACAAAAATAAATGGAGGATTTTTGGTGAAACTTTGGACATTACCTTAGGCCAGCTTTTTGATCAGGTTGGACGAAGTATGGGTTTTGCATCTCCTTGCGGAAATAAAATAGAAGAATTATCTAACTTATCTGATAAAAATTCAGTATACCCGTTACCTTATGTTATTAAGGGAAATGATGTTTCATTTTCTGGGTTGTTGACTGCTGTTAAAGCGTTGATGCGTAATAAAGAATATGCTTTACCAGATATATGTTTCTCTTTGGAAGAAACCGCGTTTTCTATTATGGTAGAAGCGGTTGAACGTGCATTATCGTTTACTGAGAAAAAGGAATTTCTGGTAGTTGGTGGGGTATCTGCTAATAACCGTTTATCTCGAATGTTGCAGATCGCCTGTGATTATCATGATTCTATTTTCAAGTCATGTCCTTTACAGTTTTGTGGAGATAATGGTGTACAAATTGCATGGGCGGGACTTCAATCGTTTCTTTATTCTTCGTCTTCAAAAGTCCACCCTGAAAAAGCACCAATATCTCAATCTTGGAGATTGGATACAGTTGACATCTTGTGGAGGGATAGTGAATGAGGATATAGGGTGATAATTCATTATTAGTTTGCCGTCTTATCGCCACTATAATACATTTTATCGAATGTGTCAATCTGTTTTTGAATTTCTTTTACCCATTTTCCTGGGCTTAGAACTCCAAATTTGTAAATTGTGTTGTTTTTTAATATTAAAATCAATTTTTTAATAATTATTCCCTCTGATTTTATATTTGATATTTGATCGAATTCTATTTCTAATTTTTCAGAAAGCAATTTCTTTGATAAAGTTACCATTCGACCTTTGGTTTTTTCAAAGACTATTTTTTTATTTGTGAGTGTTAGAATACCGCTTTTTAAATTATCTTCCGAACAATCTTCTTGCAAAATTATTTTTTCATTATTTGGACGCTGTGATTGTGGTGGTACTGATGTTGGTGATTTTTCATCCATGATTTTTAAATCTGTTACGCACTACTAAAATTATCTATTGGAAAAAAAAATGTTATTGAAAAAGGGAGCCGAATCTGAATTATATCTAATTGATTGGTATGGACAGAACGCTGTTTCAAAGATTAGAGTATCTAAAAAATACCGCCATCATTCTATTGATTTAATTTTAAGGAAACATAGAACCTTGCATGAAGCACGGATCATGTCATCTGTAAAAATGTTTGATGTTGTAACTCCATTTGTTTATTTCCTTGATTCAAATAATTTTGAAATAATAATGGAATACATCGTTGGAAATGTACTTAAAGATGTTTTCTCTCCGAACTTTTGTACCGAGTTAGGGCAAATTGTGGCAAAGCTTCATCTTAACAATATTATTCATGGTGATTTAACAACTTCTAATTTTATCATTACACCTCAAAATCACTTGGTTGTTATTGATTTTGGTTTATCTTTTTATTCAGAACGAATGGAAGATAAAGCAGCTGATATCCGGTTATTTAAAGAAATATTAAATAGTGTTCACGTAGAATTTTTTAAAACATCGTTTGAAAATTTTTATCTTGGTTATAATAAAATTTATGGCAAAGAGTCCTTAAAACTATTTAATACAGTCGATGAAATAGAACAAAGGGGCAGATATTCAAGATAAATTTTTTTGTAATTATGTTTGCATATTTTTAGAATATATATTTTTAATTTTGCCTCATGATCTTTTTGCATAATCCCTTTTCTTTATGTTGGGTAAAATGGTCCTGACAAAAATCAATACTGCATTCATAACAGTGCCATCCACATAAAGTATAACATACATTGCATTTTGATATTGGCTTGTTATAGTCAAATTCTTTTGATTGTTTAACTATCCTAGGTTTTTGTACTTTTTTTTGTGATTGTTGTCTCATTACATCTATCCTCTGTTAATATAAAACATCTGGATGATGCTTGTGAGATATACTCCAACTATATGGATCTATCAACTTGTTTCATAAAATCAGAGTCTTATTTAAGCTTTTAAAAACTTGCAGTTATTTTTTAATGTCATGTCTTGATTACATATACTCATGCGGGAGGTGGGATTCGAACCCACGAATCCCTAAGGAACAGGGTTGTAGGAAACTTCCAAGCTCATTCTAAGCCTCGCACTTTTTTTGGACCTGCGCCGTTGACCGGGCTTGGCAACCCCCGCATTATTCTTAATGTTATTAAAGCCAAATTTATCTATTGTTAATCTGAAATAGTTTTATGTATAATCATCGGATCAGGTATAGATTTATTGAGGACGGCTCTGTTCACTTTAGGAAAAATTTTATTTTAAACGTCGAATCTGTATTGATTATACAAATTGTTTATCTGATTTTCAGTTCAGATCAACCTAAATTATTGAAAAACTTGATAAAAATAACTGATGAATTAAAAATGGTTTATAAAATCAAGTTAACAGGTCCTTCTGCTTGGAAAGTAGCTTCAAATTATTAGGTTATATTTTAGTATTACCTAGTTCTCGCTATAATGCTTTTTCCATTTTTTTACATGTAAAAAATGTCGTACATTAAAATAGAGAATAATCCCGTAGATGAATTTATTGCTATTATATAATCAACAAGTTTCAATAAACATATTTAATCATTTAATCACTCTTCATATTATTCAATAATGATTACCTTTATTCGCTCTTTTATTATATTTTCTTTATCCTTATCGATATTTGTTTTATTTGGACAATTTAATTTTGGTAAAGTAGTAGAAGCACAACAGCAGCTTTCTACCTTTTTACCATCTAATAATAATTGCATTAAATATAATAATGTTAAAAGATTAATTGTAGTTTCTTGCAAATTTGCAACTTTAACTGATGTATATAATCAGGTAAACAACCGCTATATTTTAGACAAACAGCCACAAGGTGTATGGCTTTTGAATGCTAATATAACAATACAAAAGGGATCAACCTTGACCATCGATCCCAAAGATACAACATGGCTAAAGATTATTGCAGATGAAAAAACACTTGCATATGTAATTCATGTAAAGGGTAGTTTAAAGATTGATTCAGTTAAGGTAACTTCCTGGAATCCTCAAACAAACAATTATGCAATGAGTTATGGATCAAGGGAAACAGGCAGTCCGCTTACCAGAGCCTGTGGTCACAGCTGTTCTATAGCGATAAAAGATACGCTAACTCATCATGGAGCTCCTAGACCGTTTATAAAAGTCGAACCTCATGCTACTGGAACTACAAACATTACAAATTCTTATCTTGGATATTTGGGGTATGAAGCAGGATGGGGTAAAAAGGCAGAAGGAATTCATTATAGCTCTGGTGATGGAAGTATTATTAGAAACAATAACATCGATCACCTATATTTTGGATTTTATTCAGTTGGTGTAGGTAACATGCTTATTGAGAATAACCAAATCCACGATAGCGGTCATTACGGCATCGATCCGCACACGGGAACTCATGATATGATAATTCGAAACAATACCGTTTATAATAATAATGGCACGGCTATAATTTGCTCTCTGAATTGCTACAATATTTTGTTTGACGGTAATATAGTACATGATAATAATGGAGCTGGAATCTCATTTAGTAGAAATACCAGTAATTCTCTTGCTATAAATAACATCATAGAAAATCAGAATATACCTATAGAATTAACAAATTCTCATAATGATCAAATATATAATAATAAAATTTCAAAAACTACTACTGCTGGGATTACCTTGAAAGCCGGTTCTTCTGGAAATGATATTCACAACAATATTATCAGGCATGCAAAAAGCGGATTTGAATTAAGAGATTCACACGACAATAAAATCTATAAAAATAAAATTTTTAATACTCATGCGGCAGCAATTACCTTGAAAGCCGGTTCTTCTGGAAATGATATTCACAACAATATTATCAGGCATGCAAAAAGCGGTATAAGTATCGACGATATTTCCAAAAATAATATGATAAGGTCCAACAAGTTAGACGATCTTCACAAAGAAAAGGGAATAGCTGAAAAATAAAGGGGCTAATTTGATGAATAATAATGATTTTCAAATTTTATTGGCAAGGGATATAAAATATTATTTGATTCAAACCAAGATAAAACATTCTATTCTATTTTAAAATACGTATGTTATCTGCTTATCATAAATATACTATATAATATCAAAAATGTAAAAATAAATTAAAATTATTGAGTTAAAGGATTGATCTGTTGTTGCGTTATAAGAAACATTTGTTGTTAATATGTTAGATAGCGGTGTCATTTTATTTGGGGTAGGTTAGAACAAAATCAAATCAAATCATGTACAGAATTAGCTTTCAATCTTCAAACCAATGCAATAAAAAATAGCATTGCATTAACAGTCAAAAAATTCATAATGGAGATTTTTAGCAAGCAGCAGAATTTTTATCAACCAAGAAACAAAACAAGCTTGATTTAAGTGGCAGGAATAATTGCAATATGTAGCATTAATGAAAATTATGAAAAAGAAAAACTAATTTATAACATATTTAGAGGTATGCAATTACTCCAACACCGTGGTAAAGCTTTCTGGAAAATAAGCTCAGGTCAATTTTATATAGAAGGATATGGATCTTTACCACCATTTAATCCTGTAGAGGAAGAAATACAAAAACAAAAGAAAAACATCGTAAACACAGCCACAGGATATCTTTCTAAAAAAAAACCTAAACACCAAACACCCCAAGGAATCAATTTTGCAGCAGATGGTTTTTTCATAGATATGGACAAATTATCAACTCATCCATTAATAAAAAATAATAAAAATATCGAACCCATATATCAAATTTATTTTATTTTTAAAGAATTACTATTGGAAAGAAATGATTCCTATAAAGCAGCAGAATTTTTAGACAGACATTTGAGAGGCAACCTGATAATAAGTTTGAATGATATAATATATGTTTTTAGAAATAGTACAGGATTCAAACCCTTATTTATAGGAGAAGATAAAAAAGAGCAGTTTTTTATAGCAATATCTGAAAACTATATTGAAAATTTTTTTAATAGTTTAAAACTAAGAGAAACAAGTCCGGGTCAATTAATTAGTTTTGATTTAAAAAATGGTATCAAAATTCTCACACAATTAGATAGAAACAGAATACTAATGGATCCTTTTGAATTCATACGAGAATCACATGTATCAAGTATTTTCAATAATATGAGTATATATACAATAAGAAAAAATATTGGTAGATTGCAAGCAGAATTTCTGTCAAAAGAAAACGTCGATATAAATATGATCTATGCAGAACCAGATTATGCCAGGCCTATGGCACTAGGCTTTAATATAGAATATAAAAATAAAAAGAAAAACAATATTGTTGAAATGTATGAAGGCGTAATCAAAGACAGATATGACGATTCGGATCATATGATTGATTATTCTGAGCAGGTCAGTAAGAACAAATTATTATCAAATGGAAAAACATTAAAATTTATCATAGAACCACTTACAAAGGACAAAGATGTTACATCCATACAGGGAACAATTCAAACAGGAGGTACAATTCTTGAAACAATATATTATTTGAGAAAAGCTGGTGCAAAAAAGATTAATATAATTGTAAGCTATGTTCCTACAATTGATGGCCGACAAGTCGGTTTATACACTCAACAAAGAGATTTAATTGCCAGGAAATATATCGGTAAAATAGCAAATATAAATGATATAAATGACAAAATTGCTATAGAACTAGGAGCAGACAAAATATTTTATAATTCATCAGAAATATTATCCAAAGGAATAGGGGTGCCTGAAAGTCAGCTGTGGTTTCCAGAATGGATCCGTTTCTTAGACTATAAATAAGCAGACAGATAGGTTAACAATAATGAATATTAATGTTATTACTCTACAAACATATAGCATATATTCTTGATATTGACTCGTAAAAAAACAGTCTCGGAAAAAAATTTATACATGGAAGAAAATGTCATATATAAAATAGAATTAAGAGAATATAAATTAATTTCTTATAACAGTGAAGAGAATTTTTCAATTATATTATACGTTAATACAAATCATGGAGAAATAGAAATAGACTATTTGGGGAAATTAACCAAAGATAAAGGAAAATTTGAAGAATGTTTTAATTTTTTATGTAATTATAATGATATTTCGTCTACACTCAATAGAGTAATCATCGAGATCAAAACCAGGGCAGAATAAAATAACTCATATCAAATTAAATAATTCATTTAATTTTCTTATTCGAGGATAATTTGTCAAAGTTTTATTCCAAGGTTGATCAAAAATAACTATTCTCCGCGGATAGAGTATTTCAACGGCATTGATAGGAGAATCATCAACAAGAAGAAAAAAAGGATAACAAGCTTTTGATGTGTTATCAAAAATAAAAACTATATCATTGAAATAAATATTGTGAAGGTCCAACCAATTAGCTACAAAACTCATAGTAGCGCGATCACGTTTTGTTATAATAGAAATTCTATATCCTGCTTTTTGTAATAGATCAGTAACTATTGAAATATCGGTACTGGTAGGAGGTATATCTTTCCATCGGTATTTCCATACATGAGTAAAGAGATCATGAATACATTTTTCAGACAGAGGCAAAATATTATGCAGATCCCATTCAATTATATCTTGTTTTATTATAGAAGTATTATAAATAAGATTATATTCTTCTAACCAAGTATACATAACATCAGCAAGAACAGAATCTAAATCCAATGCGATGGTTTTTTGATCTGTCATCTTTTAAAAATATCATCATAATAAATAACAAATTATTTTATAATTGTTATTAAAATCTAGCTTTGGCTACCTCGACTTTTTAAATATAAAATACAATTGAAAGACAAAATCGCCCCTGAATCTAAATAAGAAGTTAATATTTTTGTATTAATAATAATAGAAATATTAATCTTTGAATTTATAGTAAAAATTTCCTCGCATACCTCTTATGCTAAAGATATAAATGAAAAAAAATGTATGAAGAAATATCAGGGCTCTGTAAACAGGTCGTAAATTATATGCTATGTATTCCTGTAAAATGATTATTGTGTTTGTTTACTACCATACATCTCTAGCTTGCTAATCAGCTGTAACAAGCCTTCAACAAGTAAACGAATATCTATAATAAAAATCATGGCAAAGCAATAATAAATATTTTACAAGAGAATATATTTTGTGTATTACATAACTGTTAACATTTTCACTTTTCATGTAAAACAAATAGAAAAAGCCTTTATAAATTCCTTAAAAATATTGTTAGAATGTATATTAAATAGTATATTAAATAGATAATGTTGTAAAAAAATACATAAAAATTAAATAATATACTTTATATTCTATTATAATTAATTACATATAGTACTTTTTGGTTTGGCAATTCTAAACGGCTCTGGAGAAGATACTGAAATCGGCGAGATAACAGAAGTATTGTATGGTATCGAAAATACTATAAAGAGAGGAGTCCAATTTATGCAAAATGCAAATGAACATATGGACCTTTTCGGAGATAAAAATGGACCATCTATAATTATTGAATTTTCAGACATTTACAAAAATAACTACATCGCAGCCAAAAAAAGAGGAGCAAGAATAAGACTTATAACAGAAATTACGGAAGATAACCTTCATTACTGTAAAGAATTAATAGATATAGTTTCAGAGCTTCGTCATTTGGATGGATTTATTGGTGGAATAGCAATCAGCGAAACAGAATACATGACAACAATAAGCTTAAAAAGAAAACAGCTATTAACACAGGTTTTCTATAGCAATGCATTTGAGGTTGTAAAGCAAGGTCAGTATATTTTCGATACCTTTTGGAATAAAGCAATACTTGCCGAACAAAGAATAAAGGAAATTGAAGAAGGTATAGAACCGGTTAAAACCGCGGTATTAGAAAATCAAGATGATATTTATACTCACTTTGTTAATACAATTAAACAATCCAGAGAGCGGTTTGTTTGCTCGTCTATTGGTGGAATGCAGATGGTTTATAATAATTTCTTTAATTTGTATAAAGATATAGTAGGAAAACAAAAAAAAGGCGAAGGTAATGGTGTTAAATGGCTTACCCATATAGATAATAATAAGAATAATATCGAATTGGTAAAGACATTTTTAAACGCCGGTATGCAAATAAGACACATAAAGAATCTCCCATCAATGAATTTTTCAGTTGATAGTAATAGAATTCAGGCAACGATTGAAAGAATGGATTCTGGTAATCTTATGGATAATTTGTTAGTAAGCAATGAACCTAGCTATATCAAACACTTTATGTCCTTTTTCCAACAATTATGGAATAATTATGGAATTGATGCTGAAGAAAGAATTAAAGATATTGAGGAAGGTATGGAATATGATAGTGAAGTTATACGACATTCAGATAGATCTCTTGAGCGATATTTAGATATTATTAATTCATCTCAAAGCGAAATTTTGTTTATATTTCCAACTCCCAAGGCTTTTATTCGTCAGCTAAAGGCGTTAGATTTAGCTATTAAAGCATCAAATGAAAAAAAAACTCAAGTTCGAATATTAACACCTAGTAATAAAATAGTTGAGAAATATATTGAAAATTTGTTAAAAGAAGAATCTAAAAATAAAAACTTCGAAAATACAACTCACTCTTTTGTTTCTCTTTCAAATAATGATGTTAAAATTAGATACATCGAAAAGATGTCTCATACCAAAGCTACAATTTTGGTGGCAGATAGAAAAGAGTCATTAGTAATGGAACTTAAAGATGATTCAAAAGATACTTTTATCGAAGCAATAGGATTTAGTACATATTCCAATAGCAAGCCTGCAGTATTATCATATGTTGCGATATTTGAGAATTTATGGAAACAATCTGAATTATATCAAGAAATAAAAGACTCGAATGAAAATCTTAAAATGGCAAACGAAAAATTAAAATTAAAAGATAAAATCCTTAACGAATTTGTTCATATTGCAGCTCATGAGTTACGAAATCCAATTCAACCAATCCTTGGTTTATCTCAAACCGCTAAATCACTATTAATGCAAAAAGAAAAATTAGAAGTAAATAAAGACAAGATTTTTAATCTTTTGGATATTATATTACGTAATGCAAAAAAGCTACAACAACTTTCAGATGATATTTTAGATTTAGCTAAAATCGAAACAGGATCATTTTATTTAAATAAGGAGACTTTTGATTTAAAAGAATTATTACAAATATTGATAGGTGATTTAAAAAACCAACAGCAAAATACTTTGTGCGATATAAAATTGCATCCCACTGTTGAAGATCAACAAAATGTACAATCATTTCTTATAGAAGCCGATGAAGCAAGAATATCTCAAGTAGTCTATAATTTATTAATAAATGCCTTAAAATTTGCAAATAATGATTGTTTAATACAAATCCATATTGACAAAAAAGATGTAGGTGATAGAAAGGATATTATTGTAAGTATAAAAGATACAGGCACCGGTATCGATCCTGAGATATATCCAAGACTATTTACAAAATTTGCATCAAAATCAGATAAAGGAATAGGATTGGGTCTATTCATATGTAAAAATATTATAGAAGCCCATGGCGGAACCATATGGGCTGAAAACAATGGTGATGGTAAAGGAGCAACATTTACATTTAGCTTACCTGTGAAAATCACAAAAGATTATCATACCTCGTAAAATATGACATCAAAGCTACTGCTACTATTGCAGCCTATACCGTTATCAGGAAAATTGAAAAGGAATTGAAAAATCATGATGATTGTGATATAATTGTATTATAGTTTCTGCAAAAGGTTCGATTTACTTGTTAATTGTAATTCTTTAAAGAAATTGATATAAACAAAATAGGGCAATTCTACCTGTTAATCTAACTTGCATTTCTTTATTTTGCATGGAAAAAAATATCCGATCTTTAACTTTCGAGTACAAAAAATATGATCTTATTTCAATAAATGGTGGAATAATTTTGTATATCTATAGCATAGTCCTACCAATTAAAGAATGTGGCCTTCGGTTTCGTAGTTTATCCTTTTGCCCATCCAATCATTCTTTATCATTGTATCTTTTGAACCATTTATTGGCCCATCCTATTGTTTATGTAATTCTTGTGCTATTAATTATATATGCTGTTTATCTATTAGACATGTATTATAGGAATAATCCTTTATTTTACATTCACATCTTATTCATCTTTGTATACCTTGTCTAGTACAGTGGCTTTCAACCAATACTAAATTATAGTAATAAGATCAACCAAAATCTAGATATGAATTTATATAAGTCAGTATAGAAATTACCAGGTACTAGATATAGTATCATACCTATTTTTTTCCTTTTATATTCACAAGAAAGAATTGTGGTTTGTTGAATAACAACTTTCTTTTTTCGTAACAAGATATATAGAATCTAGATAATATATTGAACGTTTGTAGATGATTCTATAAAGAAGAAGGAAAAGTTGAGAGTAGTAACGATGAATATATACCTAGATCCAAAAGTAAACCTAGAACGAAAAGATGTGACGACAGCATTAGATAGTAAAGACATCATGGTAACTAATCGGGGAGAATGGATATTAAATAAATGGAAAGAGAAAAGAATGATTTATTAAATTTATGGTGCTGTGTTGACGTAAAGATAAAGAAAACAGTATCAATTGAAGAATCAAAAGAAAATATTTATGATGGAAAAATACTGAAGGAATTGGTTGGAGATGTTATTTCTAAAAATGACAATATTCAAAAAGTATTGACTGCGGAGCCTTACGATTCCAAAGACAATTTCAAGTACCATGATGAATTAAAAATAGCGCCTGTTAGCAAGGCAAGAAAGATTCACCATTTAAAATAATAATAATTGCATATTAAGAAAATCATCTATATTATAACATCTCAAAGAAATAAAATAAAAAAAAACATGGATGTGGGACGCGTTGGATAACCAATTTTGCATTTTGATCCATAAAGAGAACATTTGGTGAACCTGTATCATATATAAAATGGAAAAATTGTAAATGAAATAATGCTAAAATCTTCTATATATAACATGTTTGTAAATAAGACAATAATATAAAGCGGGATAAAATACGTTTTATTATTCTTAAATTTGTTTTTCGACAGAGATAGAAATGCAAATTAGTAGATTAATAGGTAGAATTGCCTTATTTTGTTTGTAGGTTATCCGAAGAGTTCTTTGGAACTAAGTGATATATTAAAAATTATTATTTTATAAATTAATAAAATTTATAGAAAATACTTGCTTATATACTTGTTTTTATGTTTTTATCTATACTCTTTGGAATCTGCCTTCACCAATAACTCCGAAAGAACGGAAATATTATATGGCTCCGATAAAGTCATGTACACATTATCTCAATTTGTTTCCAAATCAAAAACAATAAGCTCTTGTAATGATTATGTGGCGCCTTCATTGATTATGAGGATTGTGGAATATGGGAAATTACTCGATGAATTAAAAAAAAGGGATATTAAAGTAAGGTATATCACAGATATTACTAAAGATAATTTGGCCTATTGTAGAAACCTAATGACGTTCCCTATGGAGATACGACATTTGGATGGAATCAAAGCAAACTTTTCTGTAAGCGACACAGAATATATAGCTTCTTCAAAACCACTACAAGAAATACACTCACTAGAGCCTGTTCAACAAATTATTTATAGTAATGTTAAGGATATAGTACAGCAGCAAAATTACGTGTTCGAAAGTTTTTGGAACAGATCTGTTCCTGCCAAACATAGAATAATGGAGTTGGAAGGTGGAATTGAACTAGGTCGTACAGAAGTCATTTCAAATCCCATTATAACAAAAGACTTGTTTATTAGATTAGTAAAATCATCTAAAGAACAAGTATTATTATTAATTCCCAGCATAAATGGATTTCTCCGTGAAGAAAACTTAAAAATAATTCAGTATTTAAAAGAAGCTGCATCCTATCGTGGCGTATACGTTAAGATTCTGACCCCTACCAATGATATTATCAATGAAAAAATTCAAAACATAAAAAGCGATAATATAAAAAACCTTGATATTCAATCTTTTGAAATTATATCTGATATTCAAATAAATACAATTACCATACTTGTAGTAGACTCGAAAGAGTCATTGGTAATGGAAAAGAAAGATGATTCTAAATTGGATTTTATTGATGCCATAGGTTTATCAACTTATTCTACAAGCAAACCCACAGTATTGTCTTATGTTTCAATTTTTGAAAGTTTGATCAATCAAGTTAAATTATATGAACAATTAAAAATTCATGGTAAAATGCAAGAAGAGTTTATTAACGTTGCAAGCCATGAGCTTAGAACGCCAATTCAGGTCATTCTTGCTTTTACTGATCTATTGCAACATCATCCTGAAAAAAAAGATAAAATGATTGAATCCATACAAAGAAATGCTTTAAGACTCCAAAGACTTGCAGAGGATATACTAGATGTTACAAAAATCGAAAGCAAAACGTTAAATCTACATAAAGAGAAATTCGATTTAAGTGATTTAATATCAAATATAATAGACGACTACCGAAATAATATTGACAAAAATGATGATGGTAAATGTAAAGTTAGGTTCTTATATACTAATGGAAAAGAGCCTTTTTTAGTAGAAGCAGATTATGCGAGAATTATTCAATCTATCACTAATATTTTAAATAATGCTGTAAGGTTTACCCAAGAAGAGAAAGAACAAGGAGAGGAGGATGCAGGAGATATATATATCACTATAGAAAAAAAGAAAATAAATAATGATCAGCAAGTCGTTGTCAGGATTAGAGATACTGGTAAAGGTATCGATAGCGATATGTTACCTAGATTATTTACCAAATTTGCCACAAAATCAACAAATGGTACAGGCCTTGGATTGTTCATCAGCAAGAGTATAATAGAAGCCCATGGCGGAACTATATGGGCTGAAAATAATAAAGATGGTAAAGGGGCAACATTTTCATTTAATCTGCCATGTAATAATTAACGTAACCAACAATGATAACCATATTTACGAATAATCGCATATAAAATGGGGACGTTTATGACAACCAATAATAAAAGAATATTACTGGTAGATGACGAACCGGATATCATTTTAGCTTTCAAAATCGGACTGGAAGATCATGGATTTATAGTTGATGCCTTTGACGATCCACAAACAGCAGCATCCAACTTTAAATGCGATGTATATGATCTATTACTCCTTGATATCAAAATGCCGAAATTAAATGGACTTGAGTTTTATTATCGTATGAAAGAGATTGATAAAAAAGTCAAGGTCTGTTTTATAACAGCTTCTGAAATATATTATTATGAGCATATCACAAAAGACGTTTTCAATTCATTAGGCGTAATCCGTCTTTTTAGAAAACCAATTAGAATTGATGATTTAGCGAATGAACTAAAGAAAGAAATAGGACACCAAGTTCATAATGGTGGAAATAATGGATTGTAATCCTGTTATTATAGAAATTGGTGACTGGTTGATTGAAATTATTTGAAGAAATAATGCCAGAATAATTCTGTAAAAATTTTATAGGCACATTCATAATCTTATACATCCTACAATTCTTGCCAATTGACATATTAAGAACCAAGTCGTGAATTAACTAATTGCAGCCAAAAAAAAATACTGCAAATGGGCGTGGGTATAGAATCATGATAGTGGATGATGAACCTGATATTACATTGTCTTTTAATATGGCATTAGAAGATCATGGATTTATAGTTGATGCGTTTAACGACCCTCTATTAGCATTATCATCTTTTAAGGCTGGATTGTATGCAATGGCAATTTTAGATATAAGAATGCCAATAATGAATGGCTATGAATTGAGTGGAGAAATAAGAAAAATTGATAATAAGGTTAAGATCTCTTTTATGAGTGCATTCGATGTCTTTGAGGAAAATTTGAAAATAGCAGTACCAACACTAAACGAGGAAAAACCTCTCATTATGAAAAAACCTATATCAATAGATAATTTTGTATCTTGCGTCAAATCAAAACTAGAATAGATGAGCGATCAGACCACCACAACTAGAGTTATGTAACCGCAAATGGTGTAAGATTTAATATAAAATTGAAAATCAATGAGTTTAACCAAGAAAAGTGGAATTCATTTAAATGAAATATTATTTACAATATTATACAAGATTATTTAATGTTACTCCAAATTGTATAACAAGTTTTATTTATAATTTTTAATAAGCAAAATTGTGTTCATAAAAAACAAAATTATGAATATTGTTACAGCTCATTCAAGTATTCCATTTTGGATAGTAATTGTGATAACAACTGGAGTGATGATTACCGGGAGTTTGGTGAAAGACCTTACTGCACAGGCATTAACAACGCATGAAAGATATCATATTGGCTGGCAAGACGGGTGCGCTGATGTAAATTCCCACAGCGATACTCATCACAATTTTTATTCTCATGATGATTATTACCTTCACTCATCTGACCATATGAAACATTACAATCATGGTCTTGCAGATTGTATTTCTCAACATCCTTACAATACTATTGATATGAATCATAATACCTATAACAATAACAATAACAATAATGATAATAACCCTAGTGCAATAACAACATCAAATAATCAAGGACAAGAAAGATATCATATTGGCTGGCAAGACGGGTGCGCTGATGTAAATTCCCACAGCGATACTCGTGAACTTTTAAACACTCATACAAATCATGAATACCATTCATCTGATTATATAAGAGGCTACAATCATGGTCTTGCAGATTGTATTTCTCAACATCCTTACAATACTATTGATATGAATCATAATACCTATAACAATAACAATAACAATAATGATAATAACCCTAGTGCAATAACAACATCAAATAATCCAGGACAAGCAAATGCTACTACTCCTACAAATCCTGCAACAACATCAAATAATCAAGGACAAGCAAATAATCAAAGAGTATTTTGTGTAGTGGCCGTTGGAACCTGCAACGTAACAAGCGGACAAGCACAGAATCTTAACAATAAATAAAAATTTAATTTTTCTCTTTACTTTTTTTTCTCCCTTTTTTATTCTTTTATGACTTCATCTATTTATTATGATAAATCTGTCATCATCCTATTCTTGTGTGAATAATATGCCTATCAATTATGTTGCCAAATAATAAGAAAAAATTATAAATGGAATTAATTATTTATATTTGACATTGTTTATTAGTTAACAATATTTTTTTCTAAAACAGAAAATCCAAATATGGATTTTATATAATATTTGGGAACCTAAAATAACGTGTTTGAGGGTTATGTGAAGCAGGAGATGATGATGATTAACTATACTTTTACTCCCTTGCATATTTTTAAACCGTGTTTAGTATATTACTGTCCATGGATAATGATAGTGAAGATAATGTATCCATGTTCAAAGGTGCAAAAGCATTTTCCAGTTTTTCAGTTGACAATATACAAAAAGCAAAGGACTTCTATGGGCATATATTAGGCTTGGAATTTACCGAATCATACGGTGGAATGTTGTTAGAGCTTCATGTTGATGGTGGCAAGAATATTTTGATATACCCTAAGCCAAGCCATACTCCAGCAACATTTACCATCCTTAATTTTCCAGTAGATGACATTGAAAAGACCATAGACGATCTCACCAAACGCGGCGTGCGCTTTGAGATCTATAATGAAGGTGACATTAAGACAGATGAAAAGGGTATTTGTCTTAGTGATGAGGGTCCGAAGATCGCATGGTTTAAAGATCCTGCAGGCAATGTGTTGTCTATCCTTGAAGAAAGGAAATAATTTGGGCAGTTTTATTTACAAAAGCGGTACTGTTGACTATGTATAGCCGATAATCACAGAATACAATCAAAGTTGTACAATTGGGAGAATAAAAAATTCAGATCCATTTTGTTATTAGTAAATCAATAGAAATGGTAATACCGCCAGGCATTTGTCAATCGCCAATCAAAACTGGTGATTATATCAATAAGTGACATAATGAGAATATTCAACGACTGCTTCTCTGAGCGTTATATATAAATATTATTATATATAACATACGCGTTATTCTAAATATGCATATTTTATCTCGACGGTCTTTGCAAGATGATACTAAAATGAAGTTGGATGAAAAAAGAACGAGTATGATAATAGAGGTGGATCTAACTAAATTAAGATTAAATATTTCCGATCGATATTTGATAGGGAAAGAAATTGTTAAAACTGCTAAAAAGAATTCTAACAAGAATGTTCTAGTACAATATGCTTTTATTTCAGACAATAAAAGAAAAGTAGTAATTTATATGACATATGATAATGATGACGATTTTCAAGCCTTTCGTAAAAACTTTAAGCGTTTTGAAACCTTGGGCAATGATAACATTTTTTCTTTTAATGAAGGTATAAATGTTTTACAAAGATGAGTAGGGTATTTATAGCAATATCGAATTTTCAATTTTTGTGACGGTTCCTGTTTATTTTAGGATTAGATGTCCAAAGCATTTAACAAGTGAAATAGTTAAACGATTAAATAAAAACCAGTTCATAATTAAAACAGTAATTCAAAAGGATTCATCATTTTTTGATAATTCCGCAACTGCATATCTAAAAGAAAAAACTGATTTTGAGGATATCTCATGTATGGCAGAAACGGATAGTGTAGAACAAAGTGACGAACTTAAATCATATCTTTATTTATATCTTGTTCATTTTGATGTTGAGGTTTTATCATTTGACGTACCTGACTATAAAATATTAAAAGATAAACATGTATTATATATAGCTATTTCAACAGCAGGTATTGTATTTATAACTCTGCTTGTTCATAATATGGCCCTAGCAACTCATGAAATGGGATTAATGCATAAAATAAATTGGATTGAAGTATTCGATCTCAATAATATATTTTGGAATGGAATAACTCCTGTTATTGCGGGATTAGGAGCACTGGGAATCGAAATATTTTTCCATAAACGTGTAGAATATTTCCATAAAATTCATTCAATTAAATAAACAATGGAATTGATCTATGTTTCTAGATGTATTTTTAATAATAAAATTAGATTCTGTTCACTATTTTTTTGATTCAGTGAAAGAACTTTTATGAATTCTCTTTATAGATCAGCGTTTCAGCCAAAAAAAGAGAAAGGAACACAAGAAAAATATTCATATTATCTAATCCAAAAAATAGGTGCGCAGATATATGCATATTAATGAAACAAATGAGAACTTGACATAATTTCACATCTTCTTTATTACTATATCATTTCTTATTGTAAAGAAACTCTACTAGTTGATTTCCATTTTATACTGTTTCACCCATTAATTCATTTATTTGATCTCGGTCTCAAGTATATCTACCGCAGTTATATTGAGTATTTCTAGAAATACCATACCAGTTAAACCAAAAATAATGATATTGCAAAAGAATATTTGAGAAATAATATAATTATGGATTAATATTTTTATTACAAATACCGTAATAAAGGATAGAGCCTACTATCAATACTGATAAACATAATAACCAATTAGATTGCACTTCGTTTTTGAGATTGAAATATTGTTGTAGTAATAGAGATATTTTTTGTTGATCTTGTGGTTGCATCCATGTTTCTATAAAAAAAGATTAAAGTATGTTTATTAAATGGGACTTAAATTTTAATATGTTTTTGTAATCTTTTCCAAACATAAATTGTATTATAATCTAAGGTACTAGCATTCTCTCTTTATTCTTCCGTATGTATTATATTGATACTCAAATCCTCTTTGAATTCTTGCTAATACTTCTTCTCTGGCTGTTCCCACAATTATAGATTCACTATTATTTAATTGAAAATCATAATGGATTCTTCATCAACTATTTTTATTATTATTCCTAGATGAATCTCTATATTCTATTGGTTTAAACTCTATTGTATCAATAGGATTGGGTTGAAATAGAAAATTTACCATGTGCTCATTCTCATACGGTGATCTTTTAAATACTATGCAGTGTATCATTATGTAATTAAATATTTAATATATAAATTCTCAAAGAATAAATCTATCAACGAAAATGAAATAAAAGCATGTATTTATAGACAAGGTAGAAGGTATTTATAATATAGGTTCGATATATAAATTCTCAAGTACCTAACTACTTTTTTCCTTGCTAAAAAATGACCATATCCTATTTATTGTATAAAAAATATAGGATAATCTTTTCTCGATTAAGCTGCAGATGTATACGTTGTTGTTGTGGTTCCAGCAGTGGTATTTGTATTGCTATTACTACTTCTATTATTTATTGAGGCATTAAATCTTGGATTTGCATTTTGTGCTGCTTTTATTATCTCTTCTGAATTTTGCTCAATTGTCTTTGCTGCATTGACATTTTGATTAAATATTTGTTTTGAATTGTCTTTTGTTTGTTGCAATACTGATTTCCATGAGTCAAGGCTGGAGAATATGATGCTGTTTGTATTTCTCAATGCAGATACTGCATTATCGGCAACCAAGCTTACAAACCTGCTGTATGCATTGACTGCTGCTTCAGGAGATATACATGAGTTAACTGAATTATTGAGGTTCTGTTGATATGGCCTCCATGCTGATTGAATGGAGTTTATTATTGATTTTTGAGATTCAATAAAGTTTTCTGATATCTCTTTTGCAGTTTGCAGTGATTGTTCTTGATAGTTGTTTATAATTGTATTATAATGAGGGATCTGGCTTTGTGATTCAGCTATCGATTTACTGATGTTTTCTTTGGTTTGATCAAGTGATCTGTTGATTGAATCTGCAAAACTTTGTTGATTATTGTTTTGAATATTTGTATCATATAAAGAACCAGTATTTTTGATATTGCTTGTATTGTCATAAGTTGGATTGGATGATGATTTTTTTGACATTTATATCTGTTCGTTATTATATTATTTAAGCATTGGTATGTATAGGTATATAGAGGTATATAGATCCATTTAGAACCAACACTAAAAATACCCACTAAATACATAAAAAATTGATATCACCATTTTTTTTAGCTACTATAGTAAGATTGTCCGGTTTTATGTATTGTCTTTATAATATATGAAATCTGTTTATTGATTGAAGGAATAAAAAGTAATTCATGGATCTCAAGTCTGTATATTCAATTATTATTCGTTATTCGACTGGTGATTATACTTCTACTTTCAAATTGGTTTCAGATTGGTATTTCGACTACATCAAATTTTGTAAATACTTTTTGACGTCCCATTCGCGAATTTTAATTTCAATTTCTTCACTATATCGTCAATCCCATTTCTTTCTGATATCTGTTGACCTTTTGCATGTATTTCTACGTAATTTATAAGAATCTTTCACAGTGAACTGGCCAGTGTATTCTTATTTCAGTTTGTATCTGAGTCATGATTTGAATGCAAATGCAACATATTGCCTTCATACGCAAATCATATTGTCAGGGAAAATCTTTGATTTCCTACCTTTAACTGAGTATGATTTCGTTTGCTCTATTTGGTTCTGGTGAATATCATCTTTGGATATGGTATTATATACTGGGGCATGTTGGATATACATATCGATATTAATATACTAGTAAATCCAAATTACTGAACTAAATCGGGGAATAACTATTATATGTGGAAAGTTCAGGACACGATCTAATGAATACCGATAACATATTGCTTCATAACCATCGAATAGTGATTTGATTGCTTTGCTTAATCCAATCAAAGTAAATCTTGCTTTGCGTATTTCTATATGTTGAAAACTAGTATAGATATATTATAGGAAATTAATTTGAATTTAATATCTCGAGTATCTTTCTGTTTGTTGAAATGCCAAATAATTATATCGATATAATATATTCAAAAGTATTTGATTCAAATGGGTTTTTAGTACAATATTCAAGATAATTGGCAGCAGCAGTAACAATAAAAATGGTATATTATTAAAAAAAATTTAATATATAGAATGATTATCAAAGCAGTATATATTTTTGAAAAAGTTTTCCCGCTCATAATATTTGGCCCACAACCGGTTGGAATAGTGTTAGTAATTATTGATGATATTAATATCGAATAATTTTAAATGAATAGAATATATCATAATAATGTTTAATTGCTAGAATGAGAAATAATTAAAATGTCACAATCTCAATCTCAATCCCCACCATCACCTCTATTATGTGAAAACTGTCAGAGAGGTATTCATCATGAATTGCAAATAGTTGAAAATTGTGCTTGTCCATGCTCTAATGCAGTTAGAGATGAGCATACAATTATGTGAAAATGGTCAAATAGAAGAATAGCTTAAAGTTATTAAAACATGCAATGGAGATACCCTTAGTGTTTTTATGTTTAGAATTAAAATAAATAGATTAAGCTATTGTTATAACTATGTCTAATAATAATACTAGATTGAATCATCTAGAGGATCCATAAAATAACCCAATTAGAGAAGATTTTAAAATTAATAGATTTTCTTAAACAAGTATTTGAAGCAAAAGAAATTAGCCGTTATAATCAAAAAAAATGGCTCAATAATATATACTAGGATTAAAATTGGCGATTCTATGATCATGGAAGATAAATAGGAATTAATGTATCCTTGTTTTTTTCAAAAAATTTGACACCTTCTTTGATTTATAATGAGGAGGAGGTGATGCTTTATCTATGAATAGATAGCATTTTGAGAATTTAATATGAATCAGTTTTAAATATTCAAGAAATGTATCCACATTGTATATATCATACTGTCTGAACAGTTGCTTTCCTTCTATACTCCTTGCTTCAAAGATAGATGAATGTTGGTGCGAGCCTGTTACTCGGAAAACAGTTCTTTTATTCTTATCAATCCAAATACACCTTGCAAGAGAATCATACAAGAAGAATAATTCGTCTATATATATTGTAGTAACATTTTCTTGTTCTTGATGCTGCTTTTGCTGTTTGCCCACAAATAATTGAGCGGCCTTTTTTCAAAAACCTCTTTATCTTCTTTGGATGCTGCAGTATTAACATGTACTTTTCTTGGTACTTTCTTTTGTTTGAATCGCCATTTACGACGGATACGGCGGTATATGTATGTGAGTATAGTGATATTTGATGCCACTTTTCTTTATGACTAATTCTTCAATCTGTTTTGTGGTCTGTCCATGACAGTTGCTTTCTTTTATTTATTTCTTAATCCGATAACTTGTCTATTCTGATAGCTCGGACATTCTACCATCTTTTGTTCTATCTTGTAGTCCTTGAGCCTTCTTTATCGTATCTTTTTTAACTCTCCGAAACCCAAACAAGGATTACTTTTATGCATATGTTTACAACACAAAAAGGAATTTGTCCATATTCTCATACTTTGATAACTAACAGTGATAACCTTTCCTTAATCTTTGAATCATTTTTCTTTTTTGTACAACTACCAGTTTGGATTTGGCCAATGGCATAAAGAGCAGAGATAGAATAATACAGAATCTAGATACCTTTTGTGTTTTAGGATAATTATCATGATAAATCGTAGCATATTGTGCTAATTGGTATAACTTTATATAAAAAAATAATATTTCAAATCAATAGGCTAATAGCATCATCATATTATCTATATTATCCAATAGCTAAAAAATTATGTTTAACTATTTTCTTATTTTGTGTAACTATATTATTATGCGTATTAGAATTTCCTTGAAAACTAATATCAATTTGTTGATCTGGCTTGTTAAGTATAATTTTATTATTTTTTATTAA
>JAICXY010000046.1 GCA_025934495.1 Candidatus Nitrosocosmicus sp.
CAACATCAGATAATACCACACCACCATCAACATCAGATAATACCACACCACCATCAACATCAGATAATACCACACCACCATCAACATCAGATAATACCACACCACCATCAACATCAGATAATACCACACCACCATCAACATCAGATGTGAAAGCAAAGGATGTAAAATCATCAGATGTGAAAGCAAAGGATGTAAAATCAAAAAAACATAAATCAAAAAAACATAAATCAACTACAATATTTGGAGAATGATCAAATAGAAAAATAGAAAAAGATCAAATTACTTTTATAAAAAAAATAAAATATGTTTTGCGGCGTCTTGACATTTAATGTCAAGATTATAACTATTTATTTTATAACAATCTTCTAAAGATATCAAATAAAATTTTGATAGCAGGCAAAATCAATAAAATTAATTGGCCCTTTTTTTAAATCCAAATTGTTAATAGAAATCATATTTAAAAATACAAATTATCGATAGAGCAAATCTAATTAATTTTTTACAGATGTTTTTTAAACGCATAATAAAAATATCTGTATATTATTTTATAACAAATATAGTATATTATTTAACTAATATTTGGATTGTGAGATGCTCATAAAGTAAATAGTCAACACTACATGATTATACAGTCAAGTTCACAGACCAATAAAGCACAAATTAATATTATTTTTTACATTTTACATTTATTCTTTTTGAAAAATTTCATTAAAACAAGCATTAATAAGATATACAGAATTTAACTAAGTCGGCTAGGAAAAATAATTGAATAAGAGAGAATTTCAATTAAATCCATTTGTTAAAAAATTTAATAATTACATTAACAAAATTAATGATTCATTAAAGAGAGAATTAGAATTATACTCATGGTCAGAATTCTATTTGCCTTTAAAATATGCCTGTGACGGTGGAAAAAGAATTAGGCCTTTTATCTTGACTCTTTGTGCAGAAAGTCTAAATAATGGAAATCTGAATTCGCTTAATTCAAGAGCTCAAGATAACATATCCACAGTCTCAACAGCCATAGAACTATTACATACTGAATCAACAATCCATGATGACATTATTGATTCAGACAATATAAGAAGAGGATTGCCATCATTCCATGTAAAATATGGATACAATGCAAGTATATTAACAGCAGATTTTATTTTAGGCATAATTTTAAACATTGGAGCCAAAGTCAACAACAACCAGGTAGCACAAGAGATCGCTAATGCGGCAATAAAAATGAGTGAAGGTGAAATGCTAGAGATAAGATTAGTCAAAAATCACAATATTTCTCAAAATGATTATATTAAAGTCATCGAAAACAAAACAGCTTCATTGTTTGAGGCCTCAGCAAAAATAGGGGCAATTCTAGGTAAAGGAAACGAGCAACAAATCAATGCACTTGCTAATTATGGCAAATTATTAGGGATCGCCTATCAAATACATGATGATCTAATTGATTATAATAACGAAGAGAGATTATTCAATATTTTAGTAAAACAAAATGATGAAGATAATAAGTTTGTTGAAGTAATTGAGAATACTTATTTAAACTACTCCCAAATGGCAATGAAAGAATTAGAAGCAATTAACAACAATCAATCAAAAAAGATACTAGAAGAATTAACAAATCTACAATCACTTACATAGTTTATCACATATTTACATATAAAAAGACACAATTTACAAATACGACATAGATATACATAGATATAGATTTAATATAGATAAATAAAAGAATGACACTGACCAAAAAATAATAAAATAATAATAAAATTTTTTGTTTTTTAAACAGTACAAATAGACTAACATCAATAAAAGAATCTCATTCCACATTCCAACAGGCACGGATTGTTTACTGGCAAATAATACAAAAAAAATTTCTTATTCATTTTCTTTTCCACACCCTGTCAATATTATGTTGTTTTTGTTGAATAGGAAATCTTACAACAATAAGTTTAATACAAATATATACTACTATTATTAATATTTGTAAATTTACAATAATTTAAAAAATCAATTTCTTAAAACTTTTCTTGCAATTCCAAGATAAGTAGTATGTCCAATCATTCTCATGTTAGGCCTTGTTTTTCCCTCTCTGGCTTCTATTCGCCTTAAAAAGGTTTCAATATATTCTGTATCAATAAATCCACTTATAAAAAACTGTGTGGCCAATTTTTCAAGCTGATTCATTGTAGGGCAAATACAAATAACCGAAGAACCACTTTTCATACACGGATGAACAATATCAAGATAAACCCATGGATCACCAAGGTCTATAATTACTAAATCAATATCATCAAATTTTGATATTTTTTCTGGATCGTAATGAGATAAAGTAACAAACTCACTCATTCCAGATTTTTCTAAATTCTTTTTTGCTATAGACATAAATTCATCATTTATATCAAATGTATAAACATGGCCTTCAGGCATTACAATGCTTGCCATAAAAGTAGCCAGGGCAGCACTTCCAGTTCCAATTTCTAAAACTTTAAAGCCATTTTTTAATCCGGATCTAGCAGCAATATATCCATAATCCTTGGGATAAACAATTTGGGTTGTCCTTTGAGATTTCATTACAAAATCATAAATACTTGGTGGAAGAAGGTAAATTTTTTTATCCTTGTTAGTAATGACAAAAGAGCCAAGTTCAAGGTCAATGGTAGAACCAATATCAATTATACCAAGATGAGTATGTAGTTTTTTATCTTTATCGACTTTAATTAACCATTTCTTTTCACTATTATAAAAATATAAAACAAATGATCCTTCGGTTATCTTCACAAATAAAACTGTAAATCAAAGAATTTAAAAATTTATCATTGACAAAATCATAACAATATTTTTTTTTCTTTTAATAAATATAATAAAAGGTATTCGATAAATACATCATGGAAAAATCGGTTATTTTGCAGCAGCAGTATCCAATTATCAAAATTAATTTTATATTTTTTCTAACTATTATTATAATTTCTTTATCCCTATTATCATTTTTGTCAGACAATCAACAGCATGCTCTAGGCAATACTAATAATATTTTAAAAATAACAAAAGTAAAATTAATCCAAGACCAGTATAATTACAAACACATCTTAGGTATAGTTCAAAATATAGGAAATAAAACTGTAAATCATATAATCATCACTTCGAATTTTATGGACTCTGCCAACAATTCAATAGGCAGTTTTAGTAAAGAACCGGAAATAACAACTTTAAATCCTAAAGACATAGCACCGTTTGATATACTAATCTATGATAAAAAAATATATGATAGCATAAAAAATTATAATATAGATATTAAATATAATATTACAAAATATAAGGATAAAAAGCTAGTAATAGTTTCCAGTCATTCCCATTTAGATGCAAATGGTTTTTACTTTATTAATGGAGAAATTCAAAATACAGCACCACATACATATTCTAACAATACTACAGTTACCTCGATTACATATAACAAAAATAATGAATTAGCAGGAGTATGGGAGGCCCAAACCGAGCCTTACACTATTTCACCTTTATCTACAGCATCCTTTTCAATACCAGTAACAGATAAAATTCAAAGTTCTCAAATATCAAACTATACCCTATTGGCAGAATCTGATAAATTTACCACATCCAAATAATATGAAATATTAAGAGTTAAAAAAATTATTGATAATATAAAATATTTTATCGGTTAATTTTACTTGCTCATAATTATTTTTTTTCAATTTAGTATTTTAATATAAAAGATAAATCAAGCTCAAAAGATAATTGAATGTGGAACCATCGATTGTAACATACCATAAAAAAAGATGAGTTATTCAACAATAAAAAATTAGAATAAGGATAATTTGCAATCATAGGTAAAGGAAAATAATATCGAATTATGAAGTGTAGAGATAATATTTTGTAAAACAAATCGAACAAGCATAAGAATATTTAAAATACTTTTTGATATATTTAAGATAAACCAAAACTATTTTTTTTATAAAAAATGGTTATCCTGTTTTTAAGTCTTTTAAAGCATATATATATTTTTCGATATCGACAAACCGGTTATTGGAATTTTCATTTTGTAAAACAGGTGCAAAAGTTTCATCAGATTTAATTTTTTGTAATACAAGAAAAACTTCTTCTATAGTTACACCGTGTTTTAAATCATAATCAACCTGTTTGCAACAATTTGCAATTGTACCGTATTTCTTATGTTGCCTTTTTTCCCAAATGCTAGCGTTCTCTGAAAGTCCAATTATAAATTTCTTAATAGTTTTTTCAACGTGCTCTAGATGCCATTGTTTCATGGGAAAACTGTTTTGTGTCAAAAAAATATCACTTTAATTACGTTATAGGTATATATAAGTGAACATCTAATACTTTGAAAAAATAATAAAATTATTAAGAATTTAAACTTCTCCATTAGTACGATAATAAAGCAAAATGAGCCATTTTATTCCATTTTATCCATATCCAGTTTTAATATTAGAAAATTCAAACAAGGAAAAATACTTGATAATAACAGATATCCATATTGGTTTTGAGGATGAAATAAACAGAAAAGGAGTTTTCATCGATCCAAAAAAAAATGTAGAAGAAATAATAGAACTTTTATCAACCATAATATACAAAACACAAATAAAAAACTTGATTATTTTAGGGGATCTAAAATCATCCATAACAGTAATAACCAAATCAGAATGGAATAACGTTCCCTTTTTTTTAAAGTCCTTATCTAAATTATGTAATATATATTTAATTCCAGGTAATCATGACGGGAACATAATTCACCTTGTACCAAAGGATATCAATCTGATGTCTATAAAAGGTATGGAAATCAATAATACATTATTAACTCACGGACATACTTTACCATCGATTGGAAAAAATATAGATAAAATAATAACTGGGCATCTCCATCCAATTTTAATAAAAGAAGGCAGCATCCTAAACGGTCAAAAGGTATGGATTAGAATTATTTTAAAAAAGAAGGAAATCGGAAATCTTGATAGAAAAATCGAATTTATAATTGTCCCACATTTTAATCAATACTCATACTATTATGAAAATTATATCTATGGAAAAAAAATAAATAGCAAAAAAAATAAACTTCCATTATTAAACAATTTAATAACCAAAAAAGAATGGGAGATGGAACAAGTTTTTTTTATCTCCCTCGATGGAGCGATAATTGGATCAGAGCATGAATTAAACGAAATACTATATAAAAAATAAGTAAGTAATAAATGGTTTAACTATTTATCTATCGGATTAGTTGTTGGCGAGTTCGTTTGTATCCATTCTAACGTTTTAACAAATGAAATTGCACTTTCGACTGTAGTTAAAACAGGAATACCCATTTCAACGGCCTTTCTGCGTATAAGGTATTCATCGTACAACATTCCCACATATTTTTCAATAGTAGAGGTAGACGGAATATTAATTATAAAATCGATTTTGCGACTGGTTAATAGATTTAGAATATTAGGATGTCGATCAGGCTCACTGATTTTATAAACCAAATCCGGATTTTTAATTCCCGATTTTTCAAAAAATTCTGCAGTATGCTCAGTGGCAAGGATTCTAAAATTCATCAAGGAAATCATTGAAACCAGTGGCAAAATCTTTTCCTTGTTTTTGATACCTCCAACAGTCACTAGCGCGGAGCCAGATAAAGGTAAAGAGTAACCCGCAGCAACATAGGCTTTGGATAAGGCATCATAAAATGTATCCCCAAAACAAGCAACTTCACCAGTAGACTGCATTTCCACACCCAATACAATATCTGCACCTTCAAGCTGCATAAAAGAAAACTGGGGAACTTTAATTCCAAATCCGGATTTTTTAAGCCAATGATCATTTTCTATAACTGGTAACTTGATACCTAAAATGGATTTTGCAGATAGTTCAATAAGATTTATTCCAAAAAACTTGGATACAAAAGGCATAGAGCGGGAAGCACGAATATTGGCTTCGATTACAAAAACTTCATCATCTTTAACTAAATATTGGATATTAAATGGACCTCTGACATTAAGAGATTTACCGATTTTAATTGAATAATCCATGATGGTATCAATAATATTCCTATTTAATCTCCAAGGAGGTATACACATCATTGCATCACCAGAGTGAATCCCTGCATTATCAATATGTTCTATAATTGAACCAATTACAATTTTATCCACACTTCCAACTGCATCTACTTCCACTTCTGAAGCATTTTCTAAAAATTTACTTATAACAATCGGATAATCAGGACTTACATGATATGCTTCTTTAATAAATTGCTCCATTTGATCCTCATTCCAAACTACCTTCATTGCAGCGCCACTAAGAACATAAGAAGGTCTAACAAGCATAGGATATCCTACACTAGAAGCAAAGTCTTTAGCTTTTTTCAAATCAGTAAAAGTTTTCCAAGGAGGTTGTTTTATCAAAAGCGAATCTAAAAGATTGCTGAATTTGGAACGATCTTCAGCTTTATCCACATCAAGACTTGAAGTTCCCAATATTCTGATATTATACGGGCTTAACTTAGAAATGAGATTATTTGCACTCTGCCCACCCACACATGCGACTAATCCAGATGTTTGTTCTTTTTCACATATATCCAATACCCTTTCCATAGTTAATTCTTCAAAATATAGCCTATCAGGCACATCAAAATCAGTAGAAACGGTTTCAGGATTACAATTGATAACACAAATATTTTTTACACCATTTTCTCTTAAACCATATACCATGTTTACTGTTCCCCAATCAAATTCAACACTACTGCCTATTCGATATGGTCCTGCGCCCAATACAATAACGCTTTTCTCCTTATCATTACTATTACTGTCAATAGTAATATCATCATATTCACCACCATAAGTAAGATACAAATAATTTGTTTTTGCAGGCCATTCACCAGCCAATGTATCAATCTGTTTTATTACAGGAGCAATTCCAAATTTTTTTCGAAGATTTCTTACTTGATGTTCTTCCAAATTTAGGCATCGGCCTATTTGTTTGTCAGAAAAACCCAATTTCTTTGCTTCTGAAATTAATGATACATCAAAATTTGATTTTCTTAGTTTAATTTCTTCATCTACTATGTTTTTTATTTTTACCAAAAACCACGGGTCAATGGAAGACAATTTATGTATCCTATCGATATCTAAACCAATTTTCATAGCTTTTACAATATTGAAAATAATCTCATCATCAGGATAAATTAAAGAATATTCAATTTTTTCCAATATTGAAGAATCTAATGGCATAAATTTGTCATTTTTATCCATTTCCAAATTATTATCAATCATATTTGCAACCAATCCGTCTTTACCTATTTCACACATTCTAATTGCCTTTTGAATAACTTCTTCAAAGTTTTTCCCTATAGCCATAACTTCTCCAACTGATTTCATCGTGCTTCCAAGTTTTCTTTTTACCAATTCGAATTTTCCAAAATCCCATCTAGGCATTTTAACAACCATATAATCCAAGGCAGGTTCGAAACATGCAGAGGTGACTTTTGTAATTTTATTGATTAGTTCCGGCAAAGAGTATCCTAGACCAATTTTAGCAGCCATGTAAGCTAACGGATATCCTGTTGCTTTGCTGGCTAGTGCAGATGATCTTGATAATCTAGCATTTATTTCAATTGCACAATATTCATCAGATATGGGATTCAAACCAAATTGAATATTGCATTCTCCAACTATCCCACAATAAGATGTAGCCCTTAAAGCAGCATCCCTTAGCATATGATATTCATAATTGTTTAGAGTTTGCGAGGGAGCTATAACTATATTATCACCTGTGTGGACTTTCATTCCCAAAACATTCTCCATATTACAGACGATAACACCATTTCCTTCAAAATCTCTCATCACTTCATATTCAATTTGCTTCCATTCACCAACATATTTTTCTATAAGCACTTGTTTAACCATGCTTAAAGAAAGCCCCCTTTGCACAATTTCATGCAAATCATATTCATTATAAGCTACCCCTCCACCTCTACCACCCAGTGTATAAGCAACCCTAATAATTACAGGAAATCCTATTTCTTTAGATATTTTAAGAGCTTCCTCATTTGAGTATGCAGGGGCGCTTTTTAATACAGGAACGTTACTATTTATCATTGCCTCTTTAAACTTTTGTCGGTCTTCAGTTATTTTTATGCCTTCGATAGGAGTATTTAGGACACTAATTCCATATTTTTTTAATATTTCATTTTCAAATAAATCTACTCCGCAATTAAGTGCTGTTTGACCTCCGAAACTGAGCATTATAGAATCAGGATTCTCTAATTCAATTATTTTTTCTACAAAATTCCTATTTATGGGTAATAAATAAACCTTATCGGCAAATTTTCTATCAGTCTGTATCGTAGCGATATTTGGATTGATTAGGACACTTGAAATACCTTCTTCTTTAAGAGCTTTTAAGCATTGAGAACCAGAGTAGTCAAATTAGCGGCTTGATCAAAGAATTCGATCTAGCTTTCGCCTGCTTCTCCGATTTTTATAGCTCCGCTACCTAAAACCAATACTTTTTTTATATTTTTATTCCTAGGCATTACACATC
Source organism: Candidatus Nitrosocosmicus sp. (assembly GCA_025934495.1). Lineage (GTDB taxonomy): Archaea > Thermoproteota > Nitrososphaeria > Nitrososphaerales > Nitrososphaeraceae > Nitrosocosmicus. The sequence goes on from JAICXY010000046.1 coordinate 8,551, forward strand.
ATCATAAATATTATTGCATGTAATAATCCAATATGTGATTTACAATCATTCCTTTTTTAAATTATTTTTATTGCCGTTATTTATAATAAGATCCTTGAATTTTTTAAAAATAAACAAACAATCAAATGGCCCTGGTGATGCTTCAGGATGAAATTGTACTGCCAGAATTGGCTTTTTTTTATGTTTTATACCTTCAACAGTTTTATCGTCAATATTCTGAAACCAAAGATCAAACTCAGTATTTTTCAAGCTTTCTAGTTCTACACCATATCCATGGTTTTGACTTGTTATAACAGAAAGATTTGATTCTAAATCAATACAAGTTTTATTTTGACCTCTATGACCGAATTTTAATTTTTGTGTTTTTGCACCGCCTGCTAAAGCCAATATTTGATGACCCAAACATATTCCTAAAGTGGGTATAGAAGTTTCAATTATTTTGGATGCGGTATTTATTGTATCCTTACAAATAAGAGGATCTCCTGGTCCGTTGCTAATAACAATTCCACAAGGCTCAAAATACATTATTTGCTGGAGTGTAAAATTCCATGGAATCCGGATTACACTGAAACCTAAACTTAATAGGTTTCGGATAATACTAAATTTTGTACCCGTATCAATCAAAGCTACTAAAGGATCAGATTTTTTTCCATAAAATTTGGGTTTCAAAATGGAAACATCATTCATAAAATTATGGAAATTATAATCGAACTGTTGTTGATCTTTACTTTTATCAAAAGATAATTCATTATTATTAATTATTAATTGACCATTCATAACTCCGCCTATTCGAATCTTTTTTGTTAGCTCTCGGGTGTCAATTCCATAAATTCCTGGAACTTTTTGTTGATATAACCATTCATCCAATGTTTTAACACAATTCCAATGGCTGGCGACATTAGATAAATCATTTATTATTACTCCCGAAGTTTGGACATTATCGGATTCAAAATGTTTTGGAAGACCAAATTCATCAAGGTTGGTATCTGATGGGACTCCATAATTTCCAATCGACGGATAAGTAAAACAAAGAATTTGACCACGGTATGAGGGATCTGTCAAGGTTTCGGTATAACCCACCATCCCAGTATTGAAAACAATTTCCCCGCTAACTGATTTAGGAAACCCGAATCCTACACCATTGAATAAAGTACCATCTTCAAGCAATAATTTTGCATCATATCCGATATATTTACTAAAAAATGTTGGAATATTAATCCCTCAAATCCCAAAAAAAAACATCATTTATAAATTTTTGCACCAATAGTTGATGTATAAATTCTAGAAAAGTAGTTATCTTATTTGCTGTAATGATAAACCCTATCTCTCCATTTTATAATACCTTTCTTTTCAAAGGAAGAAAATACGGACCATATGAAAGATATGGATACAATAAAACATCCTATTGGTGTTCCCAAACAATACATTACATTATGAGTTTTTGCCTTTCTTAGCTGATAATAATTTGTTAAATAAATTGACGAAACTGTAATCATGCTGATAATAAATAAAAAGACAAATGAAATATCATCAATACCCTTTTTTGGATACAATAAATCGAAAAGGGAATAGATTAAAATCAGAAAAGGTATCACCATTAATGCAAAAATACCAATGGTCATTAATAGTGAATTTTTTTTGTTTGTAAAGTATATAGGAATTATTAATCTTTTTAAAGAGTTCCAGAGAGTATGGAAATCTCTTGCCCAATAAGCACTTAAAAGATCTTCTCCTCTAAACATTTTTAATCGATATCCACATTCTTTGATTTTTTGACCCAAGGCACCATCTTCCACTATTTCGGATTTAACAGATTCATGAGTACCAATTTTTTCATAGATATCTTTTGAAATAATAAAAAAACTGCCAAAAAGATACCCTAATTTTACTTTTGGATCATTTACACGAATTGGAGAATATCTTGAAAACATAAAGATAGAAAGAATAGGCAAAACCATTTTAACAATAAAAGTGGGGTGGATTAAATTTGGAACAGCAGTCAATACATCCAACTTCTCTTCTAAAAGAGTGAATAAAGAATCACCAATACTATGGTTAGAATGAATTGTATCAGCATCAGTAAAAAGTAAATATTCCCCTCTAGAATTTTTATAACCCACGTAACATGGCCAATTCTTTCCAATCCAATCTTCAGGTTTATTACCTGCTTCCATTACCCGTATTTTATCATTATTTTTAAAAAATTTTAATACTTCTAAAGTATTGTCAGAAGAATTATCATCCACAATGATTATTTCGTAGTTGATGCCAAGATGTTGATTTAGAAGGCTCAAAATACAATTTTTAATATATTTTTCTTCATTTCGAGCAGGAATTATTACACTCACAAGATTTTTTTTCAAATTTCTTTCATTTGATTTTAAAATACCAGGAGAAAATTGAAAAGATTTTTTTAATGTAAAAAATAGATGAATCCAGATCCCAAAAGAACCGGCAACAATAATTGATAAAAGGAAATTAGGTACTACTTCCAAATCAAACATAACTTCAAAGTTAAATAAGCAATATAAATACGGTATAGAAATATAAACTCGAATACATATTTTTAATCCAAAAGATTTTGTTTATTCTAATAATGTAATAATCATTTTTTAAATTATATTTTTTCATAGTAATTTATAAATTCAATGCGATATACAATTCTATTGAAATCACCATTTGCTAAATTGATATATCATAATTCAATCAAACACTATAAAGTTGCATTTACCAAAGTGCAAATATTCCTTATCCGACCAATTAATATAATAATAAATCACAATCGCCAACAAGATTACCAAACATATTTCAAGTATAACAAAATTTCAATAGACTTTTTAGATAAAATTAAATTATTTTTCTTTAAAATGGTTTGTTGATGGAAAATCAAAACAATATAATAAACTATACAGAATTTAAAAAAATCAATCTCCAAGTTGGAAAAATAATAAAAGTTGAAACTTTAAAGGGCTATAACAAAATATTAAAAATATTGGTAGATTTAGGAAATGAAGAGAGACAAATTATGTCAGGTATAGCAAAATACTATTCACCCGAAGAATTAATTAACAAATATATAATAGTTTGTACTAATTTGGAACCTAAAAAATTCGGAGAAAATATTTCAAATGGAATGATATTAGCCGCAGAAAAAGATAACAAACCAATTCTTTTAACAGTATTTGAAGAGGTAGAACCTGGATCCCAAATTTTATAACAAAATAAAAAATTTGTTTTAATTTACCCTTAAGATATAATTGATATTAGACCTTTCAATCTGTCATTCAAAAACAGGAATTTTCCATAATTTTAGATCAATTTAATTATGATATACAATTTATAAAATATGCTTGCATAATTAAATGCATAACATATTTAACACATTCTCATGAAATTTTATAATATTCTTATATTATTATACGAGTTACAATCAAGATGTAGGGCTTTAAGAGAATTTTTCTAAAGATGCTAATTATATAAAGGGATTTATTGTTTATATAGAAGGCAGTTTTTTTGAATTACAAAATCAGGCTAAATAGGAATACATCAAGAACATGTCTTAATAAAAATTCCAAATCATCAATTTACATACATATCAAAACGAAAGATATTACAATTTATAGTGAAAGAAATATGTAATGTATAATGTTAGTATAATATGGAAAAAACTATTTGAAATCTATTCTAATAATAACAAAAAAAAAATAGAAATAAAATAAAATGATAGTAAATTAAAGTACAATCCAATTGAAAATTTATCAATTAGTAAAAATTATGACGGTAACAAAGATAATAAATATAAATTTAAGGTTTTGTATATAAATTCAATTTTCAAATAATAAATATAAAAGACGTCAAGATACCATTATTTAATGGCAAAATTAGAAAGTAATAATTGAGTAAAGAAATCGAAAAGATTGATGAATTAATTAACAGGAAAAAAATAAAGAAAATAGTTTTTATCCCTTCTAAAGTTCAAATATGGATGATAAAAAGTGATCGAAATAATAACGTATATTGGGCAGATTTAGATAAAAATTATTGTTCTTGTAAAGGATTTTATTATAATTACAAAAGAAAACATTGTTATCACATTACTGCAATAGCAATTGCAAATTCTCAAAACAAGTTCCAAATCGAATATATAGAAGATAGTGAAATGAACCATTATCTTTATAATCAAATAGACAATATAATAAATAACAATATCTAAAATCCATTAATTTCAAATATATTATATATGATGGATTTTATGATTCATGATAGATTATGAAAATTTATTAATTATCGGTTCGGGTGGAAGAGAACACGCTTTAGGTTGGAAAATTTCAAAAAATCAAAGAGTTAAGAAAATATATTATGCTGATGGAAATGGAGGAACATATGAAAATATTCAAATTTTGCCAACAGATATTAGAAAGTTAGCTGAATTTGCCAAACATAAAAAATGTTATACAATAGTCGGCCCGGAAATTCCATTATCGTTAGGAATTGTTGATTTATTTGATTATGAAGGAATACCAATTTTCGGCCCTACAAAAGATGCATCCAATCTTGAAACAAGTAAAAAGTACTCAAAGAATTTTATGATTGAAAATTTTATACCTACAGCAGAGTTTCAAACTTTTAATGATAGTTCAAAAGCTATGGATTATGTAAATAAATTAGATTACAATGTGGTTGTCAAAGCTGATGGCCTAGCATCAGGAAAAGGAGTTTTTGTTACAAACAATAAACAGGAAGCGTTTGAAGCCATTGATATATTGCTAAATACAAGAACATTTGGTGAATCATCTAAAGAAATTATTATTGAAAAAAGAATTACAGGAGAAGAAGTATCAATTATTGCGATTAGTGATGGAAAATCATTCATAATTTTAGAACCATGCAAAGATCATAAAAGAATTTTTGACAATGATAGAGGCCCAAATACCGGAGGTATGGGAAGTTATTCCCCGGTACCAAATATTACTAGTGAAGAAATTAATCAATTTTCTAAAAAAATTTTTGAACCAACAATCAATGGCATGATAAAAAATGGAAGTCCATTCAAAGGATTTCTTTATGCAGGTTTGTTGCTTGAGGAAGAAACAAGGAAACCATTTGTTTTAGAATACAACGTAAGAATGGGAGATCCCGAATGTCAACCTTTAATGATGAGGATGGAGTCAGATCTTTTGGAATACATAATAGCCGCTGGAAATCAATCAATAGATTCAATGAAACCAATAGAATGGAAAGACAAATATTCAGTTTGTGTTGTAATGGCATCAAAAGGATATCCTGGCAGATTTGAAATAGGATATGAGATAAAAGGGTTAGAGAAAACAGATAAAGAAGATTTAACAATATTTCATGCAGGAACAAAGTTAAATAATTTTAATAAATTGATAACTAATGGTGGGCGTGTCCTAGATGTTACCTCTTTAGGCAATACAATCAAAGAAGCAGCTATTAAATCGTATAACAACGTTAAAAAAATATCTTGGGGAAATAATCAAGAACATTATAGAAAAGATATCGCAAATAATTTGATTTAATTAGATCAATAAAATTTCTTTATCTGTAATTAAAACATCTAATTTAACATCATGTAATTCATATCGTATAAATTCAGATATTAGCTGAAATTCATACGCAAGTCCAATTATAATGATTTTTTGCTTTGAAAATTTGCTCAAATATTTATCATAATATCCTTTACCATAGCCTATTCTATAGCCACATCTATCAAAAACTATTCCAGGTGTTATCACAGTATCCATATCATTGCATACATTATTTTTATTGGGTAATGGTTCTAGGATATTGTATTTACCTATTATTAAATCATTTAATGTAGTTATTGAAAAAAAAATAATTTCTCCATCTTGTAGTTTTGGAAGACAAACTTTCTTTTTTATCGATAAAGACTTTTGTATGATTCTATAAGTTTGAACCTCATTTAATATAGGATAATAGACCCCCAAAACAGTGCTTTTTGAAAAAAATACGGAATTTAGCAAATTTTCTTGGACAAACCAGCTTTTGATAAATACATCAAAAGATGAAAGGTTTTTTCTTTGTAATAAGAGTTTTTTTTTTAAAGCTTGTTTATTATCATTCAAATTTATCAAATTGGATTTAATAGTTTAGCGGCTTTAACTGTATTTTTTAAAAGCATTGTAATAGTCATTGGCCCGACGCCACCTGGAACAGGAGTAATATAAGCGGTTTTTTCTTTGACTTCTTCAAAGTCTACATCTCCCAATAATTTACCATTAACCCTACAAGTACCTATATCAATAACTGTAGAATTTTCTTTCACCATATTCCCTGTTAATTTAAATTTATTTCTATCACCAACTGCCGTAATAATTATATCAGAATATTGCAAAAGATTATTCAAATTCTTTGTATGGGAATGGCAAACAATAACTGTAGAATTCTTTTCTAACAACAAAGAAGATAAAGGTTTTCCCACAAGATTACTTCTATTTATAATAGTAACAGTGGCTCCGTCCAAATTGATATTATAGTAATTCAATAGCTCCATTACACCCATAGGGGTACATGGTATTAAATCAGATTTATTATTGAACAATAAGCCAGAATTAAAAAATGTCAACCCATCAACATCCTTTCTAGGATCGATAAGGTTTAATATATGAAATTTATCCAGATGTTTTTCCAAAGGTAACTGAATTAGGATTCCATGAACAGATTTATCATTATTTAATTTGTTTATTAGATCAGATAATTCCTGTTGTTTAATTTCACCTTTCAATCGATAATCTAATGTTTTGATTCCTATGGAGTTAGCTACCTTTTGTTTATTATTTATATAAGATTTGGAAGGGGGATCATCACCAATCAGTATAGTTGCGAGGCATGGATAGAGATTATTTTCAGCTAGTACAGCTATTTCTTTTTGAAGTTTGTCTTTAATGGACTGAGAAACTAATATCCCATCCAATATTTTGGCTGTCAATATTTTATCTGAAATTAAATTAGAGTATTTTAATTTATTTAAAATATTTTTTTATAAAAATAAATAAAAATTAGAAAATACTAAAGTTGACTATTTTACTTTAATTTTTGGTGATTCTTCTATATTTTGCAATTTATTTAAAGCTATTTCTGCAGCTTTTCTACCGGATAATAACATTGATCCAAATGTAGGTCCCATACGAGGTAATCCGAAAGTTTCAGTTACAGACATTCCAGCAGCAATTAATCCAGGGAATACTTCGCTAGTACAATTAACAACTGCATCCTCCCCACCTTCTACCCACATTGGGTTCATACCCTTCCATTCTACCAATCCTCTTTCCCTTAATCTTTTTACAGCAACCGAATCATGGCCTGTAGCATCAATTACTATTTTACTTTCAAAAGCCACAGGGTCAACGCATGTAATATTTCTAGGCAATGCAGAAACGGGCATCCAATTAATTACCACTCCGCAAACTCGTTTGTTTTTCAATACAAGATCATCGAATTTTGTTAATTGTAAAAATCTCACCCCCGCATCACATGCAGATGAAATAAGTTTAGAACAAGCATTGGGTCCCCATGTTGCATAAAGATTTTCATTAACCTTTTTGTATGTTACACCCAATTCATCCCATATTTTTTGTGCAGGGGCCCTAACAGTTACAGGATTCATCATATAACCTCCGACCCAGTATCCACCTCCGAGGTAATTATTTTGTTCGACAATCAAAGTTTTAATACCCTGCTTGGCAAGATCTCTACCTGCAAACAATCCTGCTGGGCCTGCACCTAATATAATAACTTCAGAATCACTATATTCCTGTATAGTTTCAAAAAACATAGAAGCAATTGAACGAGTAATTTCCTTCTCACTAACTTCTGCAAAAATTTTATTTTCCATATACAATTTCCGTTTATGTATTATTAATACATTGTTAGAAATTCTAGAAGATATTAACTGTTATGTAAATACATCGGCATTATTTAGTATAAAATACTTGCTCTAGTTGTTTTACCTGATGTAATTTTTTATGTACTATTATCATCAAATAAACTATAACACAATTATTTTGTTTGGAGTAGCAATCACAACTTGTTGTAAATATAACTATACTATATACATCATATAACTGTTAAATTGAGTAAAAATAATTATAGTAATACTGGTTTTGTAGTTCCTCAATAAATTGCTTACATAGCTTTCAATATTAGGTCAAAGCAACTAAATTATTGAAAAATAATTTGCAGTGAGAAAAAACGTTTAATGAATTAAAACAGTTTATAAAATGTAAGGTAACATAGTAAAATTTTAATAAATAAACACCTAAAAGCAAAAAGGTCACAATTAAAAAGTATAAGAAATGTCGCATTATTTTACTCTTTATTTATCCGCCTTTCTAATTATTTTTACTTTTTCTATAGGCATCCATCATTTAAACGCGCAGATTTATCATGGGGTATTACCGCATTTCCAGCTCATAACAATTTTAGAAGATAGAAATATCTCAATTAATTTTATTACTGAACCCAATCCCATAGTATCTGGTCACCATTCAGAATTAAAAATGTCATTGATTAATATGAAATCCGGAGAAAAGATTCAACATGTCACATATAGGATAACAATAAGCAAAGATAACCAAACTGAATTATCAGAGTTTTTTCATTCACATACAGGAAGCCTCGTAATATCATCTGAAAACAATAATTCTTCAAGTATTACTGCAGAAGGTAATTTTGATCCTCTAACTAATGCAATTGTTCCCGACCCTTCTGGAATAATTGTTATTACGGGACCTCTTTTCTTAGATGCGGGTATATACAAAGCAACTATAGAGATAATCACGATTGACAACGATAAAACAGTTCTACCAATACCATTGCAATTTCATTTTGATATTAAAGTAAAAAAATAAATTAAAATTCTTATGACTGATACCAGTAAAAGGAAAATATGTCAATTTTGCTTGTAATTCTTTGGCGGGTTTAACATTCAGTAAACAAAGAAATAAAATTTGAAAGGGAAATAAATCTTCTGATTTCTTTTACCTCAATAATTGGATATATGATTTAAACCTGAAATAATCTAATGCAGGCCCTGTTAACTTAAGGAATTTTTACATCATACCTGCTCTCAATTATAAAATAAATTTCTACAAATTTTTGTAAATTAGATTGATTATACTGTGCTCAAAATAACATGATTTTATTGAAATTAAGTGGAAATAGGTATTTTGAATAGACTAACTATTCTAGAAAAACCTTAAGTTAAAAGCCCTAATGCAAAAGACAATACGTTTATATTTTAATCTTTGATTAATGCAATTCGTTTAATATATTTTTTGAGAAAGATTTAAAATAAAATTAATTAAACAGAATTAATATAATTATTCAATGAATAAAAGAAAATGTGTCCTATGTAATAATATTTTATCAATAAAAGATCCAATTAGTTTATGTGCTGATTGTTTAAAATGTGCGGATTGTTGCATAGGATTAGAAAGCATGTAAATCATAAAAAGTTTATACAATTTCCACTATCTTTAAAGTATCAGTTAAAGTTATTATTCCAACTACAGTTCCCTTTTCACTTACTAAAACACATTTAGCAAAACGAACCAATGAAACTAGAGCCTTTGCAGGCATTGAAACATCCACTAATGGAGGAGGTGGTTCCATAACAGAGACTATTTTTACCAAATGAATATCTCTATCATTATGTTCTATTATTATTTTGGCAAGGTTATCCTCAGTTAATATACCCACAAGTCGTCGTGAACCGTCAAATACAGGTAGCTGACTAATACTGTGGTCTCGCATTTTATGAATTGCTACGCTTAAAGATTCCTCACTTTGTATAGTTATTAGATTTCTATTACAAATATCCCCCGCTTTAATTGAAGCACTACTTTCCATGGACAATAATATTTCAAAAATTCGTTTAGCAGTCTCATAACTAGGTTTACATCTTCCCGATTCTATTTGATTAATCATTGAAGTACTAACACCACATAATAATGCCAATTTTCTTTGAGTTACGCCTAGTTTTAAACGAGATTGTTTAATATAATCAAGCCGCGGTAACATTATTGTATACTGTCCATAATCATCTTTATTGTATTTTAATATAATATTTTATAATTACATATATAAAATTATTGAGTGGATCAGAGGCTCTGTTAACTTTAGGAAAAAATTTTTATTTTAGACACGGATTTGCAAAGTGATAGGAAAATTGTTTACTGCTTTTATCTGAATTTCAGTTTAAATTAACATAATTATTGAAAATGAGAGAAAAAATGGCAGTTGATATACTCAAAACAGTTGATAAAATCGTTAAGTTAACAGAGCCGAATCAGAATATAATACAATAAATACGATATAGCCGTTATTTAAGAGATACCTAATACATTAATGCGACGGCCGGGATTTGAACCCGGGTTACCAGATTGGCAATCTGATGTCCTAGACCAAACTGGACGACCGTCGCGTTGACAATTTTAATAATAATAAAGGTTATTTTAACTATGTGTTTATACGAAGATTTAATTTGATTTGCCTGTATTAATTTTACAAATCCACTTCATGAGTGGGTTCCAAAATTCTTTCAGTACCAGTGGGTTTTTTCATTACATTATATTCTTCGAATAGAATATCTAAAGTATCCTTTTTTACAAAAAATTCTTTTTCAATAAAGTCGGTATCATGATTGTCACTATATTCTCTAATTAACACTTTGAAAACACCCTTTTTTATTTCCCTAACTAGGAAATCTGCATTTTCTCCTTCATAATTAAAATAAGTCACATATTCCGATATAGGTACTTCCAATTTCTCCCAAATAAGGTCAAAAATTAACCAATATTAGTGTATCAAATTTTTGATAAGAAAGTATATAATAAAGTTTAAAGCCCTTTTCCATAAGGACAAATTTACACATCAAACTCTTGAAATTTTAAATAGTCATCATCAGAAGTAATAACATGCATAAAAAATATGCAGAAAAGAAACCGATGGTATTGATATCAGGCTCTTGTCAAAATTTTCCCAAAGAAAGAAATGCGATTATGGAACTTATTGGAGAGCTTGAATGGGGAGCTCATTATGAATCAAAATGTGAATGCTCATCTGACGGTAAAAAAGTTATGGGATGGGATTTTTTTCATATTTATATCGAAACAGAATTTATCATGGAACTTTCCCAAATTCACCCAAAGATACTAAAAGAAGAAGGTATTGAGCTCGAACATCAATTTGTATTATGGTTAGAAAAGCAATTTCAAAAAAGAAAAAAGAATTATTATCTAAAATTAGTTGAAATACCTTTCGAACAATCCAAAGGATTCAGACTAAATCCTGAAAACTATAGAACCGAAGAAACCTTGCATGATCTTAGATAAAAATTTATTTTATATTTATTTTTAAAAAGAGTATATTTATTTTAAAAATTTAAAATTGAAAACAATAATTATATCTCATGAATCTGATGTTGACGGAATATTTTCTGCATCAATTGCTTTGATGAGATTTCCCCAAGCCAAAACCTTTTTTACAAGCTATGGTAAGGAGAACTTTTTGAGAATTTCAGAGATCATATATAATGAAATAATCTCTACACAAGAAAAAGGACAAATAATAATTTCAGATCTAGGTTTGAATGACGATATGATTGAACTTTTCGAAGAGATTTTTATTTTTTTAAAGTCAAATTTGTGGTCAATTATCTGGATTGACCATCACCCATGGTCAGAAAAAGCTATAAAAGCAGCAATCGAAAATGGATCTGTCCTACTTGTACTTGATAAAACAGAAAACCTATGTGCAACCCAACTCATGTATGAAAAATTCTTAAAAGGAAATGCAATTGCAGAGGAATTGTCAAAAATAGCCCATACTACAGATTTTTTTACAAAAGATCAAGAGATTCCACCCTTATCTGAGTTAATTATATTTTATAAAACATTCCCTGATTTTTATTCAAGAATTTCAAAATTAACAAGCATTATTGCCAAAGGTAATTTGTGGAATACAGAAATGCAAAAAGACTACAACCAATTTTCAAAGTTAAGGGAAATTGCAAAAGAACTAACTTTCGATAAAATGAAAACCTTTGAAATGGAGAATGGTATCAAAGTAAGCTTAGTATCTACTTCGCCCTATTTACAAATTAGCCTTTTTTCAGAAGAAGTTTTTAAAAGAACAGGATCAGATATAGCATTTTTTTTCAACAAAGAAGGTAAAATAAGCATTAGAAGGAATAATGAAATAGTTCAATGTGATAGAATTGCAAAACAATTACTTGAAGGCGGCGGACATAAATTTGCTGCAGGTGGCAGACTAAAATCAAATCCAGAAGAAATAGATAAAGTAATAGATGAAATAAAAGATGCAGTAAACAAGGGTATTAACTAGTATTAATTTTTAAGAATATAAAGAAATTATTAAAAGATATGTGGGGTATTTATTATATCTATTGAGTTAAAGATACCTCGATATAAACATCTTCAGGGATTTTCAATCTCATCAATTGCCTTATTGATCTATCATCAGCACCCAAGTCGATTACACGTCGATGAACCCTAAGTTCAAACTTATCCCAAGTATTTGTTCCTTGTCCACATGGAGATTTTCGAGTAACTACACGCATTTTTTTTGTAGGCAACGGATGAGGACCTTTTAGTTTTATGCCATTTTTTTCACCTATATCTTTTATTTCAGAACAGACGTTTTCTAAAGTTGATAAATTGGTACTTGTAAGTTTTATTCTAGCTTCTTGCGGCATCTAATTTAACACTTACTTTTTATTTGGGTCATATCTCTCAGTTATAGTTTTAACTATACCTGCAGCAATAGTTGTACCCATATCTCTTAATGCAAATCTACCTATTTCAGGAAATTCTTTAAATGTTTCAATAGCTAAAGGTCTTACTGGTTTTATTTTCACTATAGCAGCATCTCCAGTTTTTAAGAACTTTGGTTTTTCTTCAGTTGTTCCCCCGGTTTTTGGATCGATTTTTGCTACAAACTCCGACAATGTTGCAGCTACCTGTGCTGTATGTGCATGTAAAACAGGAGTATAACCTGGAGCCATAGCTGTGGGATGATGAATAACAATTATCTGAGCTTCAAACTCTTTTGCAACACTAGGAGGACTTTCACTATTTCCTATCATATCACCTCTATGGATTAGTTTTTTATCCACTCCTCTCAAGTTAAATCCAATGTTATCACCTGCTTCAGCAGAATCCATTTGAGTATGATGTGTTTCTATAGACTTTACTTCACCAGATACACTTGCCGGCATAACAATAACCTTTTGATTGGATTTTATTATACCTGTTTCAACACGACCTACTGGCACAGTTCCGACTCCAGTAATGGAATATACATCTTGAATTGGTATACGCAATGGTTTATTAATCGGTTTTTCGGGAGGAGTAAAACTATCTAATGCTTCGGAAAGAGTCGGCCCTTTATACCAAGGCATATTTTGAGATTTTTTTACCAAATTATCGCCTTTCCATGCAGAAACAGGGATAAAACTAACTTTTGAAGTATTATATCCCACCATTTTTAACATTTTTTCTACTATTTCTTTAACTTCCTTAAACCTAGATTCAGCATAACCAGCATCATCCATCTTGTTTAATGCAACAACAATTTGACCAACACCCAAAGTTCTAGAAAGGAATGCATGTTCTCTAGCTTGACCTCCTGGTTCTGTAGCAGCTTCTGTTTCTCCAGGTTTAACCGAAACAACTAGAATTGCTGCATCTGCTTCAGAAGCTCCGGTAATCATATTTTTAATAAAGTCTCTATGTCCAGGAGCATCAATTAAAGTGTAAAAGAATTTTGAGGTCTCGAATTTTTGAAATGCAAGATCAATAGTAATCCCTCGATCTCGTTCATCTTTTATGCTATCCAATACCCATGCATATTTAAAAGTATCACCTTTGCCTGTTGCTTCAGACTCTTTTGCAAATGTATCAATAGTTCTTTGATCAATAACACCTAAATCAACTAATAAATGTCCAACTGTAGTTGACTTACCATTATCAACATGGCCTGTAACCACCAAATTCAGATGTGGTTTTTTACTTGCGCTCATAATTGTTAAAAATCATTCAGGGGTTTATGTGTATTTCGATATTGTTTGACATTAACAGATTTTAAAAAATTTTTTAATTTAATTTTAGAATTTATTTCTAAACTCTATTGTAGATATCTTTTAACCGTACTATATCAGATTCATCAAAATCCCCTGTAGAAATCTCCAAAATTATTGACGGATTTTCCATGTTTATCATTTGATGTTTTGATCCTCTTTTGATAAAAAATGAATCGTTTTCTTTTAGTCGGTATTCATGGTCATTGACAAATATTATAATTGAGCCTTTTAGTACCTTCCACCATTCATCACGTTTATCATGATATTGTAAACTCGTTTGGGAATTTGGCTTTAAATAAAGAGTTTTAACAGTACATTTTTCATTTTCAATATATCTCTCGAATTTTCCCCAGGGTCTATTTTCTATATAAATATCCATATTGCTCCATCATCTATTTTTAATTAACATTCTATATACAATAATAAAAAACATTATTTTAACTATATAAGCATATTTCGCAATATATTAATACTATCACCAAATCCAAATTATTGTTTTATATATTATTTCAGAATTTCTATTATAATTCTTTAAAAATTCCTTTATTCATATATACATATATCATCAGAATAACATATATTGATAAAATAATCATATAACTGGACATTCTATAATTAAATTATCTTAAACAAATATCAACTATTGAAAGATAAAAGTGCCTCATCTATTGTCTGTAAACATTGAATAAATAGGCTACCGCTTCTTTTAAAAATCCATAAAGAAAATTCTTCGAATGTAAAAACTCGCTGATGTTGAACTGCAAGTGGTACAAAGCCGCCAAAAGAGATGACTTGAATAACTACATAACTTTCATTAATAACAGCTAATTCTTGCTCACCATATTCATCACTACCTTCATCCAATAAAGAAGAATAAAGAATCAAAGGTTTTCCCGTTCCATATTTTGAAAGGTTTAGAGATAGATCTTCTAATTTAATCTTAAAACTATTGATTAGAAAATCATCAAATGACATTTGTTTCTCATTACAAAGGCCCTTCTCTTTTTTCAATTGACATATATTTAAAAAATAATTTATCTACATCAATGATCGTAACAATTGACTTTTTAACTAATGTTTATTAATATTTTTATTTGCGGCTCTGTCAAGTCACGTTTGGTAGCATAGTATTTTAAAGATGTAAACTTTCGTTTGGCAGAGTTTAATTTTAAATGAGAAAAGAAGTATTATACAGATTATTAAACTGGTATGGCTGAAAAAGATTACCAAGGGTTAAATAATTAATATTTTTAGATGAATTTAACAAACTTAACATAAATTAATATCACTATGTTTCTGCAATCTTATAATAACTTCTGAAAGTTTTTTAGATGTATTTAGAGATATCGTCAATCATCATACAACAAATGGTCATAAAGAAGAAAATCCTCAAAAAGGAGGAGATGTAATAGGATTGCATTTTCAAATAAATTATGTGGATATAGACAGAAGTTTTTTATATATTTACACAGAGCTCAAACTCAAATAACATTAATACAAATAATTTGGTGCCTTTTAGATAATTATAATTTTAACAGCGAGAGAATTTTATTTATTGATGATAATTTTTTATCTCCTCAAGAATTAAAACAGTTAAGAGAAGGCACGAATATAACAGTCAAAAAAAGATCTCAAGTACCCGGTATACAGATCGCAGATATCGCAGCAGGCTCTTTTCGTTTATGACATGAAAATAACGATTCGGAACTATTGCAAATTATTATGAAGAAATTATGTGATATTTCAAGAAATAACCTATAACTCTCCAGTCGCTAGGAGAGGTCAGCCCGTGCATAGACGGACCATTCTTTCTCTCCATCGACTTTGTTACTTTGTAGCTTGATGTTGAAGGGGTACAAACTACTTACAGTTTTATCAAATTTGACATTACTTGTAATGTAATATATTACAAGTAGTTATATCATATAAAGATTAATCGATTATAGCTTTATTTATCTCTAGTAGCATTCTGTATTAAATTGATTTTAGTGGTTTGATGACAATTACTAATTGATTATTTTCTCTTGCTTCAATAGTTGTCTAACATTTTCTGGAATATTTTTTATAAATTCATCTAAATGGTCAACAATTTTATCATATGTTTTATCTTTTACAGATAATGGCGATGATGAATAATTTTGAGAAAATAATGAAATAAATCCAATGGTGGTTGTTTTTTAATTGAATGTATAGCTTTTTAATTTTGTTTCATTTGTTTAATTTTTCATATTTAGTAATTGAATATTGTATTAATATGAATTACTCCGTATAACATTGTTCACTTAAAATAATTACTTTACAATATATCAGGTATTTCTATTATAACTGTTACCATCTAATCTTAGATATCACAAAAATCCTTTTAAAATAGCCAATAAAAGTCATTTACAATAGTAATAGAACTATTTTTAAAAAACCCTTTTACCTTATTTATGTATATATAATTATGTTATTTAAAATAAAGGTCTTTTTACTGATTCTGGGTATAATTACATCAACAGTAATATTGAATTCTACAATAGAAGGGATACAAGCACAAATAGTAGATCCAGAATTAAAACATATTTTAGATCAAGCAAAATCCCTTGCATTGAATGTTATGAATGACGATCTTAAGGACAAAGTTTTTTCACCCCCTTCTAATACTAATGATCTATGGAAAATCTGTAATACACAAGCAGAAAATAATCCAAGGGTATCAAATCCAGAACAATTCTGTTTTAATATAATAATAGATAAATGCCAAAAGAATAGCCTTACTTCAGCGGAATGTTATGCTACTAATTTTGTATCTATTAAAGCTGAACATATAGATATAGCTATTTTAAATAGTGCTAATGCCAAGATGAATGTACATACATAATCGATGGGCAACAATGCAAAATAAAAAATAGTCTATATGGTAAATGGAATTTATGTCCCAGTCCAAATAACAATATGAGCCAGGTAAACTATATGATAGATTCTCTACCATAGTTTCAGGTTCGTCTTCTATTTCTTTCCATCATGACGTTAATTCAAATTCGGCTATATGAATTATTAATAGCTGTTTAATAAACACCAAATACATTCAAAATTCCTCTTATCTATTGAGCCTTGGATATCTTGGATTGTACAAAAGACCAGGACGTACCACCATATGTTTTTGCAACAATAGGTCCATTCTAATCTTCATAACTAGGATTGAGTTAGCAGGCAGGCTATATCTTAATTCACCTATTCTCTTTTTTTTCAAATGATATTCGGGGTCCACGCTGGTTCCTAAGGTTATTTTAGAATTACCATTTGATACCATGTTTTAAAATGATATTTCTAATTTGAGTATGGCTTTTACTTTTAATCACGTTTATCTCTTTTGTAATAAATCCTCAAGCCAGCACGCGCAAAGACCATGTTGAAAATGATAGTCCACCACCATAATTGGTTCTTGGATTTGTGGCCATTATTTCAACAATCCTTTTTTCTATATCATTGTCGGTTATTCTAATGAATATATATGAGAAGTATAGGCCCGACGGGCTTCGGTTCTGTCATGTATAAGGGAACTTTTATCTTTTCTAATAATTTTTCATTTATTCATTTGAACTTGAGAGTAATATCTCTCTTGTATTTGTCTACCTTAACTTTTTATCTTGATTTTCCTTGATGATAACAATTGCTATTGCAATAGTAATTACGGGATGTAATAAGATAGAAATGCTCAAAAAACAAAAGTTATCGTTTTGACTATGTACTTGTTTACAATAATATAAAATATATGCTTTATATAATCACTTATTATCAAGAAAAAAAATATATTTTGGATTTACATATTATAATACCGGTGATTCAGTTAGAGGTCCAAAAATTCATAACAAAAATCATTATATCTCCAATCAATCTCTAGGCAAATTTTTTTTACTTGAAAAGTAAACTGTTAGCATATTAGGCTGTTGCGCTATCCTACCATTATTCAAGGGGATTGTGGTGATGCATAACAACGGCAGCGGCGCTAACAGTAAATAAAAATATATCAATGCTGGATCTATAGGTATCAATAGTCAAATTCGAGTTATGATAAAATTTTGTACATATACCATCATTATGGTTTAACATCTACCGTTTCGAAGCTCATATGCTTGTTCAATAGTTCATCGCTGCCGCCACCACTAACTCTCGTTTTAATGCCCATAAATTATCGAGGCTTGTGTAGATATGTCTTTTTCTGCTGTTTATTCCTTATTATTGTTATGCCTATTCGATGGATTTTATATGATTAAGATGGCAACCAATCTTATCTATCCAAATGGATCTGTTATAAGGATTTAGAAATGCATCAGTAAAAAGAATACCTTTATCCTATGATAACAGAATATTGAAATTGGTGATAGATTCTATTGTTGAACTTTTGATTTCATTGATCTAGCCTCATTATCCTATAAAGATGATATTCATATAATAAAATAATCAGAAATTGGAATGAATTTATTAATTGTTTACCTTCAGAGGAAGATAAACAACTATTATTTCAAATGGCTCTGTAAAGTTAAGGAATTACTTCTTTGTCGTAATGATCGACAAATATAATTAACCATTGTCTAACATGTTCTAGTTTACATTTCTTCTTTCTACAAGGAAAGTAATCATCAAAGCATTCAGTTCTATCTTTAATGTATTGCATTGATC
>JAICXY010000073.1 GCA_025934495.1 Candidatus Nitrosocosmicus sp.
ACGTAGGAAGGACGTAGGAATGACGTAGGAAGGACGTAGGAAGGACGTAGGAAGGACATAAGATAGATTTACTTACGGTATTTTATGAATCAGGACAATCAAATATTACTATTCACCGCTTTTGAATAATAATGAAATCAATATATTAACAATAGATCGTCTCCAGATTGTACATATAGAGATTATTTATATTTTAATCCATCAATCTGGATTTGTTGGTCTATTAATATGACATTATAATCCATTGGAAAATTCATGATAAGTTCCATAGGCCTTTAGATTTTTGATGTTTATTTGAAATAATATTTACTCATGTTTCCAAACAAGAGTAGTTGTTTATCCTCTTCTGAAGGTAAACAATAATAAATTCATTCCAATTTTCGATTATTTTATTATATGAATATCCTCTTTATAGAATGATGAGGCCAGGTCTATGAAATCAAACGTCCATTAATATAATCTACCAATACCAATACTTTTTCTGTTATACATGTTAGACCAAGATTATCTTTTTACTGACGATTTTCTAAAGCTTCATAACAGATCCATTAGTTAGATAAGATGGATTGTCATCATCCTTATTTCTGAAACCGTATTAATCTTCATCGAGTAAGCTTATCTTGGCGAGGCAATTAAATTCCTTATCAACCTCATCAATCAATTATACAAAGTGTTTCTTTTATCATCAGTAATTGGTTAGGGAAAGTATTATCCCTCATAACAGCTACATCCAGAATGGTTATCTAAAGGAGTTGTGGTATGGTGTATAAACAATGACAATCAGTTTACAGATCAATATACAGCATCCTTTACACAACTGTTAACCATGATCTGATTCTTAACAGTATGTCTTTTCTTCTTACCTGAATAGTATCGCTTGCGTCTTTCATTATCAACAGATCTTGGTATCTATTGTCCTGTGGAATCTATGAAGGCAAGATATCTAGGAAAATACTGTTCTCCATCCTCTAGCGTTTTGAGCCTCTTGAGATTGTACATCTTCTGCGGAATGAGTACACACTTTCTTATCAAACTTTCAATCTTTTGTATACCACTGTATACGTTACTTTGATCCAAATCGAAGAGGAATCCCGTCAATGTGTAGGTGATGTAAAAAAGACGATAGTAAAACCAAAAGCATGAGAAATATATTTTTTAAATCTAGTTTGAAAGGCCCGCCTATAGCGCCAAGCTTACGTTCTCTATTTTTACAATTTTTACTTTTAGATAATCGCTGTACCTCGTGTTTTTCATATCTTTTTGTTATTTCCTTTTTGTAAATATTATCGAATTCTTGTAATGTAAGGTCGGTAAACGATTTAAAAAGTAATGTCTTTTTGAATAACCTCTCGTATGAAAGCAAAGAAAGGACAAGGAATTGGTGAACTACTGATCATATAACTGGTTGTTCTAACTATACAAGAGATCCAATACATGACCGATAGAGGAGATAAACTTCTAATTTATCTAATTAAATTATTAAGTGATTTTTATTAAGGACTTCAGATATGGATCATTTTTCCATTCTTT
This sequence comes from Candidatus Nitrosocosmicus sp., assembly GCA_025934495.1. Taxonomy (GTDB): domain Archaea; phylum Thermoproteota; class Nitrososphaeria; order Nitrososphaerales; family Nitrososphaeraceae; genus Nitrosocosmicus. Next base: position 1,531 of record JAICXY010000073.1, read on the forward strand.
GATGAATAAAATCACAAACTTTAACTGATAGGTCGACAAGCGAAGATCAGAATGTCACGGGTTAATAGATGTAATGATTGTAACGAAGGCAAACATCATCCATCAGAAAAAAGAGATGCTTGCGGATGTGATTGTTACGAATCTACAAATTCAGGTGCAGCAGATTCAGCATCTTCAGCAAGTGTAGAACCAAGTCCACCATGTCCTCCAAGTCCATAAGGTTCAGCCTGAGCACCATGCCCTCATACATATTAATTAGATATTAAAGTTGAATTATGTGATGGTATACCAGGTAGAACGATATATTTATTGGAACAGTTAGAACATTGGAATATCCATATATCTTATATCCTTCATTTTTTAGGCATTTTTTATTTTAGAATTCTATCTGAATCATAAAATGAGATAACTGAGGCATGATCATAATTCTAAACCACTCGTCTTTATCCAATTACCCTGTTACCAAGTTCCAAGTATATATTTTATTGATTTTGGATTAGATACATCTTCTTACAGTTATAGTATACCATTAGCTAATAAAGTAATACCGATAAGAGTACAATTGCAGATACTTTATGAAATCCTAATGCTGGCAACTGGTCTATCCTAAACACAGATTTGATGTGCTCTATTAACGATGGTTCTATCGATATCCTTCTAAGACTGTAGATTGCCTGACCTAATACCGATTGATAAAAGCATACAATCTCAAGCCTCTTTTTGGAAGTACTTTTGTATCTCTCAACAGGGCAAACCAAATCTATTCCCAATACCCTCTTGCTATATTCATACAGTTTCATAGCATTATAGCCTGGATCAGCTATCATGTACAATACACATGGTAAAGAGTATACTGAAGAAGGGGAAGGGGAAGAAGTTAAAGGAACATACATACAGGTAACTATTCATTATCTTATTGTATTTTTATAGAGGCAATTGATTCAATTAAAGGTTATCAACGAGATAAGATATTATAATATACACTAGTAATGAAAGCATTTGACGGTAGATCTGCTGTTGAGGAATACATGTCTAGTCATTCCCTTGGCTATTCTACACCTGATTTAATGCTAAAAGAATTTGTTTTATGGTTATGCCAAGAGGTAGATGATCCTAATGGAAACGATAATATTCCAAGGATAATGCTCTATCTTAAAGAAGTTGAGAGTAGCAAAAGTAAAAGAGATCCATCTGGGACTTCTTTATCTATGGTAGTTAATACAATAATAGAACCAAAAATAATTGCTTCAAACAAACCAGATGCCGGCACAGAATCAAAATTTTGTATCGAGTGTGGTTCAAAACTTAAATTAAAATCCAAGTTCTGCACTAAATGTGGAACAGAACAAGTAGAGGTCTAAAAGATAAGATTTCACTATATAGTATTTGATATTCCTTTAATCTATCAAGAAATAATCTTTGGGACGGTATTAATCAAAATCACATCTCAAGGGTTAGCTTTAAGATATTATAAAAAATATCAAAAGATAATTTGAATTATGATCATGTCTCAGCTATCTCAAAAATTAATAGAATTTATTTGATATCAAAAACGAGTTTTAAAATATGAGACATCTGACTAAACCACCCCTAATTATTTTAAAGCAATAAATCTTTTTTATATTATGAATGATATTACAATTAATTGACAAAAGTTAAACACCTTGTGTATTATGCTTAATCTTTTCAAATCCAATATTGATAGGTACATATCGCTTACAGTCTCTACACTCAAACCTTGGATATATCCATGCTTGCTTTTTCGTATCATACTTAACGAAATTATTAGATCTGTAATATCTACAACTCGTTATTGATACCGGCTATATCTTTTAAAATTGTCCTGTTTTATGTAATTCTAAACTGAATCCCACAGCGTAGATGTGCTTACGCTTGACACATCTGAACATGACATGTGGTCAGCACATGAGAAAACCAAACCAATAAAGTAATGATTATCTTTTATACCTATTTCTTATAAGCGATTTAACTTGATAGTTTCTTTCATTCAGTCTAACATTGTTTTGTAGAAGTTTCCCAAATTCTCTTCGGCCCGTTTGTTGTTTGGTATTTAATCATGCTATTTATCTGTACCTACAAGTTTACATACTTAGGTATTGATATAGGTAGTTTTTATATACTAATTCATGGCTAATATAACAGTGAGAATCCCTCAAGGCGATATTACATTTGTTGCAAAAGCTAACAGTAGAAGTAAATCATTAAGAACAACTATACCCATGTCAATAGCTAGACAATTTGGATTTAAAGAGTGAGTAAGTTGTTATGGAAGATAGAAGCCAAAGATACCAATTTGATAATTAAAATCAAATCTTTAGAATGACAAAATCAAACTTTGAATTATCGGATAGGCTATTTATTTTAATATTGCGGATAAGTAAATCCGAATCGGTAACATAGAGTATGATTAATACCACTATCCATTGTTTGGATAATGACAACATAATGAAATCAATATAAGGATAGTTCATAACATTTTAATAGTGATGTTATCGATTAATGCTTCATCAATACAGTAAATCTAGCTTATTACGTCCTTCCTTTACGTTCTTCCTTATATTCGAAATCCACTATAGATATATTATGGGAAATTAATTCCAGTTTTGTATCACTTGTATATATTAGATCTCGTATAATTAGAATAATTGAAACCAGACCTATGGATTTTGTGTTTGGTTCTAGTCTAGTTATAATGGTTCATTATCCTATAGTTGACTAGACCTACATCAACTATATCTGACACTTTATCGTACTTTCTCAATTTGTTTCTGAATATGCCACTCTGTATCATGTACCTTTTTCAATCTTCTGATAGTGTGCTCTATTACTATTCTCTGTCTAAAATGACTTTTGTTTTCTTCTTCTTATTGTAACAGTTCTTGATTTCTTTGCTTTCTATTTGGTATGGATGATAGTTGTTCTGGAAAATCCTTTTCTATATCAAGATATCCAAGGTCAAATACATTTAGAATTTGTTTTGAGTGAGTAATATGATAATTCCTTTTGTATATGTGAATATATAATATACCTTCTTCCGCTCTTGCGACCTAATTTATGAATGACGAGACCACGATGATTGTTAACTATCATCAACTGTATCTTTATAGTCTGTCTTTTCTTTTTGCCTGAATAGCATATCTTGCACCTTCCTTTTTGAATAGGTCTTGATTGTATCTGTTGTTGTTCTGTACAATCTATGAAAGCGAGAAATCCTGGAAAGTTCTGTTCAACTTCATCAGGAGTTCGGAGCCCCTTTGTTATTCTGTATATCTTTTGTGGAATAGGACACATTGTCTTAACATATTTAATACGCTATCTTTTGAATGTCTCTACGCAGATTGTACTCTGATCTAGATCAAAGAGAGAGCCTGTCAATATGTAAGTAATGTAAAGGCGATGGTACACCAAAAGCATTAGAAATCTATTTTTTAGGTCAAGTTTGAAAGGTCTTTCTACAGCACCTGTTTTTCTTTTTATATCTTCTTTTCTTTTGGATAAACATTTTAACTCGTATTTACCATATTTTTTTGTTATTTCTTTATTGTAAATCTCATCAAATTCTCGTATTGTAATGCCAGTAAATGATTTGAAAAGTTTTAATTTTGTGGATAACCTCCATATGAAAGCAACGAAAGAACACGTTATTGATAAACCAATGATCATAAATCTGTTTGTAAGCAATTAAACAAGAGATCTAATCTTTAAAATTTATTTGATTTTGCCTCGATTGTAGATAATGGTCTTGATGAATTGTTTGTAGATGTTATACCAAATGATGGATTATCAATGACTATCTTACAATCCCCACTTGGACCCATATAATAACCATTAGGACAACATAAATTTTCATTTGGTATAATCTTTTGATTAGTTGTTGTTGTCAAGGAGGAAGTCGGATCATCAGTGAGCATTGTTGATGTTATTGATATAGATGGATTCGTAGAAGTATCGTGTGTTAAGGGAGTTGAAGAAGTATCAGTAGGTAGTGTGGATGAAGTTGTAGGAGTGTTGATATTGATGGTGATGGTGGACCACCTTGTTTTATATTGTCATTCTCTATAGTTTTGTAGTCATCTTTGGACTTGGCGTCATCCTTTGGTTTCTCTTCTTTCTTAGCCTTGGAATCAAATTTGGTTTCGTTTGGTTTGTCACTTTCTGCCTGTTCTCCAACGACTGATTAAGTTGTCCGGAAATTAATAACACGACAGAAACTTTTGATGATGAAAGTGTTAAAATTAGAAATAAAGTAACTGAATGTTTTCCCAACTAAAATATTACAAATTTTTTAGTGATACATTAAGAAAGGCCGCCTTGATATTTCAATAAAACATATGTCTATAAAATAAAATATATCTTTGAATATTGAATAGTGTGCCTTATAATTTATTTGTAATATTATTTGTACTATCTTTTCTTATTATTACTGCTACCATCTTTTGCTTTAGACAACCAGAACAAGCAATAGCACAGTCGACTACTTATTCAACACAGTCGATGGCCATGAATAAATCAACAATACCACAGCAATACAACATTACTGCACCCATAGCAAATGATAATAATATTCTTAAAATCAAATTCTTAGCTAATGATATATCTAACAGAATCAATACAATTGCTTCAATTTTAGAAAATACAAGCAAGTTATCGGCTGTGAAAAACATTCCTTATGCAAGTTCTATCAACAAAACATTACATGGTATTCCGGATAATTTGGATACAGCGAAACGAAAAATAGCACAACAGATTATGTTGCAGCATAGCAATAGCAGCTTTGTATCCATAGCTTTTCTATTATCTAATGGTGACATGTACATGGTAGAACCATACGATCGTCAGCTAAAACTTCCAATTAATAACCTTGCTTACAGAGACTATTTTATAGGTGCAGTCACCACTCACAAACCGTATCTCAGTCAAATTTTTACTACTACCGTTGATGGCTCTAATGTAGCAGCAGTATCAATCCCAATTTATTCTACAGAAAATAATTCTAATAGTAATGCATCTCTAATTGGAACTTGGAATGGATATATAAATTTCAATAGCGTTTTTCAACAAGCAATCAATGATGAATTAACTATTTCTCCTAAAAATAAGAACGTGAGCAATAAGTATATTGAACACATTTTTCTTGTAGATAATGCAGGTAATATAGCAGGCCAATATGGACAATACAACGCTAAATTCTTTACAGATTTGCAAAGTTTTAAAGATGCAATAGCTGGGAAATATGGTTCTAGAGTAGAGACAGAAAGCAATATCAAAACAATGATTTTCTATTATCCAGTTAAATTCCATTCAACCACCTGGGCCATTCTTCTTATAAAATCCATTTCTTAAACCACCCTGTTCAAATATATGTTTTACACCTTATTTTGAAAATAAAGGCAACTCATCTCAACTGATGAAAGAAAATACTCCTTTAACTCAATAGATGATTATGAATATCAAAATATAAGAGTCAAATAAAAAAAGACCGAAATTTGAAAAAAGAAATACGAAATATCATTTAGGATTTAAGAACAAAATTTGGTTTTAAAATAAAAATAAATGCAATAAAGTTGTTAAATTAATATGACTGTTCTTTTTGCTGCAATGGAGAATTCTCTTTTAGTGTTAGAATCATCATTAAAAGGAGGTGATGATAATAGATGGAAGGTTAACGAGGACTTGAAGGGATTACATCCTACTGCAATAGCAATTGATCCTCAGAATTCCTATCGAGTATATTGCGGAACATGGAATAATGGTCTTTGGAAAACCGATGACAATGGGCAAACCTGGGAAAAGACTTTGTTAACGATCCCTAATGCTAATATCACAACTGTTTCAGTTAGTCCAATTGAAAAAGGAGAAGAGGGATTTAACAAATTATTTGTCGGAACTGAACCTAGTATAATTTATTCATCTAGCGATGGTGGTCAAACTTGGGAAATAATAGATGGATTCAATAAACTAGATTCATCTTCAACTTGGTCATTTCCACCAAGACCGTGGACTAATCATGTTCGCTGGATTGAACCAGATGCAATTAAAGAAGATTACCTGTTCGTTGCAATAGAAGCGGGAGCATTAATCAAAAGTTTTGATGGTGGGAAAACATGGAAAGACAGAGTTAAAAACGGTCCCTATGATACTCATACTCTGGTATCCCATAAGAAAGCACCTCAGAGACTTTATTCTGCAGCTGGCGATGGCTATTTTGAAAGCCAAGACTATGGTGTAACGTGGAAAAATTTAGATAAAGGGTTAGAAGATAACACCTATCTAATGAGTATTGCTGTAAATCCTAATGACTCTCAAAACAAAGTCGTATCGGCAGCAAACACTGCTTGGAAAGCACATGATAGAAAAGATCCAGAATCGTTTTTGTATAGACAATCTACAGATGTAGATAAAAAATGGGAATTAGTAACAGAAGGAATATTTGAATCAAATGGAACCATAATTTCGATTCTAGAAGCCAACCCAGACATTAAAGATGAATTTTATTGTCTAAATAATAGAGGGGTATACTGTTCTAAGAATTCAGGAATCTCATGGGAAAAGTTAGAGATACCTTGGCCCAAAGAGTATTATCTACAACATCCATGGGCATTTGCAGTTAAAGAATAATTGTAAATTTTTATTTTTATAAAAGTAATTTTTAGATTTGTCTTAACAAATTTGAAACTATACTTTTATAATTAATTTTAGATAAATCCAAAATTAAATCAAATTCCATCTAACAATTGTTTTTAAAATAAATATTGTAGTTGAATTTCTACATTGGCTGTTCTTGCTGAAGATATAAAGAATGGGTAGGAACATCATTTATCCTGCTTCTCAAAAAAATAAAAATTGGCTATCCTACTATTCCAAGTTTTTTAAATTTGTCGAATAGATTCAACTTTCTATAGTATTCCATCGAGATTTGTAGAAAAGGGATGGAAGTGTAAAATCTTGATGATTATTTCCATATTCATCAGTCCCTCTTCTTTGAAATGTCCTTTGAACTATGTATATTATATACTATGACTCATTGAATGATATGTTGAATAAAGTATTTTGCCATTTGGTTTTGGAATAACTTAAATAATCTCCTTTCGTGCTATTGATGGAATATCTATTATAGAATTAATATGGAATATATTACGAAATAAGTATTCAAATTAAATTCTTTACACCTCGTTCATTTGTCATTTTTCTATTCGTAATAGAAACAATAAAACGATAAACTTTATTCTCTTTCTCAAAGATTATCAAAAAAAAGTAGCTCTTGATATATCTTATAAATGACTATTCTCTTTTTGGAGCACGCGATCATAAGATCATTCAAATTCGTTCTAAAAAAATTGGCAAGAAAATATCAGAAACTCTTTTCTATCGTTTAAAGAAATAAGTAATAAAAAGAGAGGAAATTCCTAACAGTACCTTGATTACTATTCAAAGTATCAATTTGTAGAATTATATAGAAAAGAATGGACGAGTTAGAGTTTGTTCAGAGAAAATTGTTGGAAGTGTTAGTAGAAGAAACAGAGAAAGACAAAGAAAAACAAAATAAAACTCTAATTAACCAATGTCAAAAACTATAACAGATAACTCTAAAATCCTAGCTGAATTTGGTATGGCGCCACCTGTCCGTTCTAAAATAAAGAGCATGATAATACCATTGGATATATCTACTACAAATAATTATGAAAGATTGACAAAAAATGTAAAGGGCGAATCAACCGAATCCAATAATCCCTACGGACGTCTCATTATGAAATATCCTGAAAGTGTCATCTTTCATCCCATTGATAATACAGACATTGTCATAAAGAATATTACAATAAAGAAGAATTTGCAATAGATTGCTATGAACCAAATAGAGTATTTTAATATCATATTTGAATAAAATGCTTTTATTAGATCTCTTGCATAATTAGAATAAACAGATATATGATAAGTGATTCATCAATTTCTTGTCCTTTCTTTACTTTCATACGATAGACCTTCCAAAAAGCCATTACTTTTCAAATCATTCACTGCTGGTCTTACAGTACAAGAATTTGATGAGATTTACAATAAAGAAATAACAAAAAAATATGTCAAACATGAGATACAACGTTTATCTAAAAGGCAATATCGAAAAAGAGACATTGGTGCTGGTGGCAGGCATTTCACACTGGATACAAGAGATAGATTTCTTATGCTTTTAGTGTACTAGCGACTTTATATCACTTATACTCTGGCAGGTTTTCTCTTTGATTTAGATCCGAGTAACATATACAGAGACATACAAAAGATTGATAGCATAATTAGAAAATGTGTATCAATTCCTCAAAAGATATACAGAATAACAAAGAGGCTTCAAACCCCGGAAGAAGTCGAACAATATTTTCCAGATTTCTTGCTATTACCGAATGTACATAGAACAACAGATACAATCAAGACTTGTTGACGATAAAAGACGCAAGGCATACAATTCAGGCAAAAAGAAAAGACATACTACTTTAAAGACACAGATTATGGTTAACAACCATCGTGGTCTCATCATTCATAAATTAAGATATAAGAAAGGAAGAAGACATGACTATATATCGAGTATATAAGAAGAATCATCCTATCACTCCCAAAGATGTTCTAAATGTATTTGATCTGGGACATCTAGGAGTAGAAACTGATTTTCCCAGAACAACAATATCATCCATACCAAATAGAAAGCAAAGGAATCCGGATCTATCTATGGAAGAAAAAGAAAAAGAAAACAATAAAAGTCATTTTAGAAAGAGAATAGTAATAGAACATACTATCAGAAGATTGAAAAAGTACAGGATAATAAGTGAGACATTTAGAAATAGGTTAAGAAAATACAATAGAATATCAGATATATTATCAGGACTGGTAAACTATAGAATAATGAACCAGCATCACTAAAAGAAAAAATGGCATATCTGTAGCGAACTTAATGAAAGGTATCTAATTATGCAAGAGATCTATTATATGTGAAGTTGAGCTGATTAATTCAAAATTATTAATTAACATTTGAAAAAGAAAGATGCGTTCTTTTATTGCATCAGATGCTTTGTTGCACGATTTGAAAAACCATTTAAAATGCACTTTATTCAGGACAGAATAATTAAACTTTGGCTATGTGCATCATATCTTTACGACTAAATCCGTTAATAGAAAATGATTTACTGATCCTAATCTGCATAATTATTTATGTTTATAATATTGTATTAAATTATGATTTATGTCCATTTAGAATAATATCAGGCTCTTCTAACCTAAGGAAAAAAAATTTTATTTTAAACATGGATTTGTAGTAATGGTTAGGAAAATTGTTTTACTAATTTATCTGAATTTCAGTTCAAATTAACATAAATTATTGAAAATTATGGAGAAAAAATAGTAGTCAATGGATCAAAACAGTTAATGGATTCGTTAAGTTAAGAGAACCCCATTATATCTATCAAACATACAATAACCGAAAGTTTTTTTTACTTGAAAAATAATTTAATATATGGGAAAAAATTATAGAAAAAATCTCTTATTTTTATCGATATCTTTATTCATTCTTGCTTTAGGTATCTATACATTTCAAATCACAACCAATATAGTTTATAGCCAAGCAAGCCCAAACAAGGCTAATTTAAAAATTCAAGATCTTTCAATTACTAATTCTCCAACAGGCATAGCAGAAATAAAAGGGAATGTATTTAATAATAATACGTCTAATGTAGATGATATAATAATACATATGACATTTTATGATAAAGCCGGTAAAAAAATAGATACATTTGATAGATATGCAACAGAACCTTCATTTGTTCTTAAACCAGGTGGATCCCATGCATTCAATTATTTGGAAGTTGTTTCTTTTCATAGAATAAGTGAATCTAACGTTACTGCAAGTGCAGATATTGTAAAATAAAGTTTAAGTTCAAATTTCCTTGCACTATTTTTATTGAAATAGTCAAACAAATTATTGGAATTATCGACTCTAAAAAAACTTATCTGTTACAGCGGTCTATGAATAGAGTGAACCAATTCTTTGAATGTTCTAAGAGTCTATTCCAAAATTCGATAGAATTATAGATTGTTGTCGTCATTGTCAGAATTTGATACTCTGTATAGATTGGTTGGATAAACCCCATTATCACCATCAAATAAAACAGGAGACAATGATAATCATAGATAACCGATTATTTGAATTAAAAATCCTGCAATTAAAAGGATTGCTCCAAATCTAGCTAATTGTGTTTCCATTATTCGATGTTAATTTCATGTTCACTATGATTTGACATTTGTTCAATTTTTTCTACTGATCTAAAAATTTTACCATAATACACCATAAAAGCCGCAATTAAATCTAGTATTAACCCAATTAAAATAATAAAATTTAACATTTAATGTTATTCCAAATAATCCGATAAATCATAATTTAAAATATGCTACAGACCAATTGATTCATAATTTCTCATCTAGCTTTTCAATATTCTGTTGAAACTCATATCTCCAACCCTCTGGCAGGGCACTTATTTTTAGTGCTCTTTTCATAGTTTTAATATTTTCTGTATAATCTCGGGTAATGTAAAGACTGACAATATCTTTCACAGTGACATTATTTTTATCTTTTTTGATAATCTTTATCTTGTCATTTGATTGAACTTCACCTTCTTCTAATACCTTAAAGTAAATTCCAGGACGACCTCCTGTCAAAAACATTCTAATTATTTCCATAGTTCCAAACCTAACACCTAGTTTATAGCATGGCATTCGAGGCTGAGTTGCCACAAGCTTTGCAGATCCTATTTGAAAATGGTCACCAATATTTACTGCATCTTCTATTAATCCGTCAGTAGTAAAATTCTCTCCAAACATTCCCCAAATAAGGTCCAATTTTGGAAATTGTTTGCGCCAATGTTCATAATGTTCTACCGGATAAGAATATACAGCTTTGTCCACTCCACCGTGAACTGTCAAATCAGCCTGCCTATCGCCATCAAGATTTAGCTTTCTTAACATGATGGGCCCTTTAACTGGGTTTTTGAAAATTCCAGTAGTTACTGTTTGTCCATTAAAAAATACTTTCCTTGGAAGGCCAACATTCACAGAAAGTAATTTCATTGTAAAATATTAGGAACTACTACTTATTATTAATACTTCAATACCGATAGAAATAATTATATCTTCAATAGGAGGCTAATCTAGTTTTTGCTTATTTTCGGTTAATGTCGTTTTACCTATGGCTTGACATAAAAAAGCGGTAGATATATTTTGTTCATATATGTCTATTGCTTTCATGCTATGAGTATTGACAGCATGTTCTGATAGGTTCCTCAAAACTTCGTCTTTTGTTTTTCCTTCTGCTATATAATCACATTCTAATCCAGATTCCTTACAAGATAATCTAATCATAAGATTTTCGTAACAGGTTCTTAACTGTCTGTGTATTAAAGCATTTAAGGTGGATGTGTCCTTTATTTTGCATAATATCTCATTATAATGAGGATTAATTTATTCTATTAAAGAAGATAACAGTAAGCCAACTGTGACACGAACGGTATAACGGTGAATATTAAAAGAGGATGTATTATACAAAAACTTTTGCCATCTAAAATTGTACTTTTCATGCAATTCGTATCCCTCAGAACAACTTTGAATCTAGCCCTTTACTAAATAGGTTATAAGGTTAATCTAATTTACCATTGTTAATTTAAGAAATATAATAATTTTAACTAGCCGTATTGTTTAGATAAAGTTAAATAATAAAAGATTTTTGAGAATGAGATGATGTTATACAATTTAGATTTATTGCAATAGTTTATTCAGCTTTTTTAATTTTTACTAATTGAAAAGACATAATAAAAACCAAAAATATTACGGCTGCACTAATTAGAAAGGTTGTTGCACCTATTGTATTGTAGAGAACACCGCCTAGTATTAATCCAATTATACTAGCGATGCTTCCAAAGCTGCTTGCTACGCCTTGAACTACTCCTTGATTTTCAGTACCCGCACGCCTTGATAAAATAGACATAAAAGATGGCCACATAAGACCATTACCAAGAGCAAAGAAAATGGCTGCTACATATGCTAAAGCTGTACTATTGGCAACAAAAAGAATAAAGTTTATTCCTAAAATTACACTGCCAATTATGACTAATTTTTCCTCTGAGAATATTTGGAGGGCTTTCCGTAGAACTGGTCCTTGAATTAAAATCATTATTCCACTCAATACAGCATAGAATATTCCCATTTGTGTGACTGACCATTTGAGACCAACTACTGCATGATTTGGAAACGCAGTATAAAAAATATTAAATCCAAGGAAAATAAAAAAATAGAGAACAATTAAAAAAGATATGTCCTTAATTTTCAATACATCTTTATATCCAAGTTTTTTTGGATTTGGCTCCTTGTAACATTCTTTACATTCAAATGAAAAAATTTTATTGATATTTTTTTTCTCAGAAAACGGTTGTATTGCTACAACTTGTTTTGGTTTTGATTCTTTTAACATGAAACCTATTACTAAAAATGCCACAGATGAGATGATGACAGCTGATAATACCGGTAATAATTCTTTATAGATTGTTCCGCCTAAAACTCCAGCTAATGCCGGGCCAACAATAAAACCAAGGTTAGCTGATATTGATAATTTGCCAAAATTTTTACTTCTGTCTTTGTCTATTGAAACATCTGCAAGATAAGCATTGGCTACAGAAATGTTGCCTCCGGTAATTCCATCCAAAGCCCTAGCAACAAAAAGTACTACTAGTGGTAGAGTTATAGTAAAGGCTCCAAAAATTGAAGAATTAATATTAATAATATATACAACTGGTAAAAATAATGCAATTAAAAATATTATCCAACCAACTAAGGTCCCACCATTACTTAGAAGAAGAATTTTCTTTCTTCCATAAACATCAGACCACCTTCCCAAAATAGGTGCTCCAATAAGCTGGAATGCAGGATAGATAGCAGATAATATCCCATAAATTAAAGAATTTCCACCAAAACCTATTACTAAAAATACCAAAAAAGGTAGAACAATACTATAACTAATAGTTCCAATAAAATTCGATAATAATAAAGGAAAAAGAGTAATCTGTTTATTTATGATGGAGGACATAAAATATAGATCTATTTATCCTTCAATTTATAAAAGATCATTGTTTTCTTTTGATAACTGGAGTCATGGAAGTAGATTTAATAAAATAGATAGTAGATTAGATGATTTCCTCATAGTAGGTGTAAACCTTTCTATATAAGACATTCGCATTGATTGTTGCTATATTCACTAGATCTATGTACATCGATATAGTCAAATTACTCGTACCTTCCTTAACCCTTTAATCATCATCTTCTTTTTTTGGATGGCAACCCTTAGCTGACCATCTTGTTTTGGCCAATCAATGCGGTGCTTAAAAAGAATCTAATATGATTGACTAATGATGGAGTTCCTATTAACTATCCCATTTTTTGATTTAACATTCCACAAATTGATATGAAAGATTTTGAGGATATGACTGCCAAAGAAAAAGATGAAATACTAAAGCAAGTGCAAAACCTTCCAGAAGATTCTCGAGATTCTGTGGACCTATTCACACAATCATTCAATGAGTTTTCCCAAAATTGGTGCAACGTTTTAAAAGAATTTGATACTATGTACTCTGATTGCCATAAAGAAAGTTATATACAATCTATCAATGAAGAAAGCAACAATAATAAAAAGTGGTGGAAACTCCGCAAACTATTCACCTAATGTATCTCTATATAACGACAGAAGTATTACTAATTGAACCTTGATCTATAACCAAATTTTAAATATAAAACAGGTAGCGGCTATAACTATTGCCAACAAGATCCTTCCCTTCTAAATTTGGCATAATATTTGTGTTCCAAAAAATCTTTTTCATTACTGAAGGTCATATCACATCCTTCACATATATAGAAAGTATCATTAGATGGCATTTTAGAGAATTATCTCTAAAGTATTATTTAACAGTTGAATAAATTGAGAATAATTTGCTAATCAATAAGGGGTACCAATAGCTCTTTGATTTGTTAATGCATTCATATACCATTCAAACTCATCTAAAAACTTTCCAACTCTTTTATTATATGATTCATCAATGAGATTTCCATTTGCATCAAATACCTTGTGGACTTGAGGTATTGCAAATGAGGAAGGTATTGTTGGTGCACCTAGCTCTGCAAATATCAATCTAAGCTGCTGTGCGGCATTTATTCCTCCAAACATGCCAGGAGAATAGGAAACAATTGCAGATGGTTTGAAATAATACTCTTCCAAGAAGTAGTCCAAGGTATTTTTCAAAGCACTTGATGTACTTCGGTTATACTCCGGCGTTACTGAAACATATCCTTCTGCATCTTTTATTTTATTTCTGAGTTCTACAATTTTTTGAGAAGGATTATCCATTTCTTTATACATTCTGTCAAGTATGGGCAAGTCTATCTCCATGGGATCTATGAAAGAAACTTTGTGATTTCTTTCTTGTAGTGTTTTTTCAATCCATCTAGCTACTCTTATACCTTTTCTATCTCTTCTAACCGAACCAACAAAAACTGCAATATTTACCAACGGAAATAGATGAGCACAGTAGTGTTATTAAAGTAGTTGGCAATAGTGTTGTTTTATGGAATTGCGATGTGGGTTCTATGAAGTTTAAGTGATTAAAAATTTTGCTTTGATAATTGACATTATTATCTATACGATCAACGTAAAAATATAGGATATTTAGTTAATTATTATTTTATAACTTGTTGATTTGTTCGATAAATGTTATTGTATTTATTAGATAATTGAGACATGGTCATAATTCGATATTACTCATCTTTATCCACAATTTCATTTCATCAGCCAGTTCCAAGCATATACTTTATGGATTTTGGATTTATTTTTTCAATTTTACAGTTATAGTACACCATTATTTGATATAATAATAC
>JAICXY010000007.1 GCA_025934495.1 Candidatus Nitrosocosmicus sp.
AAAATCTGCAAAAAAAAGAAATACCTTGTCACTGAGCATTGTTGCTTTTGCAGTTGCTTTTGCAATACTAATTCCAGTAGCATTTATTGATTCTGCACATGCATTAACAAAGTATGAAAACTGTATTATCAATGCAGCAAATAATCATGGAAAACTTTCACTTTCCGATGTTACAAACTGCTATGATAATGAGTTTAAAGGAGCAAAGGGATCTGATGCAAATGGGCATCCATTATAACAGAAAAAAATAAATACTTTTTATCAAAAACACATAAACCAAAAATAACTTTAGATCTTTGATAATTCAAGTACAATTAGAAAATAATCATATAATTATAATTTTAAAATCATCTGAAAATTTATACATAATGTAATGTATATGTTTAATCGGACTAGGTATTTTTGTAATTTGTATCGATGATCTAGTTTTATTTATTTCTTGCATTATATCTGCTATACCTGTTCACGTGTTAGGTTAATTGTTATTGCATTATGCTTACCTATAGTTATTTTATTTGTTATACTAAATGATTAAATATTTTCCTATTTTTATTTGGGTTAAGTATATCTGAAGTTAGGTTATATTTTTAACATTATCTTCAACTCTATTTGTACTTTGACCATGATTATTTCTTGCTTATTTTTACTAAATTGATAATCTCAAATGATTTTATGATATGATTTATTATTGGCGATTGTTTTTTTAATTCCAGATACATCTGTTTTGGTCGTTTGTAACTGTGTCTCAAAAGTAATAATGTATCTTTGAGTTCCTTGCTGTTTATATATAATAATCCCTTTATATAATTTATCCGAGTCTTTCTAGAATAGATTATTTAATTTACAAGATTCGGTTGTTCTATATAGTTTTTATCTATCAAAAAGTTATGATATACAATTATAGGAATTGCATTTATGCATCCATTTTTGTTATAATTTGATTGAAAATTTACTTTAACAAATTGTATAATCCTTCTTGCATGTTCATAGGTGTAGCTATCTGATTATCTGGTAAGGAGATGAAATAATAATTGAATTTGATATTATTGGCAATTGGAATTTAGTTTAAAGGATCTGAACAAAGATGGGTTTGGTTTATTTAGAAAAATATGTTTTATAAAAAAAGATTTTATAAATTATACAACAAAACATACAGTGCTTATGTGCTTTGATAATTTTATTTATTATCCCGAAAGATGGAGATACTCGACCCATTTACCCGATATTCCAGATATGATTGATTTAGGTAAAGATCAAAAATATTTGATCTACATATTAATTTATTAATAAGGTCGCTATGAAGTTTAGCTTTTTTATATTATATTCTTAAACCATTAATCAATAATTCTTTCTCTTGTATATGATACTATTACATTATCGTTAGATCAAAAAAGATGGATTATAATAACAAAGAGAAGAAAAAATGATAGAGTTATTAATTTATGATAGAAAGAATTGTTTTATTATTTATAGTGTATTACCAGATCTTTCTATTTTAAAACCAATTCTCACTTCAGCCTGATATTCAATTTTTTGTTCAGTATCGAGTCTGAACGTAACTTTACCCATTTCCCCCCATTGGATATTTTTTACAGTCTTGGATGCTTCCTTAAAAGCATTATTAACTGCATCAGTAATACTAGTTTCCGAAGTTCCTACAATATCTATATATTTATAAACCATATATATGAATAAAACACATTACTTAAAAAATTTTTTTTAATTTTCAAATAAAAGGTAAATTTATCTATGTATATTAATTATAATAGAAATATAGTGTGTTTTTGATAGAACATCAAATATATTAAAAAATCAACAAAGACATGAAAATATTGAGGTGGAAATTATTCATAAAAGCAAAAAAAGAAAAAAAGACCATTTAGAAATTCTATCACATTTTTTAGAAGCGTATAATTAAAGTAGAATAAAATATTTTGTTGTGTTTTCAATTATCTACAGAAAATTGTATATAGTATTATCAGATAATTTAAATGATGAAGCATCTTTAAGGGAATGCTTCAAAAAATAGCATATAAATGATCTAATTATAAAGAGAACATTTGATGGGGATCAATAACTTATGATTATTATTCTATATATCAATAATATTGAATTAACTAAAAGATAATGGAGTTACTAAATTTAATTTAAATATTTTTTTCTAAATTAATTTCCATGTATGTCATATTTTTGAACATTAAAATATTTAGTATAAAAATTATATGTTATACTACTTCAAAAGAAAAATATACTTATATCATCTCCTTCTCATTATAGTATAGGCTAATTATGGTAGATCTAATTTACGGTCGAGGTATATCTGATATTGCAAGAGAAATGCCTATTTTAATAAACTTGATGAAAAAGTATATAAACATAAAATTATTCAATTCTAAACCTTTCATTTATGGTTCGGTAGATATAAATAATATCTGTAATTTACACTGTTCTCATTGTTATTGGTGGTTAAATAGAAAAAACGAAGAAGATGAACTAACTATTGATGATTGGAGACAAATTATTCGAGAAAAATTCAAAAAAGAAAAAATATTTGTTACCACACTGATCGGTGGTGAACCACTACTTCGACCAGATATTATTAAAACTTTTTGTGACGAAATGCCAAGAAGAATTTGTGTCGTTACAAATGGTACAATACAAATACCTAGATTTGACAATCTTTATTTTTATTGGATATCTTTGGATGGTACGGAAAAAATCCATGATAGCATACGAGGCAAAGGCTCTTACAAAAAAACAAAAGAAAATATTTTAAAGTATATTTCAGGTCCAAATCGCAATGGCAAACCCGCATGGAAAGATATTTGGATTACAATGACAATCAATACTTTGAATTTTAACTCTATAAAAGATATCATTGAAGAATGGAAAGATAAAGTAAATAAAATCGGATTTCAATTCCATACTCCTTTTGTAAAAAAAGATCCTCTATGGATACCATATGGCGAAGAACGTAATAAAATAGTTGACGAATTAATTCAATTACAAAAAAAATATCCTAAATTTGTAATAAATAATGAAAAGCAACTAATACTAATGAAGGGAAATTGGGGCGGAAAAGGTACTACGCCAATTCAATGTCCGACATGGGCAATACTTTCTTTAGATCATAAAGGAAAAGAAAAGAGACCATGTTGTATAGGAAGTTCTGATGCAAAGGGATTAAAACCTATTTGCGAGGATTGCGGACTAGGTTGTTATTCTGTGCTGGTTGCCCAAGGAATAAAGGGAAAGCAATTAAATATTATAAAATAATTAAGTTGTGTTCGCAAAAGACAAAATCTTTGTTATGATATTTCACAAAAAGATTAAGCCAACTCTTTTATGCTTTAATTTACCTTTCTTCTTTTTATAGGGAAAGTAATCATCACAACTTTTGGTTCTATCCTTAATATACTGCATTGTTATTTCGATAATATGATTTTTCATTCCTTTACACAAAAATGGATATGATGTTTCGTTTTAGAAATTGCAAGTTTGATGTAGATACCAAGTACCATCGCCATCTGTGGAAACTGTATGTCGACCATATTCATCTATAATGCAAGATAAAAAACGCCCTATAGCAACAAACATGTTTCGTTCTTTTGATGTGCTTATTCCAAAGATTTCTTTATCTTTTGATTCAATATCAACAACAATCCATAATCAAATATATTCTTGTCTCTTACCGTTTCTGGTATTCAAAAAAGGAAATAGATATCTTCAAGATATAGACATTTTTTAAAGTGAACAGGGCCATTTATAATAATACAATGTTTTAAATTTCAGAATTATTTTATTAATTCAAAAATAAATATCCTATAGGTGAGTTTTATTTAATTTAATTCAATCTGAATCAATGACATAATGATGTATGCATTAAATTTATAATCGCCTACAATAAGTTTTTAATAGATATTCTATAGTACATATAGATGTTCTCTCATATGCTTATAAGATTTGAAGTGGTATATGATTTGATTATATAAGATGAGTGATTTATTAAATGGGACATTTTTTACATTATTCATAAAAATAATATAATAGTGACTATTATATTTATTTAGAAATAATAAGTTAAATTAACGTCTTTTAGATAAAAAATTATTAATATGTCGATATTAAAAAGTGGTTTTTTTATTTCATTTTAAATTTCATCTTCAATTAACTTTTTTAATGCATAACGGTGACATTTAGGATCTGATTCATTTTCATGACATAATAGAACAACGTCGTTATTTTTAGAAAAATCCCTTATCCATTTTATTTTAGATTTTGCTAGAGAAGTATTCATCTCTTTGCCGTATGAAATGATAAATTCATTCCAGTCAATTTTTCCTTGTTCAACCATATCAAATAACGCTCTAGAGGGAGCTAAATCATTAAACCATGCATCTATTTTAATTTGAATATGATAAGACAGATTGATTGTAACTGCGATTTTAAAAAAATCATCTCTATAATTTTTTAAATTTGATAATGAGTCGGTATAAACAGTCACATATAACATAATACTTTATCATATTTTAAAATTAGCACAATGTTCGCCCTGCTGAAAAATTTTTCATAACAGTTAACCAATGATTCAATTTCTATGCTCTATTGTACACTTGATTGGGATTTAAAAAAAATGCTGGGTTTTTTGAAGGAAATGACGATAGAATGATAAAAATGCATTCAAAGTGCCGATTCTATAAGGTTTTTACCATGATATTGTGTTGATATATTGTTAGGTTTTACTTCCAGTCTATTAAACAATAGCGATGCAGAAATATCTTAAGGTGTCTTGGAAAAAATATGTAAAGAAAGATGAGCATTCATCGGTAATGCATCTAATATGTTAATTTATATGATTATATAGAGCAAAATCGATTTTAATGAAACGGAAATTACTGTTCTATTAATATTGGATATTCCTATTGTTTAATAGGATGAATATATGGTGTCATATCAACAATATAACATCTTGGAATAGGTTGAGAGTGCCATAATTCCAATTATATTTTAAAAATAATTATATTGATTTATCATCCCAAACAAAAGGATCTTCCATACCTGGCAGAATATCTATATGTCTTCTCTAAGTTCATCGACCAAAAGAAAATAGACTGTTAGAATTAAAAATTATAAATAAGGATCTGTTATATATATATTATTTCACTATATCTTTCTATGTTTTCAATAAACTTTGGTTGAAGTATGATGTTTTTTGATCTCATATATTAACAATCGGCGATTGAATATGAGTGTCCATTTTCTAGTATACTTTCATGTAATGATGTAAATAGTTAATGTGCGAGTGATATACTTATTATCTTGTATGATTATCTTAGCTCAATGTTCCGATTCTTTCTTTTCAAGAGTAGATTGTGATTATTCTTTTAGTCATCCCTAAGCGATCTATCCGTAATACATTTCTCACAATAGTAGAAAGGACCGGTAACCAAGAGATGTTCTAATAATAGGCAAATGCAACAGATCTACAGTAATGTATAGTGATTACATAACTATATTGTATTTTATTAATAATAATATAATGATACCCTTATTAATATCGGTACATTCACATTATTGAAGATTAATTAAAGTTAAAAAAAGGCGCTTTATTTGATCAGTGTATCGAGATAAATATTTCATTATTTAAATAGAAGATTATCAATTAATTATATTTGTTAATAGATGTCAAATGAATATGCCCATCCAGAAGTTTTAGTTAATACTCAATGGACAGAAGAACACCTTAATGATTCAAACGTGAGAATTGCAGAAGTAGATTACGATCCAAAAACAAATTACTTTCTAGGCCACATACCTGGAGCAGTTTTATTTGATTGGAGACAAGATATTAATGATCCTATAAGAAGAAATATACTTTCAAAACAAGCCTGTGAAAAATTGCTTTCAGAAAAAGCAGGGTTAAATGATGATACTATTCTTGTATTATATGGTGATTTTAATAATTGGTTTGCAGCATTTGCATTTTGGGTTTTCAAATACTATGGATATAAAGATATACGGATAATGAATGGTGGAAGAAAGAAGTGGCTTGAAGAAGATAGAATAGTTACTAAAGATATCTCAAATTATCCGACCGGAAATTTTAAGGCCATTAATCCAGACGAAAAGATTAGAACATATTTAACCTATGTTTCAAATTCTATAGATAAACAAGATTCTGTTGTTTTAGTTGATGTAAGATCTCCACAAGAATTTTCAGGAGAAATTACTGCACCACCAGAATATCCTACAGAACATGCCCAGCGAGGTGGCCACATACCTGGAGCAGTAAATATACCGTGGTCAAAAGCAGTAAATGAAGACGGAACTTTTAAAACTATGGAAGAATTAAAGAAACTCTATCAAGAACGAGGAGTAGTCTCAGAAAAAGAAATAATATCTTATTGTAGAATTGGTGAGCGTTCATCTCATACTTGGTTTGTATTGAAATATCTTTTAGGTTACCCTGATGTGAAAAATTACGATGGATCATGGACCGAATGGGGCAATATGATTGGAAATGTAATTGAAAAATGATATTAAAGTAAAATAAATATTCTACTATTTTTTCTAAATTTTTTGGTTTAATTTAGTTTCTTTATCAAAATGTGAAACAAATAATTTGTGATGTTTGATCTTAAACTATTTTTTTCCATTATTATTTCTAACATCTCTTGTTTGTTTTCATCAGTCCAGCGAGATACCTCCAAGTCAGCGGTTGGATCATCTGAAACAAGGTGAACTATTTGTCCAACTTCCATTTTTTTATCCATAAAATCGTCCAATTTTGCCAAAGTTGCAGAGCATTCAGTGCCAAGCTCATACATCTCAAAATCGGGATAATTTTTAAAACATTTTACATTAAATTTTTTAATCAATTTGGAAAGTTCGATTTTACACTGATCGATTGATTGCAACGATTCTAGATTTTTAGGATCCAAAGGTTGTATTTTTGCTATCCACCCGCTTTCAAATGGGGAATCATTTACTCTCTTTGGATTGGTTAATAAATCATTATTTGTTTCGATAATTTTTCCAGAAATAGGTGATCTAATGACTCCGAAATAACTCATGCTTTCTATAGTGCCTATGCTTTTACCTTGGATAATAGTTTCACCTATTTGCTTGAGTTTTATTTTTCTTATATTCCCTGCTATGTAGGAAAGTATGGGCATGATACCTACTTTAACTAATTTATATTCATTAGCTAAATCTTTTTCAACATTATTATAATTAAAATCTGCCCAAGTAAAGTTTTGGATATCATATAGATAATTTGTAGGAAAAATACAATTATCAATTTTAATAGTCATTAATGACATTTTTATGATATGGAAATAGTATTAATTTAAAGATATAGGCCATTGTTATAGTCTAGTTTTATCATTTGACTGTAACAGATTTAGCCAAATTTCTAGGATAGTCTGGATCAACTTGCATTTTAAGCGACAAGTAATAGGCCATAATCTGTAATGGAATAACTTCTACAATTGGATATAGATGATCTATACTTTCAGGTATTTGAAGGTAATTATCGTATAGTTCGTGATTCTTGTTTGAAATTCCGATTATTTTAGCACCCCTAGATTTGATTTCATGTGTACTAGAAATAACGTCTTTATAAGTTTCATCAACAGGATTTATTACGATTACCAATGATTTGGCATCTATCAAAGCTAAAGGGCCATGTTTGAGTTCGCCAGCTGCAATACCCTCTGCATGAATATAAGCTAGCTCTTTAATTTTTAACGAGCCTTCTAAGGCAATGGAATAATGAAGAGATCTGCCTAATATGTAAATATCTTTAATTTCACTGTCGAGCATAGATACTATTGTTTTTATTTTTTCATCCAATTCTAAAGTTTTCTCTATATCTGTAACCAATTTTTTTTGATTTATTTTATTAAGAGAAAGTTGGTTGCCCGATAATAAATTGACAACATTGTATATAATCATTAGCTGGCCGATAAAACTTTTAGTTGCAGCTACGCCTATTTCGGGTCCGCAGTTCAAAACCAGAACAGAATCACTTATTCTTGCTAAAGATGATGTAGAAATATTAATAATTGAAAGAATTTTAGATCCATGCTCCTTTGCTTTTTTAACAGCATGAATGACATCGGCTGTTTCACCGCTTTGAGAGATGGCAATAATCGCGGAATTAGTTTCCAAAGTATCGGACATATATTGGAATTCACTAGACATTATGACCTCTGATTTAATTTTTGCGAATTTTGCCAAAAGATTTTTTGCCAATAATCCGGAATGGTAGCTTGTTCCGCTTCCAGTTATATATACATTAGAAGCATTTTTGATAAATTTACAAAATTGTTGAAAATCATTATTTTTATTGATTGAATTAAAAAGAATAGATGGCTGTTCGTGAATTTCTTTTAATGTATGATGTGCATATTTTCCTTTTTCAGTCGAACCCAATTCCCATGCGACCTGGGTGATAGGTCGAATAACTTTTTTGTTGTTTATATCAAATATGCTATATTTATTATTGTCTATGGTAACAATATCCCCATTATCTAAAAAGATAGCTTTATCGGTATGTTTTAAAAAGCCGAGAACATCGCTTGATAAGAAAAGAGCAGAATTAGCAATTCCGATTATTAGAGGTTCATCGAACCTTGCGCCACAAATTAATCCATTTTTGAAAATGGCAACAAATGCAAAAGATCCCTTTAAAATTTTACAGGTATATATAATAGATTTTTTATAATCATTATTGAATTCTTTACAGTATTTTTCCAAAAGATGTGGAATAACTTCGCTATCTGTTTGACTTTTAAATATATGGCCTTCTTTGGATAACTTTTCTTTTAATTCTTGATAATTTTCAATTATGCCATTATGAACAACAGCTATATCTGAGTTACAAGAAAAATGGGGATGCGCATTCTTATCACTTACTCCCCCATGGGTTGCCCACCTTGTATGTCCAATCCCTATCTGCCCGGGTAATTTAGCAAATTCTAGAATTTTATCAACCTCTGCAACCTTTCCTACACCTTTGCTAATTAAAATTTTACCATTATTCATAGTTGCTATTCCGACACTGTCATATCCACGGTATTCCATTTTTTTAAGACTTTCTACTAACAGCGGAGCTGCCTCAATGAATTGTCCTTTGTACCCGATGATTGAACACACAATAAATTAATTATACCTATGATTTAAAACCTTTATTAAACAATGAACTATACCATTATAAAATATATTATAACCTAAATATTTTTAGATCAAATATATGATATAAGGTAGTTTTCTGTAATATGATAAAATTTATACCGGACAAAAAATATTATTGGTGATAGTCAATTATTTATGATAATTGAAAAAAAATTAATTTATGAAAAGGGTGATAAAATTTATGAAAAAAAAATTACTATTTTGGAAAACGAGAAGATTCAAATCTTATCCAATCCTATAGCTTGGAGTATATTAAAATTAATATCGGATAAACCAAAATATACCGCACAAATAGCAAAAGAATTAAAGATATATGAACAAAGTGCGTACTATTATATCAAAAAATTAATTTCAATTGAAGCAATTACAGAAATAGGAACAGATTTTGTACATGGTGGAACAGCTAAACTATACCAAAGTTCAAGTCCATCTTTTGGTATAGAATTGCCATGTGGTGAAAAACAACTGATAAATAATGGCAAAGAAAACGCCAAAATCAACATTAGCAATGAACCAACTAGAACATTCTTAACCGGATTTATAAATGATGAAAATTTTTTCGATGGTTTAATCATCGTAGGCTCTCCTAATCCACATGGTATTTTCAAAACTTCTGCAAGAGATGGACATTATGCAATTCATTTGGCTTTTTACTTGGGAACATTATGTAAGGTGCCTCAAGGTTTTATTGTAAAACTTGATGAAGATGCAAAAGCAGAAAAGGAAATGACATATAACAATTTAATCGTGATTGGTGGCCCTGGTACAAACATAGTTTCATCAGAACTTAATCAATATTTGCCGATAAAATTCAATGAAAATAACTATTGGTCGGGTTTATTCGATAAAACTGGCAAAATATATCATTTAGACAATATAGGAATTATAGCCAAGGTTAAAAATCCTTTTAATAAATCAAAAAATATTATTTTGATAGCGGGAGTACGATCAATAGGTACCAAATCTGCGGTAATAGCATTCACTAACTTCGGCAAAAAAATGTTTTCAAAATATATGGGAAATGAAACTGAATGGGCTGCAATAGTGCAAGGGTATGATATGAATAGTGATGGAAAAATTGATTATGTAGATATCGAGAAGGTTGAAGGAATATAACCCTTAAAAAAAAACATATGTGATATTTTGTTATTTATAGTTATTGCTAGCAGTTTCTACCACTGGGTTAAGATGAACTAAAATTTCTAATTCTTCATCCTTCTTTACTAAATATCCTGGTAGGTTTATTTTTCTATTTCCAATACTTACATGACCATGTACTACAATTTGTCTGGCCTGATATGGGGATTTTAGGTTAGAGCGCTTCATCACCATTGTTTGTAATCTCCTTTCCAAAATATCTTCAATTTTAAGATTGAGTATATCGTCCAGAGTAGAACTAGTTGTTACAAGCCCCAACCTCGACAAATAATTAAGTAAATTATTTTCTTTATCATGTCTTACCTCTATAGGAAGTGACAAAAGAGATCTAGCCTGATTTCTTATCCTAGCAATTTCGGTTTGAGCTTTCCATAATTCTTTTTTATTTCTTAAACCATAGGAACCTACGACATATAATTCCGAACTTATCTGATCACTAGTCCATATACTTCGAGGCCTAGTATAACTTTTTTTGGCTTTTCTTGGATCACCCATTTATACCACCTTTATTATTTAGGGGAGCTCCCTGGAGAAGCAGGAGCCCTTCCGGCAACTTTCTTGACACCTACTGCCGTTGCTTTCCTACCTGTATTCCTCGTTCTTTGACCTCTGACACGTAACCCAAACATATGTCTATACCCTCTCCAGCTCATTACAGTTTTTTCCCTATCTATATCATTAGATTTAATAAAGTCTAAATCTGAGGTGATCAAATGTATATCAGTACCTGTATCCATATCTTTTCTTCTATTAAGGTACCAAGATGGTACACCTAGTGAATTAATATTTTTTAGAGCATTTTCTACATCTGAAATATCTTTATCAGTAAGAAAACCTACTCGAAGATAAGGATTGATGTTTAAAGACTGCAAAATAACCTGAGCTAAATTATAACCTACCCCTTTTACCAAACTCAACGCAATTATTGATTTTTTACTACCTTCAACATCTTTTCCGGCAATTCTAAGTATGTGTTTAAATTCTTCCTGCGACAATTTATTTATAATCACAGAAATTAAATTCCTAAATAAAAACCATGCTGGTAGAAATAAGATCAACTCGAATTTACAACTTCAAAAAGGATATAAAAATTTCATATATTAAAATTTTAAGGTATCTGCATTTTATTTTTTTTTAATCTTTAAATTGAAAAATTAAAAAATTTATAATATTATAAACGATTTAAGGCTAAATAAATCTTATATCTTGGAGTCTATAAATAATTTCGAAATATGAAAAAGGAGCAAAATTTAGTTGAACCAAAAATGACCGGTAACAAAACGGATTGTGAATGGGAAAAATATCAGAAAGAGTTAGAACTAGCAATAGAAAATCATTAAAAAAATACTCTTTTATCTCTGTTACAGAATAACAATATATTTAATCGTTTAAGATAAAAATTAATAAGTCACTAGCGATATATAATACTCCAATATGATTACTGATTGGTTTTCTAGGGTTGGAAGTGCCATTCCTAGAGGTTTTTCTCGTCATTATATTTTAGAAATTTTATCAGACCAACCAATGACAGGTAAGGAAATAATTGACAAAGCTACAGTTCAGACTGAAGGAAAATGGAAGCCTTCTCCCGGTTTAATTTATCCATTATTAGGTAGATTATTAGAAGAAGGATTGATAGAAGAACATGAAAATGGGAGATACAGAATAACAAAAAAGGGAACATCTATAGCATCAGATATAAAATATGCACATAATATAATACAAAAGCATCTTGATGTCGTATTTAGAATTGGAAATATGGGAAGGTTTATGACAATGGATCTGCTTGATAGAATATTTACTATTGGTTCTACACTAAGTTCTAATTTAAATAGAATGACAGAAGAAGAAAAAAATAAATATAAAGAATTTTTAGTAAACGAACTTAACAAATTAAGTAAACAAGAAAAACTCCAAATTCAAGATAAAAAAATAGACGAAAATAATATATTGTAATTCATATGAGTGATGATATTCTAAAAAAAGGGGCTGAATATTTATTAAAAGGTGGAACACTTTTGTCAGAATCTTGTCAAATTTGTAACGGCCTTTTAATAAAGTTTAAAGGCAATATCATGTGTTTGAACTGTCAAAAAGCAAATGCAACTTATCCAAAGCTTGAAAAGGTATCCGATAAAAATTCTGAAGAAAAAAAAATAGATAAAATTCAAAAATCTTTAGGAAATCCCCATATTAATAAAACTAATGAATCTCTTGAAAGGGGGATATATGAAGATCTTCTTTCTCAAATCGAAGAAGTAATTGTTAAAAAAATCATTGAAAATATCGAAACCATAAAAATAGAAACCGACCCCGTGAAACAAAAAGATAATTTGAAACTACTTTTCCTTTACTTAAAAATTCTGAAGAAAATAAAAAGGATAAACTAGGATAATATTCTCTGTAAATCTTTCATTTGATAGTTTTCAAAATGTGCTTGTATGTATATTTACATAATTTTATATAAATTATCTACATTTCAATTAAAATTATATTTATTTTCTGATTGTAGATATTTTGTAGAATAAGTATTTGACTCTATCCGCAATATCATTAGTAAGACGTACGTTTAAAACTCACGCAATATACCAATTAGCATATATTTTCTAAAATATATCTCGTAACAAATGATTTCTCATCTTAAGGTGGAATCTTTTGTTCTGAAATATCTGGATACTATTTATTCAAATCTGAATATGATTGATAATATTGCAGTACTAACAGATCACGCTTGAATAAATTCCAAATCTCTTCCATTACCATAACTCTGGTGATGCAGTAGTTCGAAGGTATATAGGGATTAGTGTATCCTTGTTTCCTTCAAAATATTTTAGAACCTTCTTTGATTTATAATGAGGATGCGATTCTTCATCCATAAACTAATAGCATTTTGAATTAGCATAAATAGTTTATATAATCAAGAAATGTATCACATTGAATTTGTCATACTATCCGAATAGTTGTTTTCCCTCTATGCTTATGGTACCAAAAATACGTGAATGCTGGTGCGAGCCTGTTGCTCTAACTACAGAGGTCTTTTATTCTTATCAATCCAAATACACCTTACAAGAGGATCATAAAAGAAAAATGATTCATCTATAGATATTGTGGAAAATTCTTGTTCTTGTTCTTGTTCTTGTTCTTGCGGGGGCTGCTGCTGCTGCTGCTGTTACTGCTTTTGATGTTTATCCACAAATATCTGGGCGACCTTTTTTTGAAAACCTCTTTTTCCTCTTTGGAGGCTGTATTAACATGTACTTTTCTTGGCACATTTTGTTTAAAGCCCTACTTTCGAAGGATCGATGGTATATGTATGTGTATATAGTGATATTTGATACCACTTTTCTTTATGATTAATTCTTCAACCTGTTTTGTGGTCCAACCCTGGCTGTTGCTTTCTTTTAGTTCTTTCTTAATCTTATAATTTGTCTCTTCTGACAGATCGGCGATCTACCAGCTTTTGCTCTATCTTGTAGTCCTCCCAAGCCTTCTTTATTATATCTTTTTAACCCTTCAAGCCCAAACAAGGATTGCTTTGATGTATTTCTTTTATAACATAAAAAGGAATTTTTCCATCTTCTTGTACTTTAATAACTAGCAGTAATAATCTTTTCTTAACTTTTGAATCATTTTTCTTTTTTATACAACTACCAGTTTGGATTTGGTCGGTGATGACATTGAGAACAGATGAAATAATAAAAGGATCTAGATAGCTTTTGTGTTTTATGATGAGGATGATGATAAATTGTTTAGCATACTTGTGCTAATTGGTATAGATAAACTGAATTTTCAAATAACTAATATCTTTTATGTGCAGCAAAAAATTATGTTTTTTAGCTTTTTGCTTTTATTTTAATTGTTGTAGTTTGATTTGATTCATTTATGTTTTTGTAATTATGTATGTGTATATATTCTTCTCTGTTATTGCATTTTTTACATTGCCATAACATTATCTCTTTACAATGTGTACAAGTTTCGATTGATTCTAATATAGAGCCGCAACCTCTGCAAGACTCTTTGTTAAACATTGATATTCTTCTATATCACGTACCTTTTTTAGATATATAAATTTTATAAAACTTTTTATAATAATTTTAAAAAAAACAATTCATTAATAAGTTTATTATAAGAAATATTAATTTAATAAAAAAAATTTATTTAATGTGATTTAATTTATATCTTTTATAAAAAAGCGTTACTATAAATGTAAATTCTATATTGGAATTAACATTTATAAATCAAATATGGTCATTTTTTGGAAAATATTATCTTATTTTAGGGACAAATAGTTTTCACATTTTATAAAATACTTTTACGTTTTTAATTTCTTTACATAATATGCATTTATATAAATAACTCTAACCTTGGTAGAATCTGTAACAAATGTTCTTTTCTTTTATTTTTGTAAAACCTTTCCTATATAATTTCCTTGACCATTTTTCCTCATTTTAAACATTGCTAAACGAAACATCTACGTATTTATAAATTATGGAAATTGACATCTATCAAGTATTATTAAAATATAATGTGTTCCAATTTCATCCACTTTTTTTTCAACTTTATTATTTTTAAATCGATTCGAATATCATAATTGTTACAAGACTCGGTAGTCCGGTTTTAATCTTCATTTTTGTTGATTATAAAAATCAACTAATAGGGGGACTATCTTGTTCTTCATTGTTTTGTAACATAAACATTTTATATCTTTTAGTATATATTGGTATATGATAATTCTTTTTATATCATTTTATTCTGTGATTGATGCAGAATGATAGGCTTTTTTACATTTTGGACACATGGCATGTTCGCAAACGCATTCGATACAATAGTCGCTGTTTTCCTCAAATTCTATTTTATCCCCTTTATAAAAACATTCTTCACATATTGCATTTGCCATAATTCTAATAGGCGATCATCCTTTAATAGCCTATTTATTATTATGCTTTAACAGTGATTCAAGTACTATGTCTCTAACTTTGTCTATGTTTGTCTGTGATGATACAGACAAACATAAAATGTCTTTTTTGTATGGAAATGTCATTATTGTAATTTTTTTTTGTTTTGTTATCAAATAATCTACTGGCCCGAATTTTTTAGAAAACGATTGGAAAAATGTCATATTTGAAAGTGATTGTAGATACATATCTTGTTCTTCATTTATATCAAGCAAAGGCTCAATTCCTTTTTTAAAACCACCATAAATTACTTCGCTATTTTTATTTACTATGCCTACAAATCTTATTTCTTTATCAATATTAAATATGGATTCACAAAATTTTTCTTTATTTTGCTTAATTTGTTCATTTTTTTCTGACATTATTTTTAATTGGATTTGAATAACAAACATATATTTTTAGATATCTGGAAATTTTACACCTAGTTCTTTTTTATATTTTCAAAAAAGGACATTTTAATTGTTTTATAGTATATCACTTCTCCTCTTCTCTCTATGACGGCAATAACAGTATCCTTGCCCATATTCTCAATTTGTTCAATTGTGTCAACAAAATCTTTGGATTTAATATTTAATCCTTCATTAATTCCAATAGAAATGTATTTAGAAGGTTTTTTTCCATATTCTCCTCTATCATAAATTCTAAAATCGGTTCCAAATCCAAATCCCTCTTTTACTATATATCCTTTACTTCTCAAATCTCTGTAAATTAGATATTTTGTTAAAATTTTCTTATCTTTTAATATTAATGTTTTGAGGAGGGATGAAAAATTATAATCTTTTTTTCCACCAAGTTTCAGTTTATTTGTATTTAGTAAATAAAGTGCTTCAAGACCGCTGAGGAGATATTCGTTATTAAAAACTTCGCCAAAGCCCTTGTTTCTAAGTTGATCCTTGAATTTGGTCTCTTCTACCAATATCTTTAATTCTTTTTCTTGAAATAATGCTTCTGCAATCAATATAGATTCGTTATTATTATCTAGTTGGAAATCTGATGATGCATTATTGTCAATATTATCTAATTTGTCATTATTTTCGCCATTAATTATATCAATTGACATAACACATAAATCAGAGGTTCACACCACATTTATTTATTAAAAATAGGGATTATTGTTGAAAGGTGTTAATTATAGAGAAATTCGAGGAATGCCTTTTGTAAGGCG
Source organism: Candidatus Nitrosocosmicus sp. (assembly GCA_025934495.1). GTDB lineage: Archaea > Thermoproteota > Nitrososphaeria > Nitrososphaerales > Nitrososphaeraceae > Nitrosocosmicus. The sequence continues at coordinate 16,477 of JAICXY010000007.1, forward strand.
TGAATATATTAGGGGAAAACCGCAAATTAAAATAGCAAGATTTGCATCAGGCCAACCTAAAAATCGTTATGATTATCTTTTAGAATTGGTTGTAACCGAAAGAATTCAGATTCGCCATAATTCTCTTGAAGCTGCTAGATTGGCAGCGAATAAAACAATGTCCCAAGCAGGCGATATGACTTTCTTTGCGCGTTTGCGGGTATATCCTCATGTAATTTTAAGAGAAAATAAAATGATTGCAACAGCTGGTGCTGACCGTTTGCAAGAAGGAATGAGACGGGCTTTTGGAAAAGCTACTGGGTTGGCTGCTCGAGTTGAAAGAGGTCATACTATTTATGAGGCCTATGTTACATCCGCTAATCTCGATTTAGCAAAAAAGGCTTTTAGAGTGGCATCAAGTAAAATAGGGTGTCCTACTCAAACTAAAATAACTCCTTTACACAAGGACAACTAACTATTTTATTTATTGACTTTTATTTTTTTATGAAAAATATTTTATAGCCATTTAATTTCATTTATTTTATGACGGGGATCAAATCATTAACAGATTTTGCTGACTCATTTTATTTTAATAAAAAAGTCCTCATTAGAGTTGATTTTAATGTAAAAGTATTAGATGGCCTTGTGAGTGAAGATTACAGGATACGATCTACCATGTCAACTATCGAATACCTTGTAAGAAGGGGTGCAAAAATAATCCTAGCTTCCCATTTGGATAGGCCAAAAGGAAAAGACATGAGATATTCTTTGTTACCTGTATCTAAAAAGTTATCTGAAATTCTATCGCCGTTTAGAATCCCTGTTCTTTTTTCTAACGATTGCATGGGCAAAGAAACCCTTGATAAAATCAATACATTGAATACTGGTGAAGTTCTTTTACTTGAGAATCTCCGTTTTTACCGTCAAGAAGAAGAAAATGATGAAGGTTTTTCAAAAATCCTAGCTTCTTATGCAGATGTCTATGTAAATGATGCTTTTAGTACTTCTCATAGGAAACATTCTTCAACCTATGGAACAGTACGATTTTTTGATACGAAAATAGTGGGATTTAATGTTGCTAAAGAGATAGAATATTTATCTTTATTAAGGGATAATCCACCAAAGCCATTCAAAATAGTTATAGGTGGTGTTAAAATAAAAGATAAAATTGGTGCTTTGAATCATCTCCTACCAAAAGCTACTAAAGTTTTAATCGGTGGTGCAGCATCATATACTTTTTTAAAGGCTAATGGGATATCTGTAGGTGATTCTTTAGTGGATGATGATTATTTATCCTGGGCTTCTACCGCGTTAAATAATTATGCTGATAAAATTATTTTGCCTATAGATCACAGAGTAGCTTTTTCTGAAAATTCTACTGAATATAAAATTGTAAAGGATCATATACCGAATAATATGAAAGGGTTTGATATAGGAGATAAAACTGTACAAAAATTTATACAAGAAATACACAATAATGGCTTAGGAACCATTTTTTGGAATGGTCCTATGGGATTTTTCGAAAAAGAACTATTCTCTCATAGTACTAAAAGTATTGCACTAAGCATGGCTTTGGCATATTGGAGGGGTGTCAAAACACTTGTAGGAGGAGGTGATACATTGGAAGCAATGAAGGAAGCTGGTGTTTCTGAAAGCGAAGTAACTCATGTTTCTACTGGAGGTGGTGCAAGTCTGAGGTTTTTAGCAGGGGATGAAATGCCTGGTATTGATATTTTGAAAAATAATGGTAGTTAATTTACCCTGCGTTTTTCTTTTGTCCATTATTAATTTTAAAACCAATTAATGATTTGATTACATATAATTTTACTACTCTATTTACCACTCTTGATTCTGATCTCAGAGGGTTTTATCATGGATGCAAAGTAGGTAGTGATAACTACAATTTCAAATTATTGATATCTTTATGAAATTTTATTAATGATCCAACTACTTTATTTATTGGATTAACGAAAAAATGTAGTAGCAGGATCTTTGGAAGAAGTGTTCTTTATATATTACATTGATTATAGAAAATAGAAAAATAGTAAATATAATGATATAAGAAATTGCCATAATAATCTGATATCGTTTTGTTACTTTTGATTATTGAAAAATTCTAAATTATTGCATTTTTTTTGATAGAAATAAATTATATGCCATATATTATATCTTTTATATATTTTGGATATTCCAACTGATTGTATTTATGATGTTATTGTAGGAGGCGGAAGCGTATCTGGCTTATTAGCTGCTAGAGAAATTTCATCTAATGGTTTTAAAGTATTAGTTTTAGAGGATGATCATGAGATAGGAACTCCAGAGCATTGTGGTGGTGTAGTAAGCCAAAAAGGATTAGAAAAATTAGGGATAATTCCAAGAATTAAAACTATTGAAACCAATATAACAAAAGCAATCATAAAATCTAAAAATAATTCCTTTCAAATAAATTCGGAAAATCAACATATTATAGTTATTGATAGACGCTCTTTTGATAAAGAATTGGCTTTTCAAGCACAAACAAGTGGAGCTGAAATAAATACAAAAAGTTCTATAACTTCCGTTAATTTTGTTGATAATTTATTTAGTATTAAATTAAGTTCAGGAAAAATATTTAAAAGTAAGTTTTTTGTGGAAGCAAGGGGTGTTAGCCATGTCCTTAAAAAAGGATTTAGAGATATTATTCCTTCTGGGCAATATGAGGTATATGCACATTGGATTCAAAAAGATACGATCGAAGTAGAATTTGACACTGAATTATACCCTGGTTTTTTTGCATGGATTATTCCAACTGGAGATGGAAAAGGAAAAATTGGTGTAGCTGGTAAAAACATCAATCCAAGCTTTACACTTGACAAGTTCTTGGAAAAAAAAGGTAAACCATATTCTATTATTCGAAAAATTTATGCACCTTTATGGGTCCGTGGATATATAAAACCATTTAACCTTGATAGAAATGTTATAATTGGGGATGCAGCTGGGCAAACCAAACCTACAACAGCTGGAGGGATATATTCTGGTGGAATGGGAGGTATTTTTGCAGGTAGATCTATCTCAAAATCATTGAATAATAATAATGATTGTTCATATTTGAAAGATTATCAAAACAATTGGATCAATACATTTGGAAAAGAATTTGATAGGATGCTATTGTTAAGAAAAATATTAGAACGATTAGATAATAAATCCTTAGATAAAATATTTTCTAGTATTCCTGCAATTTTCATTGAGAAAATTTCATTATCTAGCGACTTTGATTTTCATTCCGTGGCGTTGAAAAGTTTTTTAAACACCCGAACTTCAGTAAATTTTCTATATGCTTTAATGGGGAATGAATATCGAAAAATCATAAGTGATCTAAGCAAGATATAAATGCGGTTTATATTTTTTTTAATTTAGATGTCAAAACAATTACAATTACCTGTTTGTACATCTTGCAATAGGCCTATTATGCCAAATGATGCCTGTGTGAGATTTTATTGTCCTAATTGTGGATATGTTCTTATTTGGAGGTGCGAAAGTTGCAGGGAATTTGCAAGGTTATATAAGTGTGTTGGTTGTGGATTTGAGGGGCCTTAAATAAAATGGCTCGATTAGTAGCCAGAATTAAAATTCTTCCTTCAGATTCTGAAACTGATATTGAAGTTTTGATAAATAATTTAAAAACTGGTATACCTGAAGGAATGGAGTTAAAAGCACATGCTAAAGAACCAATTGCATTTGGATTAAATGCATTAGTAGGTGATTTTTTATTAGATGATGCTGAAGGAGAAATGGAGAAATTGGAAGAATCATTAAAAAAAATTGAAGGGGCTGGTGAAATTCAAGTTATTACTATAAGCAGGCAGTCAGTTAAGATAAAATGATTGTTAAAATTTGATTCTTTGCGATCTATTTGAAAAAAAGCAATAATAATAATAATACCGATAATAATTTTGTAACTACTCTTAAATTAAGAGTAGCTGGATGTAAAATTAAAGACATGGGAAAGAAAAAAGCGTTACTTGATATTGTTGCTATGAATAAACTTGGAATTAGAGATGGTGATATTGTTGAAATTGTAGGTAAAAAAGTAACTGCTGTAATCGCTTCTACTTTAGACGATAAAAATAGAAAAAATCAATATATACATATTGATGGTCAAACTAGAAAAAATGCTTCTGTGAGTTTAAATGATTACGTCCTTATAAGAAAATCTAATCCGAAATTTGCTGAAAAAATTGTTCTATTATGCAATACTGCTCAAAATTTTTCTGATGAATTTATTCCTTATCTTAATAGTCGATTTGAAGGTTATCCTGTCATTAGAGGAGATCAATTTATGCTAAATTTTCTGGGAACAACAATTGAATTTGTCATTCATAATACTTTTCCAAAAGACGTTGTGATGATAAATAAAAATACAAAAATAGTTGTAAAACCTGGGTTAGAGAAATTTCATAAAGAAACCCTCGAAGTTACTTATGAGCAAATTGGTGGATTAAAGAAACAGATAACCCATTTAAGGGAAATTGTAGAATTACCTTTGAGACATCCGGAAGTGTTTTCTAAAATTGGCATAGAACCTCATAAAGGAATTCTTTTATTTGGACCCCCTGGCTGTGGAAAAACATTGATAGCAAAAGCATTAGCTTCGGAATCAAATGCTAATTTTTATATAATAAATGGGCCTGAAATTGTAAATAAGTATTATGGTGAAACAGAAAGCAAATTACGGGAAATATTTCAAAAGGCCAAGGAATCATCTCCAAGCATTATATTTATTGATGAAATTGATGCAATCGCACCAAAGAGAGAAGATACTTTTGGCGATGTTGAAAAAAGAGTTGTTGCACAATTACTTGCTTTAATGGATGGTATGGCTGATCGGGGCAATGTTGTAGTTTTGGGTGCAACAAATAGACCTGATAGTTTAGATCCTGCCCTAAGAAGACCCGGAAGGTTTGACAGAGAAATTGAAATAGGGATCCATAACCTCGAGGGACGATTTGAAATTATAAAAATTCATACTCTTGGAATGCCATTAGATGCGGATGTTAATTTGAAAGAAATATCAAAAATGCTAAGTGGTTATACAGGGGCTGATATAAAAGCTCTTTCAAGAGAAGCTGCTATGAAGTCCATCAGACGTTATTTGAGCGATTTTGATTTGGCAAATAATAAAGAGGTTCCATCAGAAATTTTAAATGGTATCAGAATCAAACAGAGTGATTTTATTAATGCAATGAAAGAAATTGTTCCCACTGCTTTAAGAGAATTTTATGTTGAGCCTTCTAGTATAAAATGGGAAGATGTTGGTGGATTGATCAAAGAAAAAAATCTATTAATCGATAATTTTTTGTCTCCTATTGCATCTCCGGACAAATTCTTAAAAATGGGTCTTAAACCTGCAAAAGGAGCATTATTATTTGGACCCTCTGGCTGTGGAAAAACATTGATAGCAAAAGCATTAGCAGCAGAAGGTTATTTTAATATCATATTTGTTAGAGGGCCTGAAATATTGTCTAAATGGGTTGGAGAATCGGAAAAAGCTATACGGGAAATCTTCAGGAAGGCCCGTACTTCGTCTCCTTGTGTTATTGTTTTTGATGAATTGGATTCTCTAGGAAGATTAAGAACTTCTGAAGACCTTACTGGAAATGAGCGTGTTTTATCTCAAATCCTATCTGAAATGGATGATTCAAGTAATTTTGGTGTTATTGTGATTGGAATTACTAGTAGACCTGATCTTTTAGATACTTCTCTATTAAGGCCTGGTCGATTTGATCTTATAATTTTTGTGAGTCCTCCAGACGAAGAGTCAAGACGAGATATTTTATTAAAAGTCACTTCAACAATGCCACTTTCATCTGATGTTGATTTTAAAAAAGTATCTTCCATGACAAAAGGTTATAGTGGAGCAGATCTCGTTTCATTATGCCGATTTGCTGCTATAAATGCGATACAGAATAATACGGATATGATTTATAATTCTAATTTTGAAAATGCTTTAACCATTGTTAAACCTTCAATAACTCCTGAAGTTCACAGTTGGTATTTGTCTTTAGAAAAAAAATTAACATCTGCAGTTCCACAGTTTAGTGATAAAATATTTTATGGATAGTCATCATCTACCGTTCCCTACAATTTAAAAAACTATATAAATTCTTTTGTAAATGATTTAATTATGAATTATCCTTTGAGAAATATTGTTTTTGAGAAAATAAAACAATTTGGAAATATTACAGATCATGATTTAATGAATTCTTTATCTAAGGATAATATAATTACACTTGAAGATGATTTGAATAAAATATTGTTAGATTTAGAAATATATGGATTAATCCAGGTGAACTGGATAACAAAGGATAAAAAAAGAATCGAAATTGTGAATCAAAATAAAGGATAATATTTTTTGATTGTCTATTTCTATAATCTTACATACAATAGTGCATCTAAAGCTATTGAAATAAAGATTATTACCAAATATGGGGCAGTAACTTTATAAGCTTTCCATGCAAAATAGGGTGTAGGATTTTTCATTAATTTATAGTGATATATTGCCATAAATGAGCCCGCAATTAATGCAACTGTAGTATATAGCAATCCAAGACCAAAAAAATATAGCGAAGCTGTATATGGTATGAGAATAAGTGTACTTAAAAAAATATATTTTGAGGTAGTTTGATTCCCATGTATGACTGGAAGCATGGGTACTTTTGCATTGGTATAATCATCTTTCATTTTAATAGATAAACACCAGAAATGAGGGGGTGACCACATGAAAACAATCCATCCTACCAAGAATCCTAATAAATCCATACTGTTTGTAGTGGTTGCCCATCCAGCCATAGCTGCTGCACTACCTGCAAAACCTCCTATAACTACATTCCAAACACTTCTTCTTTTTAATAAAATTGTATATACAACAACATAAAAAAAAATTCCCAAAGCAATCATAAATGTTGCCATCGGATTTAATGTAAACCACGCAAGTATGACCGAAATTGCCGATATGGATATTCCATATACTAGTACTTTATTTGGCTTTAATCTTCCAGTAGGAATTGGTCTTTTTGAGGTGCGAGACATCAAATGATCTATACTTTTATCATAAAACATGTTAATTGCACTGGATCCCATCGAAGACAAACTTCCGCAAATTATTAAAAATAACAGTTTCCACCCAGAAATATCCCACGCTATATTGCTATTATTATCAAATCTTGTAGCAGCAAGCATTGATGTTACTGCAGTAATTACAAGAACTACGACAATCCTTGGTTTTGAAATTTCAAGAAAGTTTTTAATGCTTGAAAATGCCCGATGATGACTAACGTGCACGTGTTCTCATTATCTTGTAATCAATTCCTGAATTTAACTTATTCGATAATATTTTACATCCATTATCCACTTTATTACTTATCTCATGTCTCTTTTTTTATCTATTTCTTGAATTTTTTCTATAATATCTTCAAGCTGTCCTGTGGACCATTTGACAAATCCTTCTATTATTTCCTGAGGTAATTTATTTATTTGAGATATTTTGACAAATCCTTCAAATATCTTTTCATATGTTTTACAACATACAGTCATGTTTATGATTGCATCATTGATAAAGTCGTTATTATTATTCCTTATGTAATTTTCTCTAAATCTTTCTAAAAGATCGTTGGTTCTTTTAGTTACCTCATCTTTTCCAATTTCTTCATCATATTTATTATTGTCTTTATACACTTTTTATCAACCCTAGTTCGACCTTCTTTATATTATAGATTGTTAATATGGTAATAAAATTAGTTTGTGCGAAATAATAAAATTCTTCTATTAGAAATTACAAAATGATTAATAATGTCTTGTTTATAGTATTGTATAATTTTAATTGGATATGGCTAGCGATAGATAGAAGTAGGTCAGATACCCTAGTGCTTTCATCATGGTATTATCAGTTTTGTGTATCATCATTCCCAAGCATATTGCATTCTTACACTAATTTTATTTTTGTTAATTATTTTTGATAGCATTATAACAAAAACTTCACTATCTTTTTTTTAAGTTGTATTTTACTATTTGTTTATATGTCCAATAAGGATGCTATTGTTGATACTATTAATTCGTTTGGATCAGTTGGTATAAAAAAGTCTGAATTAAAAAAACAATATACAATAGAAAACTTTGATATTTTATTGGATGAATTAGATAAAGAAGGCAAAATTTGTATTTCTAAAAAGGGTACTTTTATATATTGTTGGAGTAAAGAATTTTTTTTAGATTATCTACTAAGTTCTGATCTAAAATTCAAATATCTTTATAAATATATTTCTACTATTCAAAATAAAATAAATAATTATTCTGATAGTATATTTAAATATATTGAAAATATTGATTGTGAATTGCTTGAAATTAAAAATTCATTTAATCATATCGGAGAAAAAATTGATGACTTAAATCTTAAACTTCAGAAAAATAGTAATGCAATAAATGCCTTTTCTTTGGATGATTTTAAAGATAACTTTAATAGAATTTTGGGCGAAAAATCTACTTCAATTGGTTGGGTTGAATTATCTTCTATAAAAAATGAAATTTGCCATGTATATAATATATCTGATAATGAATTTTATGAATATGTTAGAACTATTACAGAATTATCTCCGGAAAAATATGAACTTTCTTCTGGTGGTTATGAAGGTGTTATTTTAAGGGGGATAGTTCATGGATTTGTGAGGACTATTTAATGTATCCTTATAAGTTATTGATAAATCCTTTTCCTAGTGGACCTACTCCCACATTAAAAATTGCCAAAATTCTAGGCGGTAGAAGGCACAAGGTAGCACTCAATAGTATTATAAATTGTGTTAACGATCTGTGTTTGAAATTGAATGAGGGTGTGTATTCTAATGAGGAATTATTTAAAGTTATTACTGTTATACAGGATATAGGTTCAGGCAAAACTCACCTTGCATTACATATGAAAACTATTCCGGATATACTTGATAAAGTAATTATTTCTTATATTGACCTAGTACAAGTTCATCCTCGTGATATAGATACCATTTTCTCTGCAATAATCAAGGGTTTTGATAATAATTATTTTAAAGACTTACTTGAAAAGCTTGTTGAATTTCTTAAACGATCTTATTCTATAAATCCTAAATTAGTAAAAAAGATTATGAAATATGGTTTTTTTGATAGTCTTAATGGGAATCCAATCGAAGAAAAATTAAAGCAATTTTTAGAAAAAAAAATCCAACCGTCTTTCAACCATCTATTTGAATTATTATCTTATGATTTTTCAAATGCCGAAATTCAAATAATTTTTGAAATTATAAAAAAAGGAACTTTAGATTCTTCGGGTATAAATACATTTGACAATTTGGCTTTGATGCTAAATAGTTTATCTTCTGTTAATTTTAAATTGTTCAATAAAATTACTCTATTTCAAATCGATGAATTTGATGCCAATAAACAATCTCTAGATTATATAAAAGGTTTGATTAATTCTCATATATCTTATTCTGTTTTAATGATGATAACTACACCTTCATATTATTCTGATATATCTCGAGTTAGTCCATCACTTTTTGATCGTTTGGAAAAAGCAAATTATAAAATTGATTTGGCCGGATCAAATTCTTTTGAGGAAATAAATGATATTGTTTTAGAATATTTAGAACAGAATACTTCTGGATTAGATGAAATTGATAAAACTGACCTATCATCAAAAATTAAAATAATATATGATGAATTTCCTGATTTTAGAAATATTAGATCTATTCTAAACATTTTATACCATTCTATGGAGTTATCTTCAAAAAGAAACTATTATAATATCGATGAACAGTCAATTGAAGAATCCATAAAAACCATATATCCTGGTTTAAGATTGCGTGGAAGTATTATGGGTATTCCGATTTCTGATTTTATAAAAATGCGAAAGATATCGATAGATCGAAACTATCTTTCTATTGGTATTAAAAATGCGGTTAAAAACCTAATAAATTATGTAGAAGAATTAGGGACAGTTAAAAAATCGGGTGAAAGATTACAGGAAGGTTACTTAGATGCCGTTTATAACGATCAGCTTGGAAAAAAAATAGGTGTAACTATTGCTATCGATATTGATAAAAATAAAAATTTTGATAAAATAGTAAAAAGTAATAAGAGGAATTTATTGGTTGATAAATTAATTATCCTTACTACTAATATTACAAATGTTAAAAATAACGATACTACCTTTGTAACAGTTGATAGATGGAAATTAGTTGATTTATTATATTTTAGTAAAAAATATGCTGATAATGAAATAAGATATGAAGATCCTCAAAAAGCTATATTATTGGCAAAATCTATTCAACTCTTTTAAATTGGTATTTTTTTGAATTATTGATTGTTTTTATAAAACCTTATTTTTTAATAAATACATAAATAATTAAATATTATACATTTTGTTAAATTTGAAAAGGACTCTTAATACTCTTGATGATTTTATTAAAAATGTACATAAATTAGGATATACTATTGTTGAGTATAATGGGATTAAAATCCCTGTTTTATATATTGAAGATGAATTTTTTGAAAAGATATTAAAAATATCCTATAACAAAAGAATATCAATCGATACGAATTTAAATATTTATGATGATGGTCAACATGTTTTTGTTGATATTGCTTTAAAATTTTTATATACCGAATTAGAAGAAACTTATCTTTTATATGCTAATAAAACTCTTGATTTTTTTTCTAATTTGGCTAGTTCTGGAATGATAGGATTAGTTACATCAAAAAATCCCACATCTAATATTTTTTTTATTCAGTTACCAAAAAAGGATCAAGCAGAAAAAGCTCTTGAATTAATCAAGGAGAAGCTGAAAAAATTCTAATCTATTTCTGATACTTGGTTTTTTTTATTGTTATTATTTGCAAAGTATTAAAATTATTCATATGAATTTATTTTAAATATCAGTATTGTTTTTCTTATAGTGTTTTCAATTGAAAAAAAGGATCCGAAAGCCCATAAAAGCTAAAACCAAATATCGTAAAATAATAATAATGTCTATTTTATTTGGAGCTCTACTTGTTGGTGGAACTGTGGCCACTTTTACTAACATTGGTAAGAATTCTAATAATGATGCTACAAAAAAGGCCCAAATTCAACAATTGATATCTATGTTAACAAATGCATCAATACCTGGTGCTAAAGCTTTGGGCGATGCTAAAGCTCCAATTACTATTGTGGAATTTGGAGATTATCAATGTCCATTTTGTGCTTCTTTTAATAATCAAACAAAAAATAATTTAACTGCTAATTATATAAATAAAGGTATCGCAAAATTTGTTTTTAAAGATCTTGTACTTAATGATCTACCCAAAGATAAATTATCTACATTGGCTGCTGAGGCATCCTACTGTGCTGCAGAACAAAATAAATATTGGCCATATCATGATGAAATTTATAAGAATTACAAAGGTGAAAATACTGGTTGGATTTCAAAGGAGTCTTTAATTGGTTTTGCTAAAAAAGTAGGAATAAATAACATCGAACAATTTACATCATGTTTGGATTCTCATAAATACAACCAGGTGGTTATGAAAAATGATCTTTTTGGAAAAGGAATTGGATTAGGTACAACTCCGACATTTTTTTTCTTAAAACAAAATACAACTAAAGTAGCTGCTATACAGGGATACCAGCCTTTCTCTGTATTCAGAAATGTAATAGATCAATTGCTTAATAGTACCGCCTAATCTTTCTTTTTTATTTTAATACAATATTAAATCGGAAAATTTATTTATTCCTTAACCTGTTGTCTATTAAAAGATCATCTAAAAGTATGAATTGTGATATTTATATATTTAATTCAAAAAGATGCTATTTATTTTAGACTAGATTTCTTATGGATATCACAATTATTATAAATAGTAATAACCCTACTTCATCGTTAAATAATTAGATAAGGAATTTTATGTTTATTTTAATACTTTTATTGTTATTTTTTTTTGGTCTTTTGTTAAATGTGATCTAATATATTATTATTTAAGGATCTTAGAATATCCATACATACACACAGTCTAATTTACTTTTGGATTTAAAAGTTTTTGATTACATATTTAAGGTTGATTGTGTTAATCATGGTAAAACGTATGTTTAGGTTCCGATGATTTGGTTAACTTTTTTTATTAATTCATCATTTTCAATTGGTTTTCTAAGAAAGAGATCTTTATCGACCAATCCGAATCCATTCTTTCTAAATGTCTCGTAATACATTTCACTAGCTGTCAAAAAACACACTTTGGTGTTTTGATCCTTCTCCTTTATTTTTCTATATAGCTCAAAACCATCCATGTTTGGCATTTTGATATCCAGAATGATTAAATCATAAAAATCTGGTTTAAAGTTAGTTAGTGCTGCGAGGGAATCAGCAAATGTATAGACTTCAAATCCTCCTTCTTCTAAAACTATTTTACAAAGTAAAATGATATCTGGTTCATCATCCACAAAACAAATTCTTTTTTTTGCCATCTTATTTACTATGATCCTTAATTAATATGTGTGATTTCAACTACCTTTCTTTTAAATGGTCTGCTAAAAGTACATGTTAAGTGTTCTTCTCTAGTATTAATCATGTTTTAACTTGTATATGACCATTATTTATGTAATTGTATTATTTTGCAATATTTCCCATTATTTGAAAATTCCCCTGTGATCAGCAAAATTAAAAGTAATCCCTATCTAAATTTTATCATTGAAATGTACTTGGAAATCGTGGTAATTGAAAAATTTTTACACTTTTTAGATGAAGGATGCAAAGAATAAATCTGTAGAAACAATATGAAAATCCTAAAATTGTTTTCAAATTCTATATTGAACATCCATAAGTTTATCGCCTTTCAATGTTGTATATAAAAAATTGGCATAACAACTTCAAGATGGATGATATTTGATAATATTATTGTGGGTTATCTATATTAATACTAAAAATATTGTCATCAGACCAATTTCATTATTTTTATTTTAAAGTTATTCTACATAAAAACATATGATTCTATATCAAAAGTAAGATAAAGAACATGATAAAATTTATTTGATATTCGTTCGAGCAAAATGGATTTATTTGATGAGAAATTCAAGAATAAATAGATCTTTGAATTTTCTATAAAAGATACCAAAGAATTTATATATATACCATACATGAATTTTTTTTGGTTTTTTCTCTGACTTATATCTAGCATATGCTATAAATGATTTACAAGGTAGAATAATTTATCTTGTTCATAGGCCTATTTGTTAATCATAAAATGATAAGACTTGATGTTGAAATTTGATACTTTGCCAATATTATTTGTAATGCATGGGGCTAGGAAAAGGTACAAAATCTATTTTGTTTTTATGAATCTGAAATGGGGCTGGCCATCTATCCTCAGGCAAAGAAAGATATCTATAGAACCGTATTTGATAGAACTAATCAAATCAGTTTTTAGGATATACTCATTACTGGTTTTGAATTTTAGCCTGTATCTGCAATTGTACTGTATCGGTTTATTATGTGTATAATGGTATACTATAACTGTAAAACTAGAATAATCTAAACCAAAATCAATAAAGGATATACTAAACCATGGTAACGTGGTAATAGAATAAATATAAATGATCTGGGATTATGATCATGCCTCAGTTAGATAGAGAAACGATATGCTTTGTTGCATGATTCGAAAATCAGTTAAAAAGAAGATTTATGTATTATAATTACAATTGAATTTTAACTATTTCCGTTTTACTACCGCAACAAAATGTTAGCAAATAACGAAAAAATAATCATGCAACAAAGCAGAAACGATAAATAAATATGTTCTATATTCCGTTATGACTATAAAGTTAAGGAAAAAGATATGGACTTGGTTTTGTTTATTAAACATGACATCGAATAGGAAAAAGGACAAAACATGAAGTTGTTGTATATTTTGTACAACTTTACTTCATCGGCGGTCTTTTATTGATAAATACTTCTAAAATTATATCAAGATTTGTTCACAGAAGTCATAGTGCAATAAAGGGTGGATACAAATATGCAGGCCAGAGAAATTGTTTTATAGAAACAACAAAATCAGAATTTTTGTGTATCCATAATGATGAAACACAAATCATAGCTAGGTCTGAATAAATTCGTTATGGATAGTCATTTAACCTGAAAATAAATAAGATGAAAGGTTTCTATCTTATATCGTTGAAGAATATAGCAAATATGCGGTTTCTATATAGATGATGGTGGTGGTACCTGATATTTAATCGCATGTAGGTACTTAAAATTTAACATCATCATCATTTATCTTAGAGAAAAACATTAGTGAAAGAAAATATGCAATACTTTAAGGATAAAACCAAAGAATATTTTGATGGCTGCTTTATATGTCGAAAGAAAAATTGCAATAGAGTATGTACAATTGAGACCCAATGCTTTAACAATTACTTTAGCTAAAGAAAAGAAATGTGAACTATATCTGGGCTAGAATCTGGTTAATCTTTTGGATTTCATACTAAAGTATATTAACTGTTAATAGAGTCATAAGTTGCAAAATATTTTTGTGTTAGTGAATAAAAATCCTTAGTTCTTTTCCATCTATATTGATTGTTTTATAACTAAATCTATTATCAATTATTTCAGAAAAAATAACATCTTTTACGCGTACAAGGTTTTTGATATCATCATGATGTTTCTTCAGATGAATAATTTCCTCCTTAGATATGTTTGATATGTATACACAGGAAAGTATTTCAGTAGGGTTAAAACCTAATTCTTTTCGAAGCTGTTGTATATTTCTCGATAAATCCCTCACCAAACCTTTTATTATCAAATCATTATTTCTCGAAGTATTAAGTATCAATAATATGTTTTCCTTTTCCATCGAAATATAGTCATCAATAGGTAAATAATCTATATCCAAGTCAGATTCACTTAATTCAATGAATTTATCATTTGAATATTTACAAGAAAAGATCCCATTCTTATATATATCCAATAAAATTTGCATCTTATCCATTTTGGAAAATTCGTTTATTAAAATACCAATATCGGATTTTACTTTCTTGGCCACATTCTTTCTATTAATATTAACCCTTGGTAAAATCGGTGATTTTTTTTCCAACAATTTCAAAATTTTTTCAACATCATTTTCATATTTTAACTCATCGATAAAGAGATTTTGAATGTTTAACTGCTCAACTAGGATTTCATTTATTCCTTTAATCCTTAAAAAATCCGTATTACTACAATAAATATAGGCAGATTCTAAAGGCCACCTTCTTTTTAGTTTTGATTTATTTCGAATTGAAAAAGACATCGAGGCTATCTCTTTAACAATGTCAAAGGCGGATTCAATTTCATTATTTGATACTTTCGTCAGAATTTCTTTATTAGACCACCCTTCCATTAATATGGTCTTAAATTGTTTAAAACATGATAGATATAAAAAATCTGTTGTATATGGACTAAATGGATGGAGCAAAACGTCAACATTCTTTAGGCATACAGATAAAACGGTATATATAGTGAATCTCCGTGATTGACCTTCTAATTCATCATTCCATAAATCATATCTAATTAAAGGAACGTAAGTTTGACTTAATGAGGTAATTACAAATTCTTCGATTGATCTAGCTGCTTCATGGAATTTGCAAATATTAATAAAATTAGTAACATTATTAATTAATTTCCCCAATTTTGTCAAAATCCATATATCTGTAGTGTTCAGACAACCTTCATAAAAGATAGATTCTAAACCATTTGAATCATAATTAAACTTATCATATTCACTATTTTGTTTATAATAAACATGTAAATAATATAGAGTACTGATAATCTGGTAAGGTCTACTTTGCATTTCTTTAATACTAAAGTTTAGCGGTTCAATAGGAGAAGTTTTCCATAGGAAATAAAATCTAATTAGATCTACTGAATTTTCACTCAATAGTAGTGATGCATCTATAACATTACCAATACTTTTACTCATTTTATTTCCTTTTTCGTCTAATACATGACCTGTGAAAAGAAACGATCTAAATGGAGAACTAGATGAATTCTTTAAAATCACATTTAACATCAATAAAGTATATGCCCAACCTCTTGTTTGATCAATTCCTTCGGTTAAAAATTCAACAGGAATTAACTCTTTATATTCTGCATCAGTTAATGATGCAAACGGAGCACTACCACTATTATGCCAAGTATCTAATACAAATGATTCTCTACTCATAACATTTTGACAATATGGACAAACAATCTGTATTTTGTCGATCCATGGCCTATGTAATTCAAAGTTTTTTCCATCTGGTAGAGTTATAGCTGATTCAATTATTTCCTTTCTGGAAAACAAGCCTTTCTTACCTGAACAAGTATTACAAGTCCAAATAGGCAAGGGTGTCCCCCAAAACCTTTCTCTTGAAATACACCATGGAACTTTTTCTTTAATTATTTCAACGTATCTATTTTTTGGCTGGTCATAATAATAGTTAATTTCATTAGCAGCGTCGATAGGTTTATTTCCTAATTTATCAATCATATAAAAATATTCTCTTCTGGCTAACCATACTATTTTATGATGGGATCTCCAACATGTAGGATATTTGTGATTAATTTTACCTATTTTTACTGCAGCATTGGATGAATACATTTCATTAACTATTAATCCATCAGCATCTCTTACAAAGAGGTCTTTAAACTTTCCTGCTTTATCATTAAAAGTAACCTTGTCATCTATTGGAACAAAAATTGGAATATTTCTTTTTGTTGCAATTTCAAAATCTTGCTCACCGTTTGCAGGAGAAAGGTGCACAATTCCGCTACCTGTTGTTACATCAACAAAATCTTCTGCCACTACAAAATGAATAAGCTTTTGGGATGCAAGTTCATAAAGTCCCGGAATATCCTTAATAAGAGGATGAATATAGTATTTTCCTTCTAATTCTTTACCATATAAAGTCTTGATTATTGCATAGTCTTTTATTTTCAATTCAAACATAAGGTCGTTTAATCTATTTTCTGAAACTATCCATTTTTCGTATTTTTCGTTATTTTTAATAGAAATCAATACATAGCGTGCATCAGGATGTACTCCAACCAATTCGTCTGTAATTAGAGTAAATGGCATAGTAGTCCAAACAATTAAAAAAATATCATCATTTTCTAATTTCACTTTATAAAAAAATGAAGGATCATCCACCTGTTCATAACTTTGATTTATTTCAGAATTACTAAGTGAGGTCTGACAGGAGGGACAATATGCCACTACACGAAACCTCTCATTTAAAATATTGCTTTCATAGGCTTTTTTGATATACAGCCATTCTCTCTCAATATATGCATCTGTATATGTCCAATAAGCGTTATCATAATCAAATGACATTCCTAATAAATTGTCAACATCAAGCCATTTCCTATTATATTCAGCAATAATTTTCTTACAGGTTTGAACTAATTTTTCAATTCCTACTTTTTTTAAATTTTCACTTTTGCTTCCACTTAATCCTAAAACTTTTTCTGCATTCAATTCAACAGGTAATCCCTGAGCATCCCATCCTGCCCTGAAAACAATTCTTTTTTTTTCAATAGAATTTTTTCGATACCACAAATCCTTGATTATACGTCCTCTTAAATGCCCTATGTGCGGCTCTCCATTCATAGTGGGAGGTCCATCCACATATCCAATTGGTCTAGATAACCTATCACTATCATCAAGAAAATCTTTAACAACATTTTTTATTTTTGAATCCTGATAATAATCCCTGATATAATTTTCAATTATCTTAATATCAAATTTTTCTGCTAATTTCATCTTACTAGTTGAACCGAGTCTTTCCAATCTTTATATTTTTGGGAATTAATATTAATACAGTTAAATGAAAAGATATACATATAAAATATTATTATTATCTAATACTTAAAATTCTTGTCACTAACCTAGAAGAACCATAGAATTATATTAAAACCGTAATAACAAACTATATGAATATCTTTAACAATATAGGTGTTGGCAAGAATCCACCAAATGACATTTATGTAGTAATTGAAATACCAAAAGACAGTAATATTAAATACGAAGTTGACGAAAATTCGGGCATCTTACTAGTAGACAGAAAATTATACACCGCTATGACATATCCATTTAATTATGGATTTATTCCGCAAACAAAGGAAGAAGATGGCGATCCAATTGACGCTCTTATTTTAAGTAACGACCAATATTCACCCTTATCCGTAGTAAGATCAAAGCCTATAGGTGTTTTAATAATGGAAGATGAAGAAGGAAAGGATTCCAAAATAATAGCAGTACCTGATAAAAAAATTGATGCGATATATTCAAAATTTGAAGATATTGACCAAATTGATGAAGGGATTTTAGAAAAAATAAAACATTTTTTTGAACATTACAAAGAATTAGAAAAAGACAAATTTGTCAGAGTTATCAATTGGGAGAACAAAAATCAATCGTTAAAAATAATTCGAGATGGCATGAAAAGATTTGCAGAAGAGCACAATAAAGGCTAAAGAGCCTTATATTGCTCGCTCCATCGCATATAGGCCCTCACATTTTCAAGACTAACACTCGGTTTTCTTACCTTAATCATATCTTTAAAATCGGATAAATTTATTGTCCTTGGTATCTCAGATTCATTTAAAGGGTCGCCATTTTCAAAGAGTTCATTTACAACTTTTAACTGCACCGATTGACAAATATCTTTAATATCACTTGCACTATAGGAATCAGATAGTTTAGCTAATTCATCTATTTTTAAGGAGGGATCATTATTTAATTTTGATACATATTGTTTAAAAAGATCTTTTCTTGATACTATATCAGGCAATGTTACATAAATCCTTTTTTGGAATCGCCTTAAAAATCCAGATTCTAAACTCCAAGGTTTGTTTGTAGCTCCAATTACATAAATAAATGAATGCCGAGATTTATCGTTTACTCCATCCATTTCGGTCAAAAACTGATTTTTTACCCTTACTTCACCACCAACTTCTCCATTTCTAGTACCTAGTAATGAATCTATTTCATCTAT
Organism: Candidatus Nitrosocosmicus sp.; assembly: GCA_025934495.1. GTDB lineage: Archaea > Thermoproteota > Nitrososphaeria > Nitrososphaerales > Nitrososphaeraceae > Nitrosocosmicus. The sequence continues at coordinate 35,492 of JAICXY010000007.1, forward strand.
GAAAAGCAAAATAGGGACTTTTTCTTTTTCATGTAACTTTCTTGCAAAAGTAAACAATTTTGATATATTTTTTTCAGCCTCTCCTAACCATTTACTCATCATAGATGGCGCATCTATATTGATAAAATAACCATGTATTTCTGCTGCTGCGGCGGCTGCCAACAAAGTTTTTCCACATCCTGGTGGTCCAAACAGTAATATTCCACGAGGCCAGCCCAGTGGAAATAGATCAGCTCGTTTAGTGGGATAAACAATAGATTCACGAATAGCCCGTTTTGCATCATCCAATCCAACTACTTCATTCCAAGAAACTAATGGTTTTTCTTTAATAATCAAGTTTTCGAATTCTGAAGTTAAATCAGAAGTTTTATTTTTATCAACTGAAGAGTTATTATTTAATGAACTGTGATTATTATCTATAGAATATAAAGATTTATTTATATTTTTGGTTAAAGTGGAATTAGTTTTAACTATTGATTTTAAATTTTTATTATTGGAGTGGTTTTTATTATCTGATACACCATTTAATTCTTTAAGAGTTTGACTATCATCATCCAAAATTCCATTTGCCATTTGCAAAGCTTTAATTCGATTTTGATATGCACTAGCTCTTTCTAGATAAACTCTATTTAATTTGTATTCTGGATAAATTTCTACTAATCGTATTAAAGCCTCACTAGCACGTTGATATGATAGAATTGCAACAGAATGGGAACCTTGAGAATCGAGTTTTATTGCTTCTGCAGCATATTTACTCGCAGTATTTTCTAATTCCTGAGGGGCCAGTGTCATTTTTTTACTTTCTTTCTATCCCTTTTCAACTTATTTGAAAGAATACAAGGTAAATAGTTATTATCTAATGAACAAAAAAAAATAGACCAAATTTAATCTAATCTGACCAAAACAAAAAACAAATTAGTTTCTTTTTTTTTAATTGTTAATATAAAAATATTGACAATCCTTCTTACTACCATATCATTAAATTAAATTTAATGATATCTGAAGATAAAATAGAGAATAATGAGATCCTAGGAGGGCTCGAAGAAATGGGTCTATCAAAATATGAATCTTCAGCATATTATAATTTACTTGGAAAAGGTATGATTTCGGCAACTGAAGTAGCATATAGTTCTAATTTGCCGAGAACAAAAATTTATTCCATATTGAAAAGGCTTGAGAACAAAAAATTAGTTTTAATAAATAATCAAAAACCACTCATGTGTAGGGCTATTTCACCAAAAGAAGCTTTTAATGGCATTATAACAAAATATGAAAATAAATTAAACGGATTGAAAAAAATGATTATTAAATTGCAGCAAATTAATGATGAGGGATTACAAAGTAAAGGTATTGAGGAAAAAAAATATTTTGTTTTAAATCAATTTTCAACTACCAGTAAAATAATAGACCTTATCAGAAAATCCCATGAATCAATTGACGCCATGATAAATCCATTGGGTAATAAATTATTAATTTATTCCAAAGACGAACTTAAAAAAACCATTATCGATGGTGTAAGAGTAAGACTAATTTGTGATATCAAATGCGAATCAGAGAATAAAATTCTACCTAATGCAATAGAACAAAAATTTTCTCAAGTTAATACGAATGTTTTTATTTTTGATAATTATAACATATTGATTCTAGATAGCATTGGAACAAAATCGGCATTAATTCATTCGAATGAAATTTTTTTATCAACAATGATGAATCAATTTAATGATTTGTGGTTCAAGCTAGAAAACAATTTTTTGAGATCAACAAACAAAATAGAATTTGTAAATAATATTTAATTTAACACATCAAAATCTTTCATAACTAAAGGCAATTCCTCTAATAAGTTAGATGCCATCAAATGTAAACCATATTTATTATACAAATTATAAGCAGCCAGTCCATTGAAAAACAAACCCAAAATAGATGATTCAAAAGAATTATTTTTAGTTAAGAATCCGGATACTAAACCCGATAATATATCTCCAGTGCCACCAACGGTCATAGATGGAGTTGTTCGTTCAATAACTGAAACCAGATTTCCGTCGGAAACAATATTCCAATAACCTTTTAAAATGATTACAATCCCGTATTCTCTAGCCTTTTTTATAACTGTATCAATCTGTTCAGATTTTGATTGTCCCGCATCTTGTCCAAACATTCTTTTAAATTCGCCTGGATGAGGAGTAACTATGGATTTTGTATTTGTTATTTCATGGAGAACATCGGGAATTAAAGCTGATGCATCCAGAATTAAACATGTTTTATCTTCTAAAAGTTTTTTAATTAAGAAACAAAGTGAATTTATTTTAGAAATGCCTAAACCCATACCGATAGCTGCACTATGAACTTTTTTAGGCATCAAAGACAATAATTTTCTTGACGAGCCCATTGTTAATTTATCGTCTGGTAGTGGCAGAAAAATTAGATTAGGTGAGAACATCCTTGAAGAAATTAAATTAACTTTTGGAATAGCCGTATAAACCAAATCCGTTCCACTTATCAATGCGGCGATTGATGATAGAAGGGGTGCTCCATGATATAATCTACTACCACCTACAATTAATACGATACCATTATCACCTTTACGAGATTGAACATTTCTTGGTTTGATTATATTTTTAATAAATTTACTATCTACATTGATAAAATTAGATATTTCCAATAGGCTGATATATTCAACGTGACTTTTATTTTTATTTTAATTCATAAATTAAACAAATAGTATAATAATATTTTTAATTACCTTTGAACAAATATACATTATAATTGGAACAGAATAAAAATAAAAATAAAACAAATAAAGAGAATATTCAAAATGAATTAATTTCAGTCGTACCATTGGAGATAGATACTCATTTTAAACTATTTGGAAAACATATGTGGGAAGTAAAATACGAGGAAAAATGTCCTCTATGTGAAAAAAAAATAGACGAGTTCGGTTATTGTGCCTGTAATGCTTGCTCAGGCTAAAACTACAAATACTAACCTGAAGGTTTAAAAAAATTATCTCTAATGAAGTTAAAATAAATATTTAAACATAAAATTATCAATCTAATTCGAAAATATGAAAATAGAATAAAAGGTTTTATCTTTGTTGTTACAATTACAAAATTTGCATATTATTTACAATTCATCAAAATTCAAAATGAAAAGATAATTAATCCAATTTTACGGTTATTGATATAATATATCCATAATTAATGTCTCTACTATCAAAAACATATTAAATGAATAATAAAATAAAAATTAAATACAAGGTACGTAAAAGATTATACGTGAGTGATGAGGTACTAGGCGTTGTTACATACGAGTGCATGTCTTGCGGAACATTAGTAACTGCAGAAGAACTTTCATATTTGCCAGAAATAAAATGCATATGTGGATTCAGAGTTTTTAGAAAGATAAGACAGCCCATCGTCAAACAATTAAAAGCAATATAAAAAAATAAGAATATGAAAATAATATGTCCTGATTGTAAAGAAAAAGCTTTTCTTTCAGACGATTTTACATTTGTTAAATGCGATAGGTGCGGCTTTGAGATGACTTATGGAGAATACGTCAAATATATCGCACATAAAGATGCAAGGTATTCCGATATTTTAAGCGACTATAAGGAAAAAAATTATTAGGTATTTTTTTTTGCATGAATATAAAAGTTTAATTGAACAAGGAAAACTAGAATTTCTTTGGGCAAAATACAACATGCCCATAATTAATAAAATAGTTAAAAAATATCAAAATAAAAAAGTATTAGAAGGGTTTAGTTTAGGTATATGTTTACATATTACAAAAGAAACTGCAGTATTGGCTAATGGATTAAAACACTTGGGCGCCAAGATATTCTTGTGTTCAGCAAACCCACTTTCTACTCAAGAACATATAGTTTCATTATTAAACGAAAAAGAAATTCGAGTATACGGCAAAAGAGGAGAAACACTTGATGATTTTTATAATAATATGAATGTCGTACTCGATAAAAAACCCAATATAATAATCGATGATGGAGGAGAATTCCATAAAAGGGCTATTCAAAAAAAATATAAAACTTTAGGTGGTACAGAAGAGACAACCTCTGGTATAAATAGACTTAAATCTTGGGCCAAAAAAAAATTAATAACATATCCTATTATTGCAGTAAATCAATCTAATACAAAATATCTTTTTGATAATAGATATGGCACTGGTCAAAGTTCTTTAGACGGTATTCTAAGGACAACGGGGATTCTATTGGCCGGAAAGAGAGTAATAGTTTGTGGCTATGGATGGGTCGGAAAAGGTATTGCATCTGTTTTAAAAGGTCTAGGAGCCAAGGTCTTTGTTACAGAAATCAATCCAATTCATGCGTTAGAAGCTTTTATGGATGGTTTTGAAGTAAAACCTTTGATGGAAACAACTCTTTTTGGCGATTTATACATAACTTGTACAGGGCAGGTTAGGGTAATCAGACAGGAACACATGGAAAAAATGAAGAACGGAGTAATATTATGTAATGCGGGACATTTTGATGTAGAAATAGATACAAATTATCTAAACAAAGAGGATTTCCATCCAATTACAATTAGAAAAAATTTAAAGTGTTATAATATAAATAGAAAAAAGATTTATCTACTTTCAGAGGGACGGGTTATAAATTTAGTCGGTGCAGATGGAAACCCGCCTGAAATAATGGCCCTTTCTTTTGCAAATCAATTATTATCAATTATTTATTTGTCAAAACATTATAAAGATTTGGAAAATAGAATATATAATGTTCCAAAAGAAATAGAAAATCAAACAAGTCAATTAGCATTACAATCGTACGGTATTAGAATAGATTGCATTACTCCGGAGCAAAAAAGGTACTTTTTTTCTTAAATTAAGTATTTTTTTTCTCAACTGTAGAAACATTCATGTCATATTGAAAGATTGGCTTAATCGTAATTTGTATTTTAAAAAGCAAATTATGCGGTTTGGTCCATAAAAATAGAATTACAACAAGGACATTTGGTATCGGGCCGATCTTAAGATGAATCACACTCAAGTTTGTATTCTTGATGTAATAACAAAGTTTTACTCGTTTTATAGGCCTTATATTTTTTACAATGTGATTTACAATGCGTTTTGAAAGAATATGTTTCAATTATCATGATCATACTTAAAAAAATGATGAAAGCTATTCTATCTTGATCACACTATTAATCGAATATATTCTATTAATACGCTAAGCGATACAATGATGATCAGTACGCCAAAGGAAATTTTTTGGCTAATTTCCAGATATAAAGGTAAAAGAATATGATTTAGAATTTTTTAATAGATTAATTCGATTTAAAATTTATTGCTTAAAGGTCGAGATATTAAATCGATTATTTTAAAAATTTAAAAAAATGGTTGTGACCCTCTCAACAAGATATAATAGCATATTATGATGTAGTATAAATTTTCAAATGAATATAGAATCTATATCTTTTTGTTTATACCAAAGTATATATAATTATAGACCAATTTTTTTAAATTTTAATTTATTTCCACAACAATTACAATACATATATTTAACTTCAGAATATATTTTGCAAATGCTGCAAAATTTTTTGGTTTTGACTATTTCAAAATCGCTCTTGCCTGGCACAATTGTATCAATTAATAGAAATTTTGCCATATTGATAACAGTATAATCTGTAGATATAATAGGAAGATTTAATTGAATACCTAAAGCAATAATTGAACAATCTGGTTTTGATAAACCAAATTGCCCGAGTGATTTTATCTTTTTATTTATATATCTAATATTATCCATAGATGGTTCTATGACTATTACTTTTTGTAGTGACAATAATAAATTAAGTCCGTCGATTTTTTTTTTAATATGGGTTATTTCATTCAAAATATCAGGCGATATGTAATATCGCAGGCCGTAATCGGATTGAAAAGGAATTCCCATGTAAAAAATATTCGAATCTGCAATGTATTTTTTAATAGCCAAGTTTGTTCATCTGTCTTAATTTATTTTTATTGAATCTTAAAAAAATTGCGTCATGCTCATATCTAGAAATTGAAATCTTATCATCTTTGCAAATTTCTTCGATTTGTTGACCATCTATAATTAAATTAATGTCATAATTAGCATATAAATTCAATTCCACCATTTCAGAGATAATAAAGGAGGGCATCCTATTGACAGAAGCAATAGGTGTTACCAAAATACATTCAAGGTTTTCATGTAAAATAGGACCACCATTTGATAAAGAATGACCTGTAGATCCAGTAGGGGTTGAAATAACTACTCCATCCATTTTCTGAAAAAGGCTATCACCGCCTAAAGAGATATGAAAAGTTGGTGTTTTAGTCAGATCCGATCGAATAAAAACAAAATCATTCAATGCATGATAAAAAGCTTTATCATTTATTTTTACAATTATTTGAATTCTATTATCTAAAAAATATTCCCCATTTAACAAATAAGGAATAATTGAAATTGCCGAGCCTTTGGAAACTTCTGAAAGTATACCTCGAGTACCGCCAGCATTGATACTTAAAACAGGTATTCCATAGGTTAAAGTTCTGAAAGTTCGTAACGTTGTTCCATCACCCCCAACTGCAATAGCCAAATCGATTTCTTTTTTATTATTGCGTTCATAAAAGAAATCTTTATTAATCAAATAATCAACAACCTTTATTCCTTTTTCTATTAGTTTTTCTTTTAAAACAAGAGAAACTTCTTTTGCTTCAGCATTATTATATTTGATGAAAAATGCTATGCAGTTGATGTCTTTTCTCAATTGATATTTTATATTATCTGGTAGTAGTATATTTTTTTACTTGTCTGATAAATTATCAAATATTAAATTTTAGATATACAAAAAGAATATTTTTGGTGTTAAAATCGAGGCAAAAAGATTATGATTGTTCCCTCCACTATAGATATAATTTTTGTATAATGATCTAAAAAAATTCTACTAGTTCTATACCTGCTTTAATTCAAAATTTCTTTCTTCTACGTGGAAAATAATCAAAACAATCGTCTCTATCTTGTAATGCATTGTCTGTTTAATAATGCTTTTCTCATAAGGAGAATGGATGCGATAAGGTAATTTTAGAAACTGGCAAGCTGATGAGGTTACTCTGTACCTCCATTTGGTAAAATAGAATATACTCTGAATTTCTATCCAAAGTTGTATAGAAATTGTTAGGCTATCATAAACCTATTTTCCTTTTTTGACATGTTCGTTCAGAGGATTTCTTTACTTTCCTCTCTTGTTGCAAAACATATCCAAATGTATTTTGGACCTAATTTTATTGAATTCTCTGCTTTGTTTCCTAATTCTTCCTCCTCCTTTAGTCATATTTAATCATGGTTTCCTAGATTTTCCTAAACAGATTATACAATGAAACCTTTATCATCATCTCTTTTACCATGTTTTGAAACCGGCTAGCAGATACATATACTCACCAAATGTTCTCTTTATCGTCGAAAAAACTGTCTCGGCAATCCACCATCTATGGCCAAACTTTCTTTTAGCCTTCCATTTCAACAGGTCGTCTTTTGTATGTAATCTTATTTCCATGTCCTTAAACTGTTATTCTATTAGAAATGATGGAATTTTTTCTCACCTTAATTCCCAGAGCAATTCCTTTCTATTCAAGAAATTGAAAGTTTGTGTTTGTGTTTGTATCCTGGGCACCATCGGCAATGACAGATTCGATCATTATACTTGGATTATCCAAAACATCGTTAACCAGTTCCTTTGACATACTGCTGCTGCTATCATGTACCTTCTCATCGGTTACCTCTAAAGCAAGGATTTCTTTGGTCTTTATGTTTACGGCTATGTGGATCTTAAGATAGTAGCCTTTCCTATTAAGAACATTCCATTTCTCATTTATCCACTGCCCTCTATTTGTTACTTTGATAGCCGTGCTGTCTGCTGCATTTATGATATACCCATCATCATCATCATCATCATCATCATCTTCTTTATTGACATGGCCATTATTGATGCTGACATTTAATTTGTTGATCCTTTTATAGATATGACCATAACTAGGTGATCTTCTTGGAAGAGTTTTTTCAGTTGCCTTGGTTATTCCTTCTGTTTGTCTATAAGGTAGATGAAATGAGTAACGTATGTAACCAACTACTAGTATGAAGGAGTCCTGAAAGATAAAGGGTTTGCCCCTCTTGTTTTTATTCATTCCTTCTAGCTCTGAGCCCCAATTATTAAGAAACTCATATTAAAACAATATCTCCTCACGGCGAACCAATGATCGATTGTAAGAGGGCCAGTTAATCAAGAACGATAATTGGTTCAATCCCAGCTAAATAGATTGAGTTAGGCCACAAAGCAGAACCAATCTATCATAAAAGATCTTTTACATATAATATACCTCTTAGTTAAAACCAAAAGAATGATTTGCATCTCTATTAATTTACGCCAACGAAAAATACAAACCGAAATCGTGAATGTAATCATTCAATTTATAGGTTATGCTTTTTATGAGAAAGTTATTCTAATGCAGTAGAAGAAGCATTATTTATTATTTTAATGGATTTTTTATTTAATGAAAATATTTGCTTTACACTTTTCTATTTATGACTGGCAGAAACATACACTATTAAATATGATAATACCTTGCTAGCATTTTGTATAGTCATCCTAAATAATAGTATCATATATGGTTTTGATTTATTTGGCGATTTCGTAATTTGATTAGGAAAATAGATATTAACATACAAACTAATAGATATTTAAAAAAAAATTCAGTGGATGTGTTATATAGGAAAAAGAAATCTTCCGGAAGTAGAATAAAACACAATTAGATGTGGTCGATTGCTGTATAATTAATATGACCAACCAACATTATTCACATCTCAGCAAATTAAGCCGTATTTGCTATTTGTAATTCATTTTGAATCTGATAAAAATTAAGGGAATCTCTTTTCAACATGAGAAGAATACAATTGAGATCTACAACCAACAAAATTCTCGATCCAAAATCCTTGGCATCTCTATTAAGAAGTATTATAGAAAAAATAATATAGGTTAATTTGAAACAATTTAGTAATAATTTTTAATATAAACAAAGAAATACACAATATACTATACCAATTAGCACAAGAGTGCTAAATAATTTGTAATGGCAAGCATAATAAAACATACAATCTATCTTCTACCTTTTGCATTATTCTATATGTTCTTAATGTCATCACTATTAACAAAATCCAAACTAGGAGTTATAAAAAAGAAAATGATCTAAAAGTTAAGGAAAGACTACTACTGTAACTAATTATTATCTGATTTCTAGAAGATAGACAGATTCCTTTTCATGTTGTAAAAGAGATGCATAATAGAAGTAATCCTTGTTTGGCTTCTGATTAGTTAAAAAGATATAATAAAAAAGGCATTGACGGATTAAAGGATAAAACAAAAAGCGGTAGATTGGCTGATGACTGAAGAGGTTATTTTTAGCATAAAGAAAGAACTACTATCAAACCCCTAACAGTGTTGGACAACAACAAAACAAGTAGGAGAGTTAAATGTAAAGAAAAGTGGGATAAAGTATCACTATACTCACATATACATATACCGTCGTATCCTCCGTTAAATGGGGATTCAAGCAGAAGAAGATGTCAAGAAAGATGCTTATTAATACTGCAATATCTCAAGAAGAAAGACAATTTCAAATAAAGACAGAACAAATACCTGTGGATAAGCGGCAACAACAGCAGAAGCAGCAGCAAAAAACACGATTATCATAGTATCTTTGAATAAATCATTCATTCTTCTTTTATGATTCTTTTGTAAGAAGGGTGTTTGACTATGTGAAAAGACAAGACCGGTCGTTAGAATAACAGGCTCATAAACAATTATAAATTTTTGGAGCTATGTATATAGAAGGAAAAAGGCAGTTATTCAAACAGGATGATGTATTCAACTGCGATGATATACATTTTTTGATTATCTGAAGAAAATAATTAATTCCACACTTCAAAATACTACTTTTCATGGATAAGGTATAGTCTTCTCATTATAAATCAAAGAATGAGATCAAATATTTTGAAGAAACAAGGATACACTAATCCCTGTATATCTTCCAACTACTGCATCACCTGATTTTATAATGATGGAAGAGATGAGGTGTTGAATATAGCCAAGAGAGATCTATTTGTCCTAAAATATTGTGCATCGTTTACAGATTATAAAAATAAAATAAGATATCTTGGTATTTCAGAACAAAAAGATTAAAACTTGATATGATAAATTATTTATAGAGATGGAATTTAGAGAACATATGCTAATTGGTACAATAGGTGATTTTAAATGAGAAACTACATTTATATTAGAAAAACCAAAATCTAAAAAATTATTAAAAACAGGGCCGATAGCTCAGCTTGGTGGAGCGTTCGACTGATAATCGAAAGGTCGAGGGTTCAAATCCCTTTCGGCCCATAAAGTACACCGGTTGAAATATTCCGGCGAGTACAAAATTTTATCATAGGAGGAGATGATTAACAATTCCTATTAAATTAAGTACATTGCTAAGTCAAGTTAACAATTTAAAAGATATGGAAAATTCATCGTTAATTAAAGAGTTCTGTGGTTTTATGAAATACAATAACTCTAGCGAGCGTCATATTATCAATAATCTTAGTTATTTTTAATTTTGATAAATTTTTTAATTCAGAAAAACTACTCAAGGATATTAAAAGACAAGATATCATAACCTTTTTAGATAGTAAAATAAAATCCTCAGAAATAGACCCTGAAAAGAAATGGATAACAACTTGGAATCATTATTTTAATCATTTAAAATTTTTCTTTAGATGGTTATACAACAACCATGATAAAACAGATAATCAAGATAATAATAATGACGATAGGAAATCTCTACAAGGTTGGGATACACTGGCATTCTTAAAAATAAAATTGAAGAAGACAAAAAGGATTAGCCCTTATTGACAAAACGAAATTTGGGATAAAGATGAATTATTAACAATAATAAAGTATGAACCATTTAAAAGAAACAAGGCTGCGCTATCATTATTTTGAGATCTGAATGCCAGAAATCATAAAATTATTTTAAAGATTAAGAATATTCAGTTAAAAGAAAAGTATGGAGAAGGAGAAGTTCCACACGAAGCTAAACTGGATGTGGCCCATGGGAATCATATAACAAAACATCTCGAAATTACGGTTGTAGAATATTATATATGGTCTGCCACCTTTCCTCCTTATTGGCATACTAGACCATGGTGTACAATCTATCATAGTCAAAATCATATCTAAATGGTTAGCTTTAAGTTGTTATAAAAAATATCGAGATAATTTGAGTTATGACATGCTTCAGATAACTCATTAAATACTATTAATAACATAATAAAAAGATTGGTAGGAGGTTCAAAGAGTGCAGTATATGCAGCTTTATTTGGAAATATGGCAATTGCAATTTCAAAATTGGTTGCCGCTCTTTTTACAGGAAGCACTTCGATGTGGGCTGAAACCTACCACTCATTTTCTGATACTTTAAATCAGATACTGCTATTAATTGGTATTAGAACAAGCAAAAAAAGAGTTAGTGAAAGGCATCCATTTGGATATGGCAAAGAGCAATTCTTTTGGTCATTTATTGTATCAATTCTTATCTTTGGGATATCAGGATTCATATCTTTAGAACGAGGGATTGTATCATTATTGGATCTTCAATTGCATCAGCAAATTGAAAATATGACAATAAACTATGTAATTCTTGCTATATCTTCTATATTTGAAGCAAATGCCCTTAGAATAGCATTTTTCTCTTTTAAAAAAACAATAGAAGGAAGAGGAGATAGATTGACCTTTTCTACCGTGATTGATGAGTTCAAAGAAAGCAAAGATACATCTGTATTAACTGTATTGGTAGAGGATACATCAGCATTAATAGGAATAGCCGTTGCAGCATTAGCATTATTTTTAACTGAAGTAACAGGCAATAGATTTTTTGATTCGATAGGTTCGATTATGATAGGTTTTATATTGATGGCATTTGCCGTGTTTTTGGCAAAGGAAAATAAAGAATTGCTTATTGGTGAATCAATATCAAGACGAGATTATAGAAGAATTAATGCAATTGTATCAAAAATACCGGAAGTAAATAGAATAATTTCTATACGTTCAATGTATCTGGCCCCCGAAGATGTTTTAATAGCAATAGAAGTAAGTTTGGTGGACAATTTGGATACAGATTCAATTGAATCTGTAATCGATAACATAGAAAATAAGGTAAGAGAGATCATTCCTTATGCCGATCCGTCCAAGATATATGTGGAACCTGAACGAGACAGTAGTAGTAGCATAAGAAATCGATATCATCAACATCTAAGAAAATAGGCGTAGATTATTTTGTAATTTTAAAAATGCGTATCATACAATAGAGTATTATATTTTACTATGTTGCAGCATAGAGTATTCGTTTTCAAAATAGTTATCTAACATAAATCAATAAGTCAATACAACATATGAAATGATCCTCCACAATCAAGCTCTTGTTAGAAGAAGTGACATTCTACTAGGTTTTGAGTTCAACCAACTGGAATAATAGTCATCTTAGAGAATTTGTTATTGGTAAACCTATGATTCACACACCAAATAGAATCTTATTTTCTATGAATAATGATTTATCGGGCCGTCAATCCTTCAAATTTGATCTTATATGAATATACAGAAATGATGATGTCATGGTTGTCAGGGTTGCTATAGTTTTTCTATTATTGTTTTTTTATTATTAAAGAAATTTATTTCCAAAAATAACAGTATAAAATCCCTGACATCTATGACATCCATGACGTAATATCAATATCGATTTTAATGAGTTTCAATAGAGTTGATCACTATAAAGGAAAATATAAGTACGAAGATAATGAAAATAGAATATTGAAAGCATAAGATAAACATCCATTAGTCGTTATTTTTCTGTAGAGTGAAATCGAACTTGGCTAGTGAATGTTGATATTTTGGAATGCCTTTGATCAATATCTTTAATTATAATCAAGTTTTATATAAAAAGAATTTTTCTTAATTTTTGAAATCTTATCGGAAGGTGTTCTAAAGTAAATGTTGTTATATATTACAAATCAACAGAAAAAAAATGTTATGGTTGGGTTTAACAATACTATACAAAGTAACATTAATAAACTTTTCTATAAATCTAATAATAAAAATATCAAAATGTTCTTAAAAGAACTTGTCAATTAGATACGTCCATATATTATAGACATAGTAAAAAAAACTGATCTAATAGTAACAATTCTTCCGATAGATTTCAGATTGGTTGAATAGACTTAATATGTAATACCTGATAGAAGGAAAGAAACACCGAGACTACTTCTAGCACAATATATTACTAAAAGAAAATCCTAGGATAATACAGTTGTTATTTTACAAAGATGGCTTGATGCAATGAAGTAAGGCCATTGGATAGAAACTTTAGTTCAAAACAAAGGATTGAGTCATAATTAAAGAACACTAAAGGATTTTTGATATTAGAAAATCTAAAAGTAAAGTATAGGTGGAGGACAAGAACTTTAATCCACCGATAACAAAGACCTTTTCGAATTGCCTTTTTGTACTTTTGGATGGTAGCGTCTTCTTAAATAAAGACCAATTGGCTTTTTCTATTTCAAGTAGAAGTTACCTGAATGAAAGAACTGTCTAACCCATTTGGATCATTAATAGTACCTATCTAAAAACTTATTCAGTGAAACATAATATTACTTGCATTATTCAAAGAATGCACTTAAATGTCTTGGTATATCATTATTCCAGTTAACAGATATGCATGTTGTTGTGATAACACCGATTTCTAACTTGAATAGCTGTTTCCATAAATTGAATCAGGCGATCTCTTGTCTATAGCACTTGATATCTTATTGCCTTTGTGATATTGCTCATCACTTACCTTTTCCATCCACTCGGTTGTTCTGCCGTCAAGCTGTTCCTGAATGGCAATATGGATCATGGCAGTTCTTGCAGTAGCACCATGCCAGTGCTTTTCACCTGGTGAAATCCAAACTACATCACCTGGATGAATTTCCTCGATAGTACCATCACCCCAGCGCTGAACCAGACCGCAACCAAAAGTAACGATCAGGTGCTGTCCTAACGGATGAGTATGCCATACAGTACGAGCACCAGGTTCAAATGTAACATTTACTCCAACAGCTCGTGCTGGACCGTTTGCCTGAAACAACGGATCAAAGCGCACATTCCCTGTGAAATAATCTACCGGTCCTTTGGTGGAGGACTGTGAACCACTTTTTTTGATTTCCATTTTTCAAGATATTGGAACTCTATTATTTTAATAGTCTGCTGAAAAAGGATCTGGGTTTAACTTTCAGATATAACGTGCCTCTGTATTCTTTTCCATGCTTGTAAAGTATCATAGTCCAAAGAACTGACGCCCTCTCTTTAACTTGCCATATAGATTGTATTGGTTTTCAAATCCTCTTTGGATTCTTGCTAAAACCTCATCTTTATCTGTTCCAACTATTACAGATTTCATATTGTTTAGCTGAAAGTTATAATGTATCTCATCGTCAACTATTTTGATAACACCTTTGTGATGTCTATCTTTATTGTGGTGAATGTTACTCCATCAATAGGATCTGGTTGGAATAAAAACCGAGCCGTTATGAATATTTAAAAGTTTTTATATATTACGCAGTGTATTACAATGCATGTTATATCCTGTAATTAAATGTGAATGTGGTAACAAAAAAGTTGCAGATCCAAGGAGTAAACATCTAGAAGAAATTTTGCTGTTAAAATGGTGTCCCAATTGTAGAAGAAGAGGATATTGGAAAATTTTATCTGATGATGAATCTAGATGGGATTGATATACCTCAAATTTTTTTCTTTTTTCTTTTTTCTATTTCAAGTAGCTGTTGTATGAATTAAGGTATTGATCTTCCCGTTTGGATCTACTAATAATACATGATAAAATCTTTATGTAGTGTAAAAAGAGCAACAAGTAAATAGATTTTAGATATCAACGTGATCAATGAGAACAACTTTATACAAGATAAAAAAAGAAAGTATGTCAAAATCAATTACAAAACATTCTTTCTTATATCTTTGTTGCCTTTGTAATAAGATAATCTAGTCTCAATACATTGTCATTGATATAGGGCGTTATAGTTTTCAATACATCCTGCCTTAGTTCTTCAATCTTTTTTGGATCATTGATTGTCTGAATTGCATGTATCATAGGACCTCCTTTTGTAATTGATGTCATCCAAGAATGATTTGGACTTTGTACAGGTTTATTTATGACTCCTCGTTCAAAATGGATATCTCTTACTTTAAAACTATTTTCTACAAGACGTTTTTCTATGACTTGTGGAATTCCCCATTGACTTGGAGAATTAGAAGAGAATGAAGAAGAACTGGCAGTGTACTTTGCTATTATATCAAACAGTTTTCCATTTAGAAGTTCAGCAGGCCATGTTGAAAATGCAATACGACCACCTGGTTTTGTAATGCGCAACATCTCTTTTATGGCTACTTGTGGATGAGGAGCAAACATATGTCCAAAACTAGAGAGAACAACATCAAATTTTTCATCTTCAAATGGAAGGTTCTCAACGTCTGCTTCCTTCCATTCTATATTATTAACTTCAGCTATAGATGCTTGCTCTCTTGCTTGGACTAACATCTCTGGAATAATGTCTATACCTGTCACTTTTTTAGCGCCAGTCATTCTTTTAGCAGTTATAGCTGTATTTCCAGTACCACATGCTACATCTAAAACATGATCGGTAGAAGAAATATAGCATAACCTAACAAGGTGAGCAGATACAGGAAGTAAATGTACAGCAATTTCATTGTAAGAACCTAATGACCATGGTGTACTGTATTTGGTTACTGTTGTTGAATATGTTGCTTTTGTTACATCATTATTACTATTATCATTGCTCAATGTTTCAATGAGCTTCTCTTGGATATTGATAAACATTTATCAACACATAAGAGTTAAGACAAATTGTATTTCGCCTTATGAATATGACATAAAGATGTTTGATTATTAGGAGTTTTCAAATACTGTCACTACTGTCACTGATTCACAAGATAGTGGAAGTAGCCAGAACAACATCCACAACAAACCACCATCCTCCTCTGTTGTTGCTGGACAGGATGCAGGTATACAAGAGAGTGACAGTATCAGTAACAATGCCTCTATCTTAAGCAGCAATGATGGCTTGAAAACGATAGGCAAAAACTATGACAGTGATTTGACAAGCGACAATAACGGCTTAAACCCAAAGATAGGAAAGAAAGGTTCATTATATTATTGCAAGGAGCATCCTAAATTTGAGAATATTCACCTAGAAGAAGTAAGAATCATTTATGTTATTCAAAAGAACATGTACAAGAGAATCCGAATATTCCATCTTAATACAATAGGATATGGAAATTCAGAGCAGCAAGGATAGTACATATGCTAACTGAAGTAAAATAAGTGTAACACGTTGCACTCTAAATCTAATGAGAACATGATGTTATTTTTTTCAGAAATACCTAATTATTTATATGCTTGTAGTCCATTAATCCCATTTTCAAGTTGAAACTTCTGTGATTGTTGTCTTTTTATATGTTCATTGTATATCTCAACTCTTATTTCAAGGAACTTAAGGTCTTGTTGATTTTCCACTAATTCTATTATATCCTCTTTACTCAATCCTTCTTTCTTTATTCGTCTATACAGATGGAAGAATATGGAAAAGTCATTCCTAAGATCATTATATATTTTTACAAGACCGTCCATTCTTTCAAATCGTAGGTAATCTTCATGGAAATTTAGGACCCCATCTGTTTTAATATCAAGTTCTATAGCAACATCTGAAAGCGGTTTCTTATCTTTGAACATTTGAAAGGCCCTAGCATATGGTGATAGAATTCGTTTTTCTTTCTCCTTTTTCTCACCTTCTTCTTGAGAATCTCCTGTAGCTTTTCGAATAACCTTGCCAATATCTTAGTGAAATATGAACCTCCTTAGCTATATCACTTGTTGACTTTCCTTCTTCAGCTAGTTTGATAACTTGTCTTTCTTTTTCCTTTCTACTTAGAAGCATTACAGCAATCTATGTTCGAATATCAAATAAAGAAACATCTGATTCTATTGATTCTCTGATACTTTACGTCATTCCATACGTGAAGTAGTCTGTTATAAATCCCAATACAATCTTGTTATAGATTACCTATTTTCATTCTATTGAATGTCCAAAATGATGAATCGAGTTGACAATCAAATAAACTATAATAGAAAATTATCACTTTTTTCTGCTGTCATAGAGGTCAATAATATTACCATGCCTGTTGATTCACTAATCATTCCTTCTCTTTCTCATCCTCTTCTTTACCTGATTCTGCACCAGCAAACCCTCTTATCGGTCCTTCTGCGGATGCTCAAGAGGCCATCAAACATTTGGAATCAACGCTCAACAAACAACTCTCTCCAATGCTTAAAAAAATAGCGATTGAAGCTTATAATATTCACTATACTGAAAATAGAGGAATCACAAGAGAAGATTTGGTATCTAGGTTTCAATACTCTCTCAGCACTGCTAAAAAAATCATAAATGAAAGTCAAAGTAACAAACTCTTAATTCATCTAGAAGGACGAAAGCAAAGCAGGTTCAAAGAGTATTTTCTATCTACTGAAATTGAAAGATTCCTGCAAAAGCAATCCAATATGAATAACAGTAATATGACTAAAGGGAGGCAACATCAACAGCAGTTAGATTCATCTCAACTAAGTGTTATCCAGATGTTAGTTAATGAGATTACTGCAAGTGAACCTACATTTCATAAACTAATGATACATGTAAAGATGGGTATTGCTGATCCTGCTGTTGGATTTGACCAAGATTATAACATTCTAACCGCTAAAAATGGATGGATAATAAAAAGTCAAAGAAATAGAGCCAAGGTTAAATCATTCAAGTTAGAGCATAAATGCAGCTGTACTATACAGGTATATCCCAATGGAAAACTGATTGTTATGCTAGAATGCTCATACAGACCTTTTAAACTTCAAGATGAAGGGGGTAGCCAGGAATTCTGGAAGTCAATAGGCAAAATAGAACTTTTATTAGGCCAAGAGTTTAGTCAGACTTTAATCATACCGCCTTCTGATCAATGGTTATTAAAAGAATATGATAGAGATGTTACAATACCAGAAACGGATCTTGTAAAAAAATATCCTTGCATTATACAGTGGTACAGCAAGGAGGACATCAAGCTACGAGCACTTGGCCGCGTCTTTCAAATCTACGGTAATATAATGCCTCTGTGCGGCAAGTGCTTGAGGATTGAAGATAGGATAAGTATTAAAGAAGATATACCTCTTAAACAAGGAATAGATGAAATAGCAGTAAATGATCGACCTCTTGAAATTGCCTCTGCTCTTGAAATGCTCAATAATAAAAGAAATAAAGACCAATGATAATGACAATTCCAATATTACACCATTCAAATATAAGTAAATGTCATAACTTTCAACAGCCAAATCAACGTCCATATGAGCTTTTGAGTATCATTTTGAATCATATCCAATTTGAAACTTTTCTGCAACAAGTTTAAATAATATTTTCTACTAATAATATAATTAAAGAAGTTACTGAGATTTTGGGCTTATAAATATTATATTTATATAAGGAAATCATGACATGTCACAATCTGTTCCGCACCGATCGAATTTAGACCATGTCGGAGGAGAGAAGGTCTCCGAGTTGCGCCTGCTCGCACAACGGCAGCCTGATCTGAACAGAGTCCGGTGCCTCGGACGGCATCAGAATGTAGTACGTGAGCATGAGAGCAATGCACTCCGTTGTTCTCCTGGTGAGCGACTTAATCATCTTCTCGAGGAAGCCTGCATCCACTTCTCGACGAATGATGCTGTAATCGGAAGCGGCGGCATCGTTTTGAGTTATCGCGATCTTAACCGCCGTGCCAATAAGCTCGCTCGTCATCTGCTTGCCCGCGGAATCAAGTCCGGCGACCGCGTCGCAATGATGTTCGACAGATCGCCAGAAACATACGTGGCGATGCTTGCGGTGATGAAAGTCAATGCGGCCTATGTGCCGCTTGATGCTGCCTTTCCGATCGAACGCATTCGCTTCATTCTCGGAGACGCAGACGTTTCCGCCATCGTGTCAATGTCAAGTTTGGCGAATCACCTCTCCGGTACCAATGTCAACAAGATATTTCTCGATTCGGAAAGACTGGAGATAGATGCACAGGCGGCCGATCCGTTGACCGGCGTTGCGCCGCCGATTGAGCCCCTCTGTTATATCATCTACACATCGGGCACCACCGGTAATCCGAAGGGCGTCGGTATCGGACACGCAAGTATTTGTAATTACGTGCGCGTCGCCGCTGAGATTTATGGCTATGCGCCTGGCGATCGTGTCTACCAAGGCATAACGATCGCGTTCGATTTCTCCGTCGATGAGATCTGGGTGTCGCTGATGGCCGGTGCGACGATCGTCCCTGGGCCGGTCGGCATGACCCTGATGGGCGACGAGCTTGGAGACTTTCTACGCGAACGCCGTGTGACAGTAATGGGTTGTTGTCCGACACTGCTCACCACCATCGAGCAGGAGTTGCCGGACCTGCGGGTCCTGATTGTCGGCGGTGAGGTTTGTCCGCAAAATCTCGTAACCCAATGGTATCGCCCCGGCCGCCGCATTCTTAATACTTACGGTCCCACCGAGACGACCGTCACAGCAACAATGACCGAGCTGCGACCGGATAAGCCAGTCACGATTGGTGTACCGATCCCGACCTATTCGATCGTCATCCTCGATCCGCACGAAGACAAGACCGTTCCGACCGGTGAGATAGGTGAGATTGGTATCGCAGGCGTCGGACTAGCTCTTGGTTACATGAATCGCGATGACCTGACAATGAAGAAGTTCATTTGCGATTTCTTGCACATCACAAATAATCCCTCCGGCAAAATATATCGCACCGGCGATCTTGGTCAGATCAACGAGAACGGCGAGATCTACTACCGCGGCCGTATCGACACGCAGGTCAAGATTCGGGGCTATCGTATCGAGCTCAATGAAATCGAATCGGTGCTGCTCGACCTACCTCAGGTCGCACAGGCCGCCGTGATTACATTCGAGCTCGAAGAGGGCGTCGTCGAAATCGTTGCCTATTATGCTCTCAAGCAGGGAATCGAACTACCGCATAGCGAGATCTCGCAGGCTCTGCGCAGCAAGCTTCCAGCCTACATGGTGCCAGCCTTCCTCGAGCCAGTCGACGCCATACCAATGACGCTGAGTAACAAGACCGACTACAAGAGGCTGCCCAAGCCTCAGTTGCAGCGTTTTTCTGCCGCGCAAGGATATGTTCTGCCCAAAACCGAGCGCGAGCGCATGCTGCACGACGCGCTTGTCGGGGGTCATTAGCGCCAAGCATATCTCGATCGAGCACCACTTCTTCGATGATCTCGGTGCCAATTCGCTGTTGATGGCGCGTGTCTGTGCAGCGATCCGCAGGAATTCGAGCATGTCAAACGTGTCGATGCGTGATATTTACATGCATCCGACGATCGCTAGACTAGCACACCACCTCGATTCTTCGATCGACGAATCTGTTGCAATGAAGACGGAACCCTTTCACGTTCCATCGAACCTATCGTACGTCACCTGCGGGGCCATGCAGATTGAGTTCTATGCAGCCTATCTGCTATTCGGACTCTTGATCTTCGTGGACGGTATCCAATGGGCGACGGCCTCTGACAGCTCGGTGGGGCTCTACGAGCGCAGCGTCGCATTTGGCGCAGGATTGTTTGTTGTGCTGACCGCGGTTCCCATCGCCTCGAAATGGCTACTGATCGGCCGCTTCAAGGCGCAATCGATTCCGATCTGGAGCTTTGCATATTTTCGCTTCTGGGCTGTCAAGACCTTGATGCGCACATCACCTGCGGCCGCATTCATCGGCACACCCCTCTACAACATCTATCTGCGTCTGATGGGTGCTAGGATCGGCCGCAATGTAATTGTGAGGTGCCATTTCGCACCGGTATGTACCGACCTTGTGACGATCGGTGACAACACCATCGTCGGCAACGAAACAAGCCTGCTCGGCTATCGCGCGCAGTCAAACTTCATCCATATGGGCCCTGTAACTATCGGCAGCAACGCCTTCGTTGGCGAAGGCAGCGTACTCGACATCGACACTACGATGGGCGACAACACACAGCTCGGTCATGCCTCGTCGCTTCAGGGTGGCCAGCGTGTGCCGGATGGCAAGCGCTACCATGGCTCGCCGGCAGTTGAGACTTTCTCTGACTATTGCCCGATCAAGGACAAGAACGACACTACACTTCGAGGCGCCATCTATGTGTCGCTCATCCTCTCGACAATGTTCATGATCGCTGTGCCTATGGTGATGATCCTCATCTATCATGCCTGGGATCTGTATTGCCCGTCTACTCTATCCTCTCTGCATTGCCAGGCGATCTTCTCCATGTCGATTCCCTTGCTGCTCGTCCTTTCGGCGGCGTTTTTCTTTGGCGCGCTCGGTCTCGGGCTTGTGGTCGTGTGTGTCATTCCGCGTCTCTGCATGCTAGCGCTGCGGCCCGGCGCGATCTACCCGAATTTCGGCTTCCACTACATGCTGCAGAGCATCATACGGGGCGTCAGTAATTCGGATTTCTTCGGTCGGCTGTTCGGCGACTCGTCAGCAATAGTGACGTATATGCGCTACGTCGGCTGGAACCTGAACACGGTCTATCAGACTGGCTCAAACATGGGAAACGACCAGAAGCACGACAACCCGTTTCTCTGCAATATTGGCAGCGGCACGATAGTTTCGGACGGACTGAAGATGCTCAACGTTCAGATGTCGGCGACGTCATTCCGACTTACCGAGTCGAAGATCGGCGACAATAACTTTCTAGGCAACGGCATCTCCTACCCGCCGAATGGTCGCACCGGAACCAACGTCCTGTTCGGCACCAAGACCTTGGTGCCGATCGACGGTCCGGTGCGCGAGAACGTCGGGCTGCTCGGCTCGCCGGCCTTCGAGATTCCGCGCAAAGTCTGCCGCGATAGCAACTTGAATGCGTCGTTCGACGAGCAAACGCGTCGTGCTCGGCTGCGCCGGAAGAACGCGTACAATTTCATCACAGCCTTGATATTCCTTGCCAGCCAGTGGATGGCAGTCTTTGCCGACTTCGTGCTCGGACAATCTGCAATCGCGAGTTACGACCGTTTTGGCATCTACGCGTTCTTCGCAGCCAGCGTAGTAGGTATCGCCTTCAACATCGCCTTCTTTATCGTGCTCGAGCGCGCAATCTTAGGCTTCAAGCGACTCAAACCTCATCTCGCCTCGATCTACGATCCGTATTTCTGGTGGCACGAAAGGTACTGGAAAATAGACGCTTTCCCTATCCTGACAATGTTCGCCGGCACCCCGTTCCGCGGAGTGCTGCTTCGCGCCATGGGCATGAAGGTTGGTGCCAAGATTTTCGATTGCAGCTTGGGCAACCATGAATGCTCGCTGACGGAGGTCGGTGACTACGCCAATCTGAACGAGGGCAGTGTGTTGCAAGCACATTCACTCGAGGAAGGTGTGTTCAAGTCCGACTACATCCGGCTCGGCAACAGATGCTCTATCGGCCCAGGGGCCTTAGTTCACTACGGCGTCAGCACTGGAGACGACGTTGTACTCGATGCCGATTCCTTCCTAATGAAAGGCGAGATCCTAGAATCACATACAGAGTGGTGCGGAAATCCGGCCAAGATGGAAAGCCGCCACGTGTCTCAGGTCGATGTTTGTATCCCCCTGAATGTTGCGGATGCCATCGTCCGAAAAGAGTTTTCACCTCAATGAACGCCAAGGTCAGTCTTAAGAAAATGATCGCCGACAATTGGGAATCGATAGGAGAGTTTGATCTTGGTGCGGGCTGGACTGTCTAGTGGCGAGTATATCCATTTGGTTGTCGAAACTTTGTTCGCTCCCGACGTGTGCCCGCGAGATGTCTATGTCGGGGACCGATTAGTCGGCTTCCTGATGTATGACGTAAAGAAAAAAGGGCAAGGCGCAGGAAGCCTCAATCTATCACATCATATCTATCGTAATTACCAAGGCAAAGGCTATGGTCAAGTGGCGCTGAGCAAGGCTCTGGAGGATATTCGAGTGAGCCCGTGGATGGAAAGGATATCGATCCGCTACATACCCGAAAATCCAGTTGCGAAGACGTTCTACACCAGCATCAGTTTTGTGGAGGTGGGACCGGACTGCGATGGAAAGGTGATCGCGGTTCTGAAACTGTAATGTCCGACGGTACTGTAGATCCCTTAATAAAGCGAGCAATCGATGCCCTCGCCGTGCCAGGTCTGCTGATCGGCCATCGTATGATTTCGCAAGGCGATGAGTTCGCGCTACTTCACGAGGAGATGGCGTCGTTATCCTTCCCTACGATCGAAAGGTGCCGAGCCAGTGGCGCCGAACGGCGTGCGGCGCGCGAGCTGATGAACTCGATGGGTTTTGCTGGTCTTCCAATCCTCAGGAGCACATTTGGCGCACCGATCTGGCCAGCAGGAGTTGTAGGCTCGATGGCGCACGATGATAGAATTGCTGTAGCCGCTGTCGGTCTGCAGCATGACCTTGATGCGGTCGGCGTCGATATCGAACCAATAGCGCCGTTGCCACCGGAAATGCTTGAGCTGACTGCTACACCGCGGGAGCGGCATGCGATTGCTGACAACCCGTTTGGGGCAAAGATTCTCTTTGCCATCAAGGAGGCGGTCTACAAGGCGGCCTATACACTCGATCATGAGTTTCTTGATTTTCACGATATTGATGTTGACCTTACCCGCCGGCTTGCGACGACCAGAGCCGGACTCACGCTCAAGCTCCATTGGTGCATTTTCTCTCACGTGCTGGTTGTGGCGGTGGTCCAGAAGGATTCTATGGACCACTTGGCTTCGAACTGGAACCAGGGCAGATCCATTTGAATTCAGAAACTAATTTATTTTTCAAATCGATTTTATATAATTTATACGTGGTCGTTATGTACAAGTTTCCCATCCAGGTGGTCCTTTAGAAATTCTAGAGCGAGATGTTCCTGAACCTGATGTATCACAAGTCCGTATCAAGGTTCAAGCCTGCGGTATATGCCATGGTGATTCTGCAGCTAGAGATGGGTTGTTTCCAGGCATTCAGTATCCTCGTGTGCCAGGCCATGAAGTTGCAGGAGTAATCAATTCGGGGAATAAATTTTGTTAAAATATTTAGAGTCCCACCAAATTTCCTATAGAACTTAATTGATCAATTTTTACTAATCCACCACAACCTGTAGGTCCAGCTAAAGCACTAAGACCTCCAATAACTAAACCTGGTGGAAGTATGAATGAATCTATTCCACCTATTGCTGCACCACTAAGAGCATTTTACCGCATCTTAACAGTTATGTAAACAGATGGATACCATCTATATGAAAACCGGCACCAAAATATCATCTTAATTTTTAAGCAATTTGACCGAATAATTTATGAATGTATCTTATCGATTCTCAAGATTAGATGATTAGTTTTCCACAATAAAGGACTCTGATAATCATAAGTTTCTTTTAGATATTAAATTAATTAATCTGTTGTTTGTGGATGTTAAAAAATTTCCAGATCGAAAAATTGATCCTGCTGCCACTGGACTACTATAGTATAATTGAAAACTTAATGCAATAGCTGAAATGACATGTTTATCCATCGGGATGCTCTCTCATATACTACGAAATAAAGGATGAACTTGACCATTTTTAATACCGAGATTCTATATTCTACAATGCCTGATTTTTTATTAGCATCTCTTCCCCAGCGGTAAATGGATATTTCCTTTGCTGTCATCATCATCCTCATCCTCATCCTCATCATCAGCAATATCTATAATCATATCCTTCATATTCATTTTTTCTTTTGTGGTGTAATGGCCTTTGCTTAAGACATTCTCCTTTATAATACATTTCATTTTAAGGTTGAAATCAACGACCAAGGAACCTAAATTTAAACACATCTTTAGTATAACAGTTAAATTTGACAGTTGTTTTTGTAGTCTCTAAAAGAATTGTCCATTTTTATATTACAGTTAAGATTTTGTGCTTGTTTTGTCACTTCATTATGATATCAATTTACGGTTGGACCGTATTGACAATTGGACGATTCGGACAGTTCTTTCTATAAAATTGGTGATGTTGTAGTGCAATAAAAGATGCCTCTATTTTTAAAGATGCATAACAAGGAGGTGCTAAACATAAGTTAACAGAACCGATATCAGTGATCTCATCTATTTAGATTAGATGCAAACCGTACTACTTCATCAGATTTTTGTACTTTATATTTGCCATATAAAATCTAGAGAAAACATAGAGAATGAATGATAACATGAGTGGAAAAGGCCACTACTACCACCTAACTCCTGATTTGTCAATACACAGAATAATCAATGGCATGTGGCAGGTTGCAGGAGGACATGGATATATCGATCATGAATTGGCAATCAAAGATATGATGAAATATCATGAGGTGGGATTCACTAGCTGGGATCTAGCAGATATTTATGGCCCCGCAGAAGATTTTATTGGACAGTTCCGGCGTAGATTATCTGAACTAAAAGGAAAAGAAGAACTCGATAGAATACAGTCACTAACAAAATGGGTGCCACAACCAGGAAGAATTACACGTTCTATTGTTAAAGAAAATATACAAAGATCTCTTCAGAGAATGGAAGTAAGATCTCTAGATTTGCTACAGTTTCACTGGTGGGATTATGATAATCTATATTACCTGGATGCTCTCAAATACCTGTCCGACCTTCGTGATGAAGGAATAATCAAGCAGATAGGTCTTACAAATTTTGATACTGAACGTATGCAAATTATAATCGATACAGATTTACATGTTGTATCAAACCAAGTTCAATATTCGATCATAGATCGTAGGCCAGAAGAAAAGATGGTTCCATTTTGCATGGAGAATAATATCAATCTTATTGCCTATGGAAGCCTGTGCGGAGGGTTGATGTCAGAGCGATATCTAGGAAGAATACAAGAACCTTCTGGTGGGGAGTTAAATACACTAAGCTTACGAAAATACAAGAAGATGATAGATATATGGGGCGGATGGAATCTGTTCCAAGAACTTTTATCTACTCTGAAGGACATTGCACAAAAGCACAATGTAAGTATTGCAAATGTAGCAACCCGATATATTCTGGAGAAATCTGCAATAGCAGGTGTCATTATAGGTGTTAGACTTGGAATATCTGATCACAGAAACAATAATGCCCAAGTATTCAACTTTAGTTTAGATAAGTTAGATTATGATGCCATAGATACTGTATGTACAAAGTCAAATAATTTGTTTGATATCATTGGAGACTGCGGTGATGAATACAGATAGGTGTTCTTAGGGCATTATTTTACTTTGCGAACATTATTGATCCTCATTCTTATTTGAACAGTAGATGACATATAACACTCGCTCAGTGTTGGTAGCAGATTACAAGGAATGATGTAGCAGTATACTGTGGATTCTTTCTACTTTTTATATCTTATTGATCTTGTATTATTATAGCATCTTAATATTTTTGAATTCCAATAATCCTGAAGGCTCTGTAAAGTTAAGGAAAAAGCTATAGATTTCTTCCTTGCTTATAATGTATGATACAACAAGTTAGAAAAAGAACATCTCTTGAAGATATAGTATATTCTTTACACCTTTACTTTAATGGTCTTTCATTAAGAAATACATCCAAAGCAATTTCTCGATTCGTTAAAAGAAGTCAGACTGCAATAAGACAGGATTGGATTCAAAAGTACAAACCTGAAAGATTATCTTACAATAAGACCAAGATATCTGAATTCATAATCGATGAAACTCAATTCAAAGTAGGTTCAGAAATCATATGGTTGTGGATTGCTATCGAATCTGAAACTAAGAATATTCTTGCAACAAGTCTATCAAAGGAGCGAAATATGTTCGTAGCCGAACATTTTCTATCTGATATTGTAGA